>JALSGO010000096.1 GCA_026982655.1 Candidatus Bipolaricaulota bacterium
GCGCTCCGGTCGTAAGCGGTCAGCGTGGGCCGCCCTTGCGAGGACGTGGCGCGGGGCCAGTGCTTCAGGCGCTTCAGGCGATGGCGGTCTCGAGCATCGAGCGCATTGGATCGCTCGCGAAGTGCTCTTTCCAGAGGCGTGGCGTGAGCTGCTCGACCTGGGAGAAGGGGTGCGTGTCGACCCGCTGCAAGACGTCGACCAGATAGGTGTAGGGATCGACGTCGTGAAGCACGCACGTGGAGATCAGGCTCTGGATCTGCCCGACGACCTCCGCCCCCACTTCTGTCCAGCAGAATAACCAGTTCTTCCGCCCCATGGGGATGGGGCGCAGGGCGCGCTCGAGATGGTTGGTATCGATGGGGACGTCGGGATCCGTGAGGAAGACCTCGAGTCCCTTCTTGCGCTCGAGGGCGTAGAGTGCGGCCTTCGTGAAGGGGTTGGTGGGCAGCAGCGCGTGCTCGACGAGCTCCCGCTCGAGCCAGGCAAAGAAGGCCGCCACCAAGGGCTGGCTGCGCTGGCCCCGTGCCGCCAGCTTGGCCTCGCCCTCGAGCTGCTGTTCTGTGATCTCCCGTTCGATCTCGTAGAGCGCGCGGATCTGCTCGAGGGCCTGCGTGGCCCGTGCCGGCTCCACGTCTTCCGCCTTCACGAAGCCCCGGCGCGTGTGGGCCCAGCACAGCGCGTGCACGATCGAATCTCTGCGTGTCGCAAAGCGCTCGTAAGCCTCATAGCCATCTGAGACCAACGTGCCGTCAAAGGCCCCGAGGATCTCCTCGATGTGAGGTCGTGCCCGGGTCCGCGCAAAGGGAAAAGCCACCTCCTCCCGGTCGCCGTAGACGGGCCAGAAGTAACCCGTGCGCATCTTCCCCTTCTGGCGGCCGGCGCGGATCGGCGTCTCGTCCATCGCGACGACCCGCCCGCTCCGGATCGAAGCCAGCTGGGCCTCGTAGATGGGCTCGAGGAGTGCCACGGCCCGGTGCACCCAGGTCGTCAACGAAGACCGGCTCACGGTGACCCCCGCGGCCTGAAGCCGCTGGTGCTGGCGGTAGAGCGGGAGGTGGTAGCGGAACTTGTCCACGAGCATCCCCGCCAGCAAGCTCACATCCGCGTAGCTGCCTGGCAGAACCGAGGGCGGCGCCATCGGGCTCGTCAGGGCACCCGTTTCGGCGAGCTTTACGACGGGGCGCACGATCTCCAGCACCCTGTAGGAGGCCGGCTGTTGCGCCAGTCGGTAGGACTTCTTCTCCGAGACCACCGTATAGTCGATGCCCTCGCGCAGGCCTTCGAGCGCCGGATCCTCGACCACGATCCGCTGCACCGGCACCGTGTCGTCGAAGCGAAGCCCCGGATCCTCGACCTCCTCCGGCTTGGGTCGCGGGCGCCGCACATGCTCGCGCACCGGCGTCCCCGCATCCTTCGGCTCGGTGGGCTCGACCAGGCCTTCACCGAGCGAGAGCTGGGAGGGGTCGACCGCGATCCGGCGCTCCGACTTGGGGCCGAAAATCTGCTGCTTGAACCAGCGCAGCTGCTGCTCGACCTCTTCCAGACGCACCTGCGAGGCGATCACGAGATCGATCAACTCCTCGCGACTCGCCCGTGCCAGCTCCTCACGCCCCACGCTCTCCTTTTATCGCAACGAACGTCGCTTGCCAAGAGGAATGCCGTCCAAAAGGAACCGAAACGATCTCTCCGACAACTCTTGCGACACCGACTCGCTCGGAAAGACGAAGCGACCGCGCTCGAGCCGCTTCGCATACAGCGCAAAGCCCGTGCGATCCCAGGCGATCGCCTTCACGTAATTGCCTCGACGATTCACGAAGACAAACCAACTCCCCGAGTAGGGATCCTCTTCACGGAACACCTGCTGCACCAGCGCGAGCAATCCTTGGAACGACTTCCTCATGTCCGTGGGCTCCGTGTACGCGAAGATCCGACGCGGCGCGGTGCCCGACCACACCTCTATGCCTTCCAGCGCAGCACGGCGCCGCCCGGCAGCGTGAGCTCGAACTCGCCGCCGCGTGCCGGCACCTCCTCCGCAGCCCCCGAAGGCGCGATCCACTCCACGAACGCGGGGGCGGGCGCTGCGATGCCCGCGAGCCGCCGCTTCCACTTCATGAACGTGCTCCGCGACAGCTTCACCTCCCGGCAGAACGCCGACTCGGACAGCCCGCTCCGCTCGTAGCGGGCAAGAATCGACCGCCACTCAGACTCCGTCCGCCGCACACGACCATCTGTGAGGACTCGCATCGCCTCCCTCCTCGATTCCGGAAATGAGGAGGCTGCTTCTACAGCACGCGGGGCCGCGCGTGAAGGGCGTCCCAGATCAACCGCTTACCTTGTTTCCACGCAGGAACAAAGGAGACG
>JALSGO010000097.1 GCA_026982655.1 Candidatus Bipolaricaulota bacterium
CATGGACCGATGAGGGCGGAGAGAACCATGTTGTCTGCATCGGATGTAACGACCGGTTCACTCTGGAGGATGCCAAGAGACAAGCCTGTCAACAGAAGGGCATCTGTGCAGGCATAGCCCAAACACCCGAGGAATTTCTCAAGGAGTATCCCCCCTCGCAAGGCGCTCAAGCCTCAGACGGTGTGACCATTGAGCCCGCGAGAACCGGTGCCAAGGGGGATGCCTATCGTGAGACGTACGTCTCCAGTGATTGTATTTGTATAATCGTCTAGAAGAGGGGATAGATAGAGGATGAGGACTATAAACTCGCGTCGCAAGCTGAGAGCCCTGTTGATCACCCTAGGATCTCTAGGATGGATCGTGCTGGTGGGATTTGATTACCAACCTCAAACGCTCACCGTCTGTCCTTCAGGATGCGTTTACAGCTCCATCCAGCAGGCGATCGACATCGCTCACAATGGAGATATTCTTCAGATCCTACCCGGCACGTACATAGAATCCCTGCATATCTCCAAGTCCATTACGCTCCAGGGCGTCGATGCCAGCCAAGTCATCCTGAAGGCCCCAGACCACAAGCAAGACGTGATCTACGCCATCAGCTTCCCCTTCCCCATCCGGCTGAACATCTCCGGCGTAACCATCACCGAAGGGCGGGCCGGCATCTACGTGGAGGGCATGGCCCGTGTGACAATCCGAGAGAGCCGCATCCTCAAGAACATGGCAGGCATCTTGCTGCTGAACGGGTTCATGCACGCCAGGATTGAGAACAACCGGATCGAGGGGAACGGCAATCTCGTATACGACACCGACTTCCGCTACAACAAGGGGGGCATCGTGCTGCGACTGGAGGGCATGCCACAGCTGGGGATGCGATGGCTCTCCGCTCAGATCCAAGGGAATGAGATCCTCAATAACTTGCCGGGGATCTCCGTGGACGGGGCGAACGCCTGGATCGAGAACAATCTCATCCAGAGAAATGGGATGGCGGGGATCGTCGTTTACGACTCTTCCTGGGCGGTCATTCAAGACAACGAAATTACGCAGAACTGGTGGACCGGGGTGCAAACGTATTACAACCCTGAGGTGATCCTCAATAATAATAGAATTGCCGAGAATGAGGATCAAGTTCAAGACTAATGCCTCGCTCTGCATGCGAAGAGCAAGCATCTTTCTCGGACTCCTTGTTTGTACAACGGTTTCCTCTCCAGCCTCTCGAATAGCTTTTGTTGGTCTGCTCCCAGCCGAACCTGACGTCTTCGTCCCCGGCTTCGGCTGGGAGGCAGAGGTCTCGCTCACCCGCTCCCTCGGCGTATGGACGGGAGGGGCCTACTTCCTCTCCGGCACCCGGGATCTGGAAGCAGGCATCCACTGGCACCGCTTCTAAGGGACGACAAGCGCTATCCCTACCTCAAGCTTACGGCGGAGCCCTTCCCGCGTCTTGTGCTTACCCGCCGGGTCGAGGCCGATGCGAAGAGGGGTGCTCGCTACTGGCGCACTCGACGAGGAAGCGCAAAACCTCTTTCTGCTTGCGGGTAAGCTGCCACGGCCACCTCTGCGTGTCGGATCGTCCCCTTATAGCATACACATGTTCGCCTGTCAAGGCCTGGCTCGTTAGGGGGAGCTCACCTCCGGGGTGCGTTTACAGGCTACAGGTCTGTTCGCTATAATGCGGGGCCATGCTCATCGTCAACATCGGCCAGCTCGTCACCCCCCAGGGGGATAGCGCCCTGGGCGGGGAGGCGATGGGACAGCTCACGGTCCTGGAGGACGCCTTCGTCAAGATCACCCGAGGGAAGATCGTCTCCGTCGGGCCGATGACCGACCTCCCCGGACGGCTCCGCGAGGAGGTCTACGACGCCCGCCGCGGCTTGGTCCTCCCCGGCTTTGTGGACCCCCACACCCACGCCGTCTTTGCCGGCACCCGCGAGGAGGAATTTCTCGCCCGCTGCTTGGGGGAGCCCTACGGCAAGGGGATCCTCACCACCGTGAAGCGGGTGCGCGCCGCCTCCGAGGAGGAGCTCTACCGCATCTCCCAACGGTATCTGGAGGGGATGCTCCGCCGCGGCACCACGACCGTGGAGGTCAAGAGCGGCTACGGGCTCGACACGGAGAGCGAGCTCAAGCTCCTCCGGGTCATCCGAAGGCTGGAGCGGGATCGACCCCAAGAGGTCATCCCTACGTTCTTGGGAGCCCACGCCGTCCCCGAGGGCACCAAAAAGTCGGAGTACCTCGAGGAGATCATCACGCGGATGATCCCCGAGGTCCGCCGCCGCGGGCTGGCGGAGTTCTGCGACGTCTTCTGCGAGAAGGGCTTCT
>JALSGO010000098.1 GCA_026982655.1 Candidatus Bipolaricaulota bacterium
CAACGCGCATGAGCTCCGCGGCCCGGACGGCCCCCCGCTCGGACAGCTCCGGGGGCACCCCCCTACTGAAGCGCAAGGACGCTTCGCTGAAGAGTTGCAGCTTCTGGGCCGTGCGGCGGTTGTTGATCGCGTGAAAGCTGGCGGACTCCAACAAGACGTTGCGGGTAGTTTCGTCCACTTCCGTGTCGAGCCCGCCCATGACCCCCGCGATCGCGATGGGTCCGACCTCGTCGCAGATGAGGAGCATCTCCTCGTCGAGCGTCCGCTCGACGCCGTCCAAGGTGGTGATCTTCTCGCCGGGTTTGGCCCGGCGGACGATGATCGTGGGGTTTTCCCCGCCGACGCGGGCCTTCAGTTTGTCGTAATCGAACGCGTGGAGGGGCTGGCCCCATTCGAGCATCACGTAGTTCGTGATGTCCACCAACGGGCTGATGGGCCGCATCCCGTAGAGCAACAACCGATAGCGCATCCAGAAGGGGGCCTCTGCCGCGTTCTGCACGTCCCGCACGAGGGCCGCGATGTAGCGGGGGCACAGCTCGGGGTCTTCGATGACGACGCGGGCCCACTCCTCCGCCGACGGGCCCTCCCCGGAGGGCCGCCGGCGGGGCTCTTTCACATGGAGCTTGGCTCCCGTGAGCGCGGCCACCTCGCGGGCGACGCCCACCATGGAGAGGCAGCGCCCCAAGTTGGGCGTAAGCTCGATGTCTAACACCTCGTCGCCTAACAGCTCCACCAGGGGCGTCCCCACGGGGGCGTCCTCGTCCAACACCAAAACCCCGGTGTGGTCGTCGGAGAGGCCCAGCTCCTTCTCGGAGCAGATCACGGCCTTCGACTCCGCGCCGCGGATCTTCGTGGCCTTGACGGTCATAAGGGGCGGCTCGTCTTGATAGGCGTTGACGACCTGGGCTCCGGGGAGGGCGACGGCCACCCTGACGCCTTTTGTATTCGGCGTCACGTTGGGCGCGCCCGTCACGCTGGGGATGGGGCCTTCCCCCCAGTCCACGTGGGCGATCACCAGACGATCGGCATTGGGGTGGGGCTCCACGCCCACGATCTCGCCGACGACGATCCCCTCCCAGCTCAGCTCCTGAGGGATCTTCTCTATAGCGCCGACCTCCAGACCCGCCAAGGTCAGGCGCTCCGCAAGCTCCTCCGTGGAGAGCCCCACGCTATCGAGATCCACGAACTCCTTGAGCCAACGGATCGAGACCCGCATTTACTCCTCCTCTGCCGTGGCGGATTCCGTTTCCGAGGAGGCCTCAAGGACGCCCTTCCCCTCGCAGACGGGACACTCGCCGCTCCCTTGGCACTCGGGGCAGCGTTGGGTGGGCGCCCCGGCGTGTTTGATCACCACACCCCGCCCCTTGCAGCTGCGGCACTTCCCCGTGCCCCGGCAGACGTTGCACTTCGTCTCGGCCATTGCAACTCCTTTCGCGAGCGATCCGCAGTCCGCCATCCGCAAGATCCGCGATCCGTGGCCGGCAACTCCCTGCTGACGGCTGACGGCTGACCGCTTCTTTACCCAAACTGCTCCAGAAAGCGCAGGTCGTTCCCCAGGAACAGCCGGATGTCCTCGATGCGGTGCTTGAGCATCGCGATCCTCTCGGGTCCCATCCCGAAGGCGAAGCCCGTAAATTCTTCCGGGTCGTAGCCCCCGTTCTGAAGCACCGTGGGGTGGACCATTCCGGCCCCCAGGATCTCGAGCCAGCCCGTGCCCTTGCAGACGCGGCAGCCGCGCCCCTCGCACAGAATACAGCGGATGTCCAGCTCCACGCTCGGCTCGGTAAAGGGGAAGTAGCTTCCCCTAAGTTTCACCGCCGTCTCGGGGCCGAACATCTGGCGGGCGAACTCCGTGAGCACCCCTTTGAGATCGCTCATGCGAACCCCTCGACCCACCGCGAGCCCCTCGACCTGGGTGAATTGAATTTCCGAGCGCGGGGTGATCTGCTCGTAGCGATAGCACTTCCCCGGAAGGATCACGCGGATGGGCTCGGGGCAGCGCTCTCTCATGACCCGAATCTGGCCGGGGGAGGTGTGCGTCCTCAAGATGACCCCCGGGGTCGTGGTGTAGAAGGTGCTCTGCATCTCGCGGGCCGGGTGGTCCGGGGGGATGTTCAGGAGCTGAAAGTTCATCTCGTCCGTCTCGACCTCGCGGGTCTGGTAGACCTCGAAGCCCATCTGCTGGAAGATGCGATAGATTTCGCGCAGCGTCTGGGTGATCACGTGAAGCGTCCCCAGGCGGTAAGCCCGCCCGGGCAGGGTGACGTCGAGACGTTCCTTTTGGAGCTGTTCTTCCAGCTCTTGTGCCTTGAGCTGGTAGGCTCGGGCCTCGAGTTGGGCCTCGATGTGTGATTTAAGCTCGTTGAGGAGTCGTCCCGCTTGGGGGCGCTCCTCCCCCGAGAGATCTTTGAGATATTCGAAGAGCGTGGTCACCTTCCCGCGGCGGCCTAAGAACGTCACCCGGACTCCCTCGCAGTCCTTTACGCTGCGGCAGCGTTGGAGGGCCTCTTGGCTCTCTCTCTTGATGTGTTCAATTCTCTCTTGGAGTTCTCGTAGGCTCATGACCGGCTCCTTGGGAATTTGGCCGTATTGTACCCCATCGCCGGGGTCGGGGAAAGCCAAAGCGTACGGTCTGTTGCTTAAGCCGCTATCGGGATGATGGAAAATGCCCCCGCTAGGGGGCAAAGAAGGGCAGGAAGGACTGTGCGGACCAGCGCTGTTCTTTGCGGGTGAGGACTCGAAGAGCCATGACGGAAGCATGGTAGCGCCGGAAGGGAGGAGTTGCAAACCTCGAATCACAGCCGGTGCACTTGGCCCAGGATGCGCTTCAGCTCCTCCAGACGCAGGGAGAGCTCTTTGAGCGCCGGGCCCAGGCCCCCTTGGCCCCGGCCAATGCCCTCCCGAAGGCGGCGAACGTGCTCGCATAGGGTCTCCAACCCTCCCCGCAGCTCGGGGGAGAAGTGGACCTCGTGCTCCTGCTGAACCCCTTGGAGGGAATCGTGGATCTTGCTTAAGCGGGCAAGGAGCACCCGCGGCGGGATGCGTCGGGGATCGCCCCACTCGTGCTCCAGCTCCCGGACCGCTTCTCTCAAGACCGCTTCCAGCTCGCGATAGGCCCGACGCAGCACCCGCCGGCGCTCTTCCGGGGCGAAGGGGAAGCGCGAGACCTCGAAGCGAAAGACCTGCTTGAGGCCCGCGTAGTCCATCGTCGGCGTCGGTGTCGGTCGCCCGGAGGCCATCCCCCGCTTGTCTCCTTCCCCTCCTGGCGTTCAGACGAAGCGCCCACGCTGCTAGCGCCGGCTAGACCCCTGGATGAGCACCTCCCCGCACTCGGGACAGTAGGTGGGCATCGGGTCCCCGCGGATGTACCGCCCGCAGTGGGCGCAGCGCTTCACCAACCCTCGCTGCTTCAGCCAAAAGCGCAGGTAGAGCCGCCAGCCCACCCACCAGCTGAGCACGAACACCAAGACGGCGCCGATCAGCTCCAAGCCGAGGCCCATCTACAGAGCTTCGAAGACCGCGGCGATCCCCTGCCCGCCGCCGATGCACAAGGACGCCAACCCAAACTGCTTCCCCTGCTTCTGGAGCTCGAGGAGGAGCGTCAAAGCCAGGCGGGCGCCGCTGGCGCCCAAGGGGTGGCCCAGCGCGATCGCCCCGCCGTTGACGTTCACCTTCTCGCGGTCCAGCTCCAGCTCGCGCTCCACGGCCAGGTACTGCCCCGCGAACGCCTCGTTGATCTCGATCAGATCGATGTCGTTCAGGGAGAGCCCGGCCCGCTCCAGGGCCGCGCGGGAGGCCGGAGCGGGGCCGATCCCCATGTACTTGGGCTCCACCCCCACGGCGGCCCAGCTCACGATCCTCCCCAGGGGCTGGACCCCCAGCTCCTCGGCCTTCTCCCGACTGGCAATGATCAAGGCCGCCGCGCCGTCGTTGATCCCTGAGGCGTTCCCCGCCGTCACGAATCGGTTCCCCTCGAAGGGCGCCAGGGGGAGCTTGGCCAGCGACTCCATCGTGGTGTCCTTGCGGGGATGCTCGTCTCTGTCGATTATGACCTTCTTGCCCTTGACCTCCATCTCGTAGGGGTAGATCTCCTCGGCGAAGCGACCGCTCTCGATGGCCTTCACGGCCCGCCGGTGGCTCCGCAGCGCGAATTCGTCCTGTTCTTCGCGGGAGATCCCGTATTGTATAGCGAGGTTGTTGGCCGTCCCGGCCATGGTGCAGCCGCCGTAGGGGTCGTACAGCGCTTCCCACAGGTAGTCTTCGAGCTTCGCCGAGCCCAGGCGCAACCCGTGCCGGGCCCCCCGGACGACGAAGGGCGCCTGCGTCATGTTCTCCGTCCCGCCCGCGATGACGACATCGGCCTCGCCCGCTTGGACCATCCGGGCCGCTTGGACGACGGCCTCCAGTCCGGAGCCGCACAGGCGGTTGACGGTCACGGCGGGGACCTCCACGGGCACGCCCGCCTTGAGCCCCGCGTGCCGGGCGAGATAGATGGCGTCCGGCGAGGTCTGCAAGACGTTCCCGAAGATCACGTGGTCCACTCGGTCGGGGCTGAGATCGGCCCGCGCCAGCGCCCCCTTGGCGACGTGGGCCGCCAAGTCGATGGCGGAGACGTTCGAGAACGCCCCCAGGAACTTCCCGAAGGCCGTGCGGACCCCGGAGAGGATGACCGCTTCCCGTCTTTTTGTCATACCAACCTCCTTGCGATTCGGCGATCCCCTTCACCGAGCGAGGAGTTCGTAGATCTCCTGCTCTCTCAGCACGCGATCCGCGCTCTTAGCGTGGGCCAAGATCTTCTCGACCAGCTCGGGGTGGGGGTCCTGTCCGTGTTTTCGAAGCCAGTAGATCACGTTCCACTTCCCGCTCATCGGCCCGATCTCAATCTCCTGTTCGCGACCGACGAGCTCCGCGGGCACGCCGGAGTAGACCCGATTGGCTAGGAAAGCGTCGCCCTTCTGCTGGGCCTTGACGATCGCCGCGGCGTGGACGCCCGTCGAGGTGCGGAAGGCGTCCCGGCCCACCACCGGGTAGTTGAAGGGCAGCGGCGCGCCGCAGTGCTTATGGATGAGCTCGCAGTACTTCGACAGCGCGCTTAGGTCTTGGTCGAGCCAGCCCAGGAGCACGAGGTTTACGAGCAGCTGATCGAGGGAGGTGTTCCCCACCCGCTCGCCGATGCCCAAGATGGTCCCGTGGACGCAGTCCGCGCCCGCTTCTAAGGCCGCTAGGGCGTTGGCCACCGCCAGCCCGCGGTCGTTGTGCCCGTGCCAGTCGATGCGCAGCTCCGGGCGGTCGCGGACGATCTCCTCGCGGAAGAACCGCACGATGGCCCGCGCGCCGTGGGGGGTGACGTGGCCCACCGTGTCCGCGATGCACAGCCGGGTGGCCCCGCAGTCGATCGCCGTCCGATAGAGCTTTTGGAGCACCTCCGGCCGGGCGCGGGTGGTGTCCTCGGTGACGTACATCACCTCCAAGCCGTGCTCAACAGCGAAGGTGATGGCTTCCTCGGTGCTCCGGAGCATGCGGTCGAGGTCCCAGCCCTCGGCCAGCTCGCGGATGGGGCTGCTGCCGATGAAGACGGCGGCCTCCACGGGGATCCCCGCGGCTTGGGAGACGTCGACGATGGCCTGGACGTCGCCGGGCACGGTGCGCGCGGCGCAGTTGGGGCGGATGGGGAGCTTCTCGCGGGCGATCGTCTTGGCCAGCTCCGTGGTGGCCTCCTGGATCTTGGGGCTGGTGCAGGGCATCCCGATGTTGGCGTGCGGGATGCCCAGCTCGGCCATGTAGTGCAGCGCTTGAACCTTCACGTCGAGGGGAGGATCGGTAATGGAAGGGGATTGCATCCCGTCGCGGAGGGTCTCGTCGTTGAGCTCCACGCGACGAGGGCGGGCGGGAACCGCCTCGAAAACGTTCCAATCGTGGATGAGCTTCTCGTCCGCCGTGGGAAGTCCGCCGGATTTGGAAACTCCCATCGCCTTCCCTCCTCGCTCGGCTCTCCGAACTCTATCCTCGCCTTTCAACGAAACGGCACGCTATCCCCGGTGGCGGCGTGCGCCGCTCCACGGAGCGAGCACACCGCCGACCCTTCCGTTCCAGTATAGTCCAAGGACGGAAGGAAGGCCAAAAGACGCCCGGAGGGACCCCCCCCATCGGGGATCCCTCCGGGGACGGAGTACGCCTGCCGTCCGGGGGAACTAGCGGACGTCGGGGAAGTCCGGGTTGGTGGCGGGCCAGTCGGTCGTCCCCTTGAGGTACTCGTTCTGATAGAAGTGCACGGCGAAGCCGCCGAAGCCGTCCTCGTCCGCGAACGCCTGGACGACCCCGTCGAGCTCGGCGTTGAGTGCGGCTTGTCCCTCCTCTGCGAACGTGATGTACTCCGGACCGCAGCCGGGGGCACAGTCGCTCGTCTCCACGCCTACGAGCACCAGACCGTCCAGCCCCTGGGCGCTGGCGTAGGCCACTTCGTCCTCCGCCAGGCAGACGATCCCCTCGGTGCCGGGGGCTGCCGTGGCGCACGGGTCCCCGGCGCTGTCCCGGTACGCGAGCACCACGACCTGGTCCAGGCCCAAGTCGATGATGTGTTGATAGAGGGGCTTCGTGTTGCCGGATCCCGCAGGATACTCGACGTCCATGTCCCAGGAGAAGCGGATCGCAACTCCTAGCTTGATGCCGTTGGCCTGCAGCAGGTCGCGGATGCACTCGTACATCGCGAGCATCGTTGGGAAGTCGTCGCCGGGGATGCCGGTGATGAGGTCGAGGACGACCCCGTCGAGCTTCGCGCCGGGGTTGTCGTTGTTGTAGTCGACCACCTCGTTCATGAGCACGAGCGGGAAGCCTGCGGGATCGCAGCCGAACGTCGTCCAGTCGAGGTAGCCGTAGATGGCCCAGGCCTCCAGCCCCGCAGCGTGGGCTCGGCTCACCATGTCCGCGATGTCCGGGTCCGGGTCCATGCGCCGTCCCGAGTTGGGATCGCCGTTCCCGTTGTAGATCTCGATGTAGAGCACGTCCACGTTGCTGGCTACGCTGTTGTCTACCAGCTGCTGTCGGTCACCCGTCAACCAACGATCCCAGACCCAAAGGGCGTTGGTGAGGGGTACGGGCGGCGGCGGGGGCGGAGGCGGCGGCGGAGGTGGGGGCGGCGGCGGGGGCGGCGGAGCCGGCGGTACCCCCGGACACCCGGTCACGAGGAAGATCAGCACCCCCAGCAGGGCCCACCAAGGCTTACGCAGTAGGGAGCCGGCCGGCAATCGTCTCATGCTATCCCTCCTCCGAAGGACGATTTTCTTCAATATAGCTCAGGAGGGAGGGAGAAGACAAGGGGAACGGTGACCCACCGGGGCAGGACTTGAGCCTTAAGGGGCGGGATGAAGAAGACATGTCCGCGTGCGCATACGCATGCGTCGGCCGTCGGCGGAGGTCGATACTGTGCTCGTTGGGCTAGGATCGGGAGTTCGCGGACGGTTCCCGTACGGGCGCAGAGGCGGCTTGAGAGGCGACCTCGTCCAATCTCCGACAGAGACGGAGAAGGATCCGATGCGATAGCGTGGGCACCGCGTTCAACAGGTAGTCGAAGGCGCAGACGGGAAAGACGGCCAGGGTCACAGCGGTGTCGGCCACGACCTGGGTATCCCGCGGCTTGCGATCCAAGCAGGACTTCTCGCCGAAGCAGTCGCCCGCCGCAAGGCAGGTCACGGTCTGTCCCTGCCTCCTCACCGAAGCCTGCCCCTTCAAGAGGACGACGAACTCGAGGCCGAGCTGGCCCGGGCAGGCCAACACCCGTTTGGGCGGCAGATCTACGATGTCCGCATGGCGCGCGATCGCTTCGAGATCATGCCGACTCAATCCCTCGAACAAGGGGATCCGGCTGAGTCGAGCGACTTTCTTCGAGTTCCGATCCCGAACCGTACGCCTCCACTTTGTAGCCATTGATCCCTCCTTCCTTCCCTCGCTCTTCGGACGGAGACAGCCGCTGGATGCCTTAAGCAGCAGGCTGAGGGTAGCATCGGGGAGGTGAACAAAGCGTGATCACGGCAATAGAAGGCGACTCGTCCTCCCCTTGACGCTCCCGGTCGGGCCGGGTACAGTGGTTGCGATGGAATAGGAGTTCTCCTCATGGGATATGCGGACCTTAACCTCCACTTTTTCGGAGGGCTCCAGGTCGAGCTCGGTGGGGAGCCCGTCCGGGGATTTCGGAGCCAGAAGATCGCTTCCCTGCTCGCCTATCTGGTCTACCGCCGGGACCGAGCCCATCCCCGGGAGGTCCTCCTGGAGACGTTCTGGCCGGAGGTCGACGCCGGGAGGGCCTACACCAGCCTCCGGCAGGCCGTCTACCAGCTCCGGCGTCTGCTGGGGAAGGAGGCGATCCTCGCGCGCGATCGCACCTTGCGGCTCCACCCGGGGGTGGAGTGCCGCTGTGACGTGCACGAGTTCCAGGCGTTGCTGGAGGCAGCCCGGCGCGCGCCCGAGGCGGAGCGGGTCTATCTCCGGGAGCGGGCCGTTTCCCTCTACCGCGGTCGGTTTCTCGACGGCTTCTACGAAGACTGGGTGCTTGTCGAGGCCGAGCGACTTCAGGACCTGTACCTTCAAGCCCTTCGGGACCTGTTGAGAGACCATAGGGCCCGAGGCCACTACGCGCGGGCGCTCGAGTGCGGCCGCCGCGCCCTGGAGCTGGCGCCCCGGGACGAAGGCCTCCACCGGGACGCGATGGAGCTCTACGGGGCACTGGGCCGCCGGGACGCGGCCTTGGAGCAGTACGAGGTGTGCCGCCGGCTCCTCCGCGAGGACCTCGGGATAGAGCCCGGCCCCGAGATCGAGGCCCTCCGACGGCGGATCGCGTCGGGAGAGGGTCTGCACCTCGAAGTGGAGCACGAGCCCCCCCACTCCCTGCCCGCCCCGCTTACGTCCTTCGTGGGACGACAAGGAGAGGTCCGGGCGCTGTGCCGGACGATGCAGTCCCATCGCCTCGTGACGCTGGTCGGCCCCGGCGGGGTGGGCAAGACACGACTGGCTCTGGAGGCGGCCTGGACCCTACAAGGCCGCCTGGAAGACGGCGTCGGATGGGCGGAGTTGGCTTCCGTAGGTGTCTCGGTCCCCGAGGGTATCCCCCAGGCGGTCGCCGCTGCCTTGGGCGTCCGGGAGGACCCGGATCGTCCTCTATCCGACGCGCTCGCCTGTACCCTTCGTCCCCAACGCCTGTTGCTCGTCCTGGACAACTGCGAGCACCTGCTCGACGCCCTCGCGGACTTCCTCGTTCCCCTGTTGTCGAGCTGTCCCGCCCTGAGGGTCCTGGCCACCAGCCGGCAGAGGCTGGGGCTTCCGGGGGAGAGGGTTTGGGAGGTCAAGCCCCTGGAACTGCCCCCACCGGGAGCCACACCCCAAGCCCTCGAGCGCTACGACGCGGTGCGGCTCTTCGTGGAACGGGTGAGAGATCACCAACCGGACTTCGCCCCCGAGGGGACAGACGCGGAGGTTGTGCATACGATCTGCCGTCGCTTGGATGGACTCCCCCTGGCGCTCGAGCTGGCGGCGGTTCGCGTCCGCTCCCTTCCCCTGGAGGCGCTGGTCGCACGCCTGGATGACCGGTTCCGCTCGCTGCCCCTGGAGGGCCGCGGGACTCTGCACCGCCCCCCGAGGACGCTACAGGCGACGATGGACTGGAGCTATCAACTGCTCCCCCCCGACGAGCAGCGGCTGCTCCGGCGGATCTCCGTCTTCGCGGGCGAGGTCCCCTTGGAGGTCATCGAGACCGTCTGCAGCGGAGACGGGTTGGCGCCACGGCGGATCGCTGATCTCCTGAGCAACCTGGTCGACAAGTCGCTCGTGCGGTTCGAGACGGACCGCTACGGGCTCTTGGAGACCGTGCGCCGGTATGCCCGGGAGCGACTCGAGGCCGCCGGGGAGGAGGAGAGCGTCTGCGCGCGCCATCTCAACCTCTTTCGGGAGCGGGCCGAGCAGGGCGAGCGGGGACTCCTCAGCCCCGAGGAGCTCCTTTGGCTTCACCGCCTGAGGGAGGATGCAAAGGAGTTCCGAGCCGCCCTACAGGAAGCGTTCCGCCGAGGGGAGACGGAGGCCGCCTTGCGCCTTATCTGTGCTCTCCAGCGGTTTTGGTTCGTCACCGGACGGGTCGCCGAGGGGAGCCACTGGACGGGGATGGCCCTCCGTCAGGAGGAGGCGGAGACGCAAGCGACGATCCCGCCCGCCTTGCGCGCTCGGCTCCGGCTCGGCGCGGTGCAGCTCCTCTCCCTCCGGGAAGGGGATCATCGCCGCGCCGTGCAGGCACTCCTCGAGGAGGCCGTCCGGCTCCTCCGGGGGTGCGGAGCCGCGCAAGAGGAGATGCTTGCCTATGCCCTCCTGCGCGCGAGCAATGGGGCGGTTCAACGAGGGGATCGGGCCGGAGCCGAGGCGCTCCAACGGGAAGCGATCGCGATCTACCGGAGACGCCGAGACCTGCGGGGAGTAGCCGTCGCGCTGAACTACCGAGGAAACCACGCGCTGCAGGCCAGCGAGGTTCGGGCTGCCCGACGGGCGTACGAAGAGGCGTTGGCGCTCAACCGTCGCCTGGGCCAGCGACACGAGGAGTCCATCAACCTGGTGAACCTAGGCGAGCTGGCCGAACTGGAGGGAGACAAGGAGCGCGCCGGGCGGTACTACCGGGAGAGCCTGGCGATCCGTCGGGAGTTGGGAGCCCACCGGAGCCTGGGCGTCAACCTCGTTCGGATTGCCGGGGTCCTCGCTTCCCAAGACCCGCGGAGGGCGGCTCGGCTGCTCGGCGCGGCGTACGAGACGCTCGAGGCCTGCGGGGCTAGCCTCGGGCTGGAGACCGTGATGTTCTCCGACCGGACGATCGCCTCGCTGAAGGCAGCCCTGGGGGAAGTTGCCTTCCGGGAAGAGGTGCAGCGGGGCCGGGGCCTCGACCTGTCCACGGCCGTCGCCCTGGCGTCCGAGGGACCCGTTGCTCCCCCAACTGCTCGGGACCCGGATCGGGCCCCCGTCTCCCTCCCTCCGCCCGAGGGGATCCAGGAAGCCCCACGGTCCTTCCCGCGTGCGGGGACCGAGCGGGGCCGGGGCGCGCGCTCGGAAGCAGGAGCCAAGGACCGGCGGAGTGTACACAAGACGGAGGACTAAGGTACAATGGTCTCAATGGGGTATACGGAAAGGAGGAGCAGGGCCGATGACGAGGAGGGAACTCCTGCGGAGTGCCGGCTTGACGGTGGGAGGGCTCGTGCTGGGAGGCGCCCTCGGTGGGTGTGCCTTTTTGGAGGGGCTGTATGGCAAGAAGCCCCAAGACGGCGATGGGGGAAGGGAAAAGCCTCCGGTGGCCACTCAGACCGTGGAGATCGTCGATTTCAAGTTCGTCCCCGCCGTGATCCAAGTCCCTGTGGGGACCACGGTCACCTGGATCAACCGGGACCGCGCTCCCCACACGGCCACGAGCACCAGCCCCAGCGGGGTCTTCGACTCCGGATCGCTCGCCCAAGGCGAACGCTTCGAGTTTGAGTTCACGGAGCCTGGGACGTACGAGTACTTCTGCAGCCTTCACCCCTGGATGACCGGAAAGGTGATCGTCGAGGCTTGAGGGTTCCTGCTCCGATACGTCCGCGCCGGCACTACAGGCGTTTCATGATCCGCAACGCTCTGCGGCTGGGGAAGATCGGGGGCATCGAGATCGGCCTCGATTGGTCCTGGTTTGTGGTCTTCGTGCTCGTCACGTGGACCCTCTCGGCCCACCTCTTCCCGATGGAGTACCGTTGGTCGCCCGGCGTCTATTGGCTCACCGGGCTCCTTACGAGCCTGCTCTTCTTCGCCTCGGTGCTGGCCCACGAGCTGGGCCACAGCGTCGTGGCCCTAAGGACGGGCCTCCCTGTGCGGAGCATCACGCTCTTCTTGTTTGGGGGCGTGGCCCAGATCGCCCGCGAGCCCTCTCGCCCCTCCCAAGAGTTCCTCATCGCCATCGCGGGCCCCCTGGTGAGCGTCGCCCTGGGAGCGCTCTTCGGGCTCCTGGCCCTGGCGGCCCCCTTCCACTCGCCCCTGGCGGCGTTGGCCGGGTGGCTCTCCCGGATCAACTTCCTGCTCGCTCTGTTTAATTTATTGCCCGGCTTCCCCATGGACGGCGGGCGGGTGCTGCGAGCCGCCCTCTGGGGGAGCACGGGCGATCTCCTCAAGGCCACCCGCATCGCGTCGTGGACGGGCCGCGGGATCGCGTATCTGATCATGCTGGCCGGGGTCGGACTCGCCTTCCTGCTGGGGGACTGGCTCAGCGGGCTGTGGTTCGTCCTGATCGGGCTCTTCTTGGAGAACGCCGCCTCGACGAGCTATCAGCAGCTGGCGCTGCGGGAGAGCCTGCACCGCCACCGCGCGGGCGAGCTCCTCCGGCCCGTCCAAGACCTGCTGGCCGTCCCGCCCGAGCTCCCCCTGGAAGAGCTGGTCCACCGCTACATCCTGCGGACGGGGCGGCGCTGCTACCCCGTGGTGGACGCCTCCGGTCGGCTCTTGGGGATCGTGACCCTGCACCACGTCAAGGAGATCCCCCGGGGGGTATGGGCATCCCGGACGGTGGGCGAGACGATGACCCCTCTGGAACAGGTCGTGCGGGTCCGCTCCGACACCCCCCTGGACGCCCTGCTCGAGCAGATGAGCGTCGACGGCGTCAACCAAGTCCTCGTCGTGGAGGACGGACGGCTTCTGGGCCTCGTGTCACGGGATCAGCTCGTGGAGTTCCTGAGGACGCGGGCGGAGCTGGGGATCTGAGTGAGCGCGGGTCCTCTGCGCTCCGGCTCAGCTCTTCAAGTGATAGCCTCGACGGAACAGGACGACCGCCCAGAGCGTCATCCCCAGCGCCAGGAGGGCGCTCATCGCCAAACCGGGCTCCGGGCTCACGTCCGAGGTCCCCAGCACCCCGTAGCGGAACGCGCCGGTCAAGTACGTAAACGGGTTCCAGCGCGTGAGGGCCTCCAAGACGGGCACGCCCTCGAGCATCTCCAGCGAGTAGAAGACGCCCCCCAGCATCACCAAGGGGTCCAAGAGGAAGATGGAGACGGCGTTCACCCCGTCCCAGCCCTTGGTCCACAGCCCCACGACGCAGCCGAAGCCCGCGAACGCCACCGACACCAACAGGAGCTCCAGCACCACCAGCGGGGGATGGACGAACGGGAGGTCCGTCAGCAGGACGGCGGCCCCTAAGACGATCGCGCCCACGATCAGGCCGCGACAGACCCCCGCCGCGATGATCGCCGTGGCCATCTGGGTGTACGACAACGGGCTCGACAAGAAGTCGAAGACGTTCCCCTGCCAGCGGGATTGAAACACGCTGTAGGCCGGGTTGTAGAACGAGTTCAGGATCACGGACATCAAGAGCAGGCCGGGGAGCATGAACTGGATGTACGGGACGCCCTCCACCTCCCCGAGGCGGGCCCCCAGCGCCAGCCCGAAGATCAACATGAAGAGCACCACGGAGAGGATCGGCGGCGCGATCGTGTCCAACGGGTCCTTGAGGTAGCGGACCATCTCCCGCTTCCAGAGGGTGTAGAACCCGATCGCGTTCTCTTGGAGCGAGATTCGCGCCTTCTTTGCCGCAGCCGCGTCCGACGGCGTCGTCTCGAGGGGAGCGCTCACGATTTCAACCCCTTGGTCAGTTCCACGAACACGTCCTCCAAGCGCGACCGGCGGGCGTGAATCGCTCGGATCTTCACGCCGGAGCGGGCCAGCTCGCTTAAGATCTCTAGCACTTTGGGGTCCTCCAGCGTGCCCGGCAGCACGAGCCTTCCGTCTTGCAGCGCCGCGCCCGACTTGGCGGCCAACGCCTTGAGCTTGTCGCTCCCGAGGGCCGACGGGAGGGCGTCCAGCTCGAGTTCGACGACGTCCCCACCCACCCGCTTCGTGAGCTCCTCGGGCGGGCCGACGGCCACCAACTCCCCCCGGTCGAGGATGGCCACCCGCCCGCACAGCTCCTCGGCCTCCTCTAAGTAGTGCGTCGTGAGCAGAACGGTCTTCCCCTGCGCGTTCAGCTCCCGCATGAGCGTCCAGAGCTGCCTTCGCAGGGCCACGTCGGCCCCGGCGGTGGGCTCGTCTAAAATGAGAATCTCGGGGTCGTGGATGAGGGCTTTCGCCAGCATCAGCCGCCGCTTCATCCCGCCCGAGAGCTCGTTGACTTGGGATTTGCGCTTGTCCCACAGATCGAAGCGCCGTAGCAGCGCGTCCGCCCGGCGGCGCGCCTCCCGAGGCGGGATCCCGAAGTACCCGGCGTTGTAGATGAGGATCTCGCGCACGTTGAGGAACCAGCTGTCGAGCGCCTCTTCTTGGGGCATCACGCCCACGAGCTTGTGGACCCGGCGGTAGTCGCGGACGGCGTCCATCCCGAAGACGAGCGCGCGCCCGCCCGTGGGCTTCACCAGCCCGGCGATCACCCCGATGGTCGTGGTCTTGCCCGCGCCGTTGGGGCCCAAGAGCCCGAAGAACTCCCCCCGGCGGATCGTGAGCGTCAGGCCCCGGACGGCCTCCACGCGCCGGCCCTTCGGGCCGACGTACGTCTTGCGCAGCCCCTCGAACGCGATCGCCCGCTCGGACGCCCGAATTGGCTCCTCGGTCCTCATCCGTCCCGTCCCCGTCCTTCCTCGTCTCGGGTGCCTTGCGTCGCCAAGCCCTCGAGGAGGCGCTCGCCCATCTCGAGGGCCGCCTCCAGGGTGATGCGGTACGCCCGCTCCAGCTCCTCGGGATCGGCGTTCCAAAAGCCGGGATGGCCCTCGCTCATCACCTGCAACGAACGATAGAAGGCGTGGAGCATCTCGCCCGTAACGCCCGCCACGCGCGGGCCCCGTAGGCAGAAGGCTTCATAAGCCTCCCGGCGGTAGCCCTCGGCGAAGCCCCCGGTCCCCGCATCGTCGGCCTCCGGCCCCAGGGAGCGCAGATCCCGCCGCAGGCGTTCTAGATTCTCCCGGATCTCGGCGAGCAGCTCGGAGAGAAGCTCCTCCTCCATGAGCGGGATCACCCGGATGACCCTCGGAGCTCCGCCTCGCGCCGCAGCCGCGGTCCGTCGAGCGCCCCGCACAACAGACAGTAGAGGTCGTCGGGGTCGTCGACGTTCACGAAGAGGTCGTGGACGCAGCGCTCGTCGCCCCCCAGGTCGAGGATGAAGTGCAGATCCAGCCGCGGCCCCGTCTCGCGGCGGTAGCGCCGCCCGTCGGGAAAGAGCAAAAGGGCCTCCCCAAAGGCCAGCGCCGAGCGCCGCTCCTCCGAGAGCGCCTCGACGTCGCTCCAGCTCTGCACGGCGATCTCTTCCATCGGGTCACACCCCTTCTCGTTTGCGAGCCGAGAGCATTATAGCAAAAGCATGGTAGCAAACCGCCCGCCGTTGATCTTCTCGGGGAGGTGCGCTA
>JALSGO010000099.1 GCA_026982655.1 Candidatus Bipolaricaulota bacterium
AGTTTGAAGCGCTGCGCTAAGCGCCAAACTTGCAGAAGATCAAAACCGGAACCCTAGCCCCACCCGCAGCTCGGTGAGCCCTCCGAGGTCGAAGATCACCGCGCTGAAGGCGTGAAAGCCCCTTACGTTGACCGCCAGCTTGACCGTCTGCTCCTCGAAGACCAAGGGGACGCCCGCAAAGCGGGTGACCGCCCGCCAGGCCACCGGATCCCGCACGACTTGCAGCATCACGTCTTGACGAACGAGCAGCAGGAGGGAGTCGAGAGTGCTCCGGGCGAAGAAGCGAACCTCCACCGGCCCCGTGACAAAGAGGGAAACGTCAAGAAGAAGTCTGGTAAAGCCCCCTAAGGTGAAGATGGGGGTAGCCGCCAGCGTAACCGGGCCCCGTCGGAGGTCGAGCTGTACGGCCTCCTCCGTGAAGACGAAGGGCGCTACGACCAAGCGGTCGGGGCGGTCGTCGGGCCGCGGGCCGTCGAGGCACCCTACCTCCAAGGGGAGGCAGGGGAGCACCGTCTCGAGGTCCTCGACGACCCGTACGACCCCGAAGCCCGTAACGCTCGTAAGCCCCACCCCCAGCGCGGAGCGGACCCCGGCTTCCACGACGAGCCCGGGGTTTATATCGGGACCGGGAGGGCCCAGCTCCTCGAGAATCGCCTCCGCGGCCAAGCGGAACGCTCTCTCCTTGCTGCTCAGCTCCGCCCGAAGCTCATTGCGCTGGAAGACCAAGACGTCGAGGAACAGCAGTCGGTCGGTGACCGAAAGGTCCCCTACGTCGAGAGTGAGGGAGAAGAGCTGCGAGTCCAAGGCCAGGAGTCCAAACTGCGTCTGGCTCCGGAAGACGACGTCCCTGAGCGAGGCTCCCAGCTGAAGGGTGAAGCGCCCCGCGCTTAGGGAGAGCGAAGGCGCGAAGGTGAGCTCGGCGGCGAAGGCTGCAGTCAACTCTTGGCCCCAAGCGATCGATGCAGACTTCTTGCCGATTCCGCCGACCCCGATCGCAAGGGCGACGATCGACAAGAGCAAAAAAAGCCGTGCGGGGGACGACCGCCGTCCCTCCCTGCCGACCGATCTCCGCATGCGGGAGACTGTAGGCGGTCGCCCTACGGCGGGGAAGGAAATCTGTCGTTCGCAGCGCGGACGTTCCTCTCTGAGGCAGACAAGCGGGCGTCCGTTCGCAGACAGACTTCCTAGGAAGATCCTCTTCGCAAGGGTACAAGAGAAGAGAGAAGGGGATGATCCTAGCTCCCCGTCCCGAGTTCGTCCATCGCGGGCAAGTTGGCTTTGCAGGGGCCGACCCAACGCGCGCAAGGCATATAACAAGGCAAGAAAGCGAAGGAAGCGAAGGAAGGAAGGAAGGAGTGATCGCGCACCCTCATGGCGCATAGAGCTCATCGGTATGCCGGTACGGTTGGGAAGCGCCTTGGCTGCCCACAAGCGTATCGGGCAGAGGGGAGGAAGTCAGCAATTGCCGTTTTGGTGTGGGTTGCTGTAGTGGCCGGCGGAATCTTGGTGTCGGCGGGAGGACCGCTTGCGCCTACCGCATGGGGGCAGGAGCCTTGGGATCCGGAACCCTTACAAGCTCCTCGCAGCGCTCCGGGGCTTCCGGCGCGCGGGATCGGGATCTCCGTCTCGTTTCCGTTGGTGTTCCTCCCCGTCGGGCCGCCTGCCGTCACCTCGGCCACCGTGTTCTTGGACCTCCTGGCACAGGGAGCGATCAGCTCCGAGATCTTCTATCGCACCGAGCTGCGGTTCTTCGTGTCGCTCCTCTCCGGTTTGCGCACGGACCTCACCTCGCTGCGGGAGTCCCTCTTGATCGCCTTCACGCCCTCGCCGGCCATCTTCTACATCGGCGCGGGCATCGGTGTGTTCCCCGTGGAGGTGGGAGCCGCTCCCTCCGGGGGGTTCCTCTTCTCCCCTCTGATTCGTACGGGCATCGAGGTCCAGGTCGCCCCCATTGGGCTCTTCCTCGACGTCGTCTACGAGACAATGCCCCAGCCCGTGCTCGACATTCAAGACCCCACCCCCAACGCCAGCCTGGTCGCCTCCGCGCTGGAGCTGAGCGTCGGGGTGCTGATCCACTTCTGATCCGGGTCTCGGGTCCCGGGTCCTGAGATCGAGCGATCGGTCCGATCGCATTCTACCCGGACCCGGATCGACGGGAGCGGGATGCCGCCGACGCCGACGCCGACGCCGACGCCGACGCCGACGCCGACGCCGACGCCGACGCCGACGCCGACGCCGACGGCGGCGGGCCTTCCATGAAGGTATATCATCTGGCCTTGGACGAGGACCGGATCGAGGG
>JALSGO010000100.1 GCA_026982655.1 Candidatus Bipolaricaulota bacterium
GGGCTGCGGGTGAGGTGGCCGCTGCGGGACGGGAGGGGTCGGCCGGTGGCCTCGGGGGTCTACCTGGCGGTGGTGGAGGTCGAGACGGGCGAGGGGAGCCCGCTCCACCGCCAAATCCTCAAACTCGTCGTCCTCCGCCGGCCTTGATGGAGAGCCTCTCGTGTCGTCGCCGCGGGATGAGGGCGCGATGAGGGTAGTAGGGACTAGAGGCCCAGCCCCTTGGCGATCGTCTCCTTCTGGATCTCGTCCGTGCCCTCGACGATGCGCAGCACCCGCGCTAAGCGGAAGATCCGCTCGATGGAAAGCTCCTTCATCACGCCCATCCCCCCGTGGACCTGGACCGCTCGGTCCGCCAAGCGATACAACGCTTGGGTGCAAAACCACTTGGCCATCGAGCTCTCTTTGATGACGTCCTGGCCTTGATCGAAGCGCCAGGCGACGTACAGCAGCAGCCGTTCGGCGGCCTCCAGCTCCGCGGCGGACTCGGCAAGCATCCCCCGGACGTGCTGGTACTTACCGATCGGCTTCCCGAAGGCCGTCCGCTGCCGGGCGTATTCGACACTCTGCTCCAGCAGGTAGTGGGCCAAGCCGACGCTCATCGCGGCCACGTTGAGGCGGCCTACGGTGAGCCAGCTCATCGCCGTGTAGAAGCCCTGGCCCTCCTGACCGATGACGTTCTCCGCGGGCACCTCGCAGTCCTCGAAGATGAGTTCCGCCTGCGCCCCGTCGTCCAGGAGACTTCGATTCACCCTCCCCACTTGGTAGCCGGGGGTGTCTCGATCCACCACGAAGGCCGTAACGCCCAAATATCCGTGCTCCTTGTAGAGCGTAGGGTCGGTCACCGCAAACACTTGGGCGAAGTCGGCGTCCACGGCGTTGGTGATGAAGGTCTTCATCCCGTTAAGGACGTAGCGGTCGCCCTTCTTGACGGCGGTCGTCTTGAGGTTCTTGATGTCGGAGCCCGCCTCGGGCTCCGTGAGGGCAAAACACGTCGTCTTCTCTCCGCGCATCAGGGGATAGAGATACTTCTCCCGCTGGGCTTCCGGGAGGTGCAGCAGCATGGGGCTTGGCCCTTCCGGCCCGGCCAAGACGACGACGTTGAGCCCCAAGCCGTGGCGGAAGACTTCCTTGAAGGCCAAGGCCATCCCGACGCGGCCCACGCCCCCGCCGCCGACCTCCTCGGGCATGTGCATCCCGTAATAGCCCAGCTCCGCGGAGCGCCTTCTTACGTGATCCAGCACCTCTTGGAACTCGGGGACGAGCCGTCCGTCCTCCCGGAGCCGGGCGCGCTCGTCCTCCAGGAAGCGTTTGTACCGCTCCTCCAGGGGCTTCACTTCCTTCTCGAGAAAGGAGCGGAGCCCGCGGACAATCAGCTGCGTCTCCTCGGGAACCGTAAAGTCCACCATAGCGAGGGAAGTGTACGGCCTCTTCGTCGGGGAAGTCAACGGGAAGGGGGGTTGCCCGTCAAGCCTCGGGGGACTAAGCTGCCCGGGGAGGCCATGCAAAGCCGGAGGATGTTGGAGGAGATCGCCCGAGACCACCGATCCGGTGCAACGGAGCTCACCCGCCGGGCGGGCGAGGCCCTCCTGCGGTTTCTGGAAGAGCAGACCGGCTCTCCGTCTGCTCTCGTCGAAGAGCTTGCCCGCTTTGCGGAGCGGCTCACCGAGGCCCAGCCCGCGATGGCCTCCCTTCGCAACGTAGCTCGACGGGCGCTAGGGGCACTTCAGGAACGAGGCGATCTCGCAGCGGTCAAGGAGGCCGTTCAGGAGTTCCTCCAGGCCCTCGAGCGGAGCCCCGCCCGGATCGCCGAGCGGGCAGTCCCCCTCCTCCCCCCGGGATCCCGAATCCTCACCGTTTCGTACAGCGCGACGGTCCTTGAGGTCCTCGCGCGTGCGCACCGGGAGGGCCGAGGGATCGCGGTCGTCTGCCCCGAGTCGCGGCCTCTCTGCGAGGGGCTGCGACTGGCGCGCGAGCTCGCCTCCCACGGCATCCCTACGGAGATCTGCGTGGACGCGCTGGCCCCGGCCCTGACGGAGGAATGCGATCTTGTGGTGGTGGGCGGGGACGCCCTTGCGCCCGAGGGGCTCCTCAACAAGTGCGGAACCCTCCCCCTGGCGCTGGCCGCCCATCGCACGCACACGCCCTTCCTCGTCGCGATCAGCTCTCTTAAGTTTCTCCCGCGCTTCGAGAGGTCGTGGATTCGGGAGATGCCCCCGGAGGAGGTGCTGGACGAGCCCTTCCCAAGCGTGCGGGTCCGCAACCTGTACTTCGACCTCACTCCCTGGGAGTACATCACGCACACGGTCACCGAGTCCGGCGCGCTGACCGCCGAGGAGGTGCGAAGGAGGCTTTCCCCATGAGCGAGCCGAGGACTGCGGAGATCTTCGCAATCGGCAACGAGCTGTTGCTGGGAATCGTCCAGGACACGAATACCCACTGGCTCTGCCGGCAGATCGCGGGTCTCGGGGGACGGGTTCGGCGGGCTACGCTGCTGCCTGATGATCCTTCCCTCGTGGGGGCCGAACTGCGAAGGGCCCTCGAGAGGGGACCGGACCTGCTCGTGACCACGGGGGGCCTAGGCCCCACCCCGGACGACCGCACGCTGGAGGCGATCGCACAGGCCCTAGGAGTCCCCCTGGAGGAGAGCGGAGAAGCCCTCCAAATCGTGGAGCGGCGCTATCGGGAGCTCTTCGAGCAGGGCCGGGTGGACTCCCCGGAGCTCACGGACGCCCGACGCAAGATGGCTCGGCTCCCAAAGGGGGCTCGGGCGCTGGACAACCGCGTGGGGACCGCACCGGGGGTCCTCCTTCGCCGAGGGAGGACGACGGTCGTCGCCCTCCCCGGCGTGCCTTCCGAGATGAGGGCCATCTGGGCGCACGCGCTCCCGCCTCACCTGGAGCGGATCTTCGGCCAAGGGTTCTACCTCGAGAGGACCCTCGTCGTGGCGGTCAACGATGAGTCCCTCCTGGCCCCGATTCTGCGGGAACACCAAAGCGCTTGGCCGCAGGTGTACATCAAGTCCCGTCCTCAGAGCTTCGCGGAGGGGTTCAAAATCCTCATCACGCTGGCCATGAGCGGGGAGCGCTCCGCGGTGGAGGCGACCCTCGCCCGCGCCGTCCACGGGCTGAGGGAGCGCCTGCGGCGGGAGGGGTTGCCCGTGGAGGAGAGCCACGCCCGTGACGGGGGGACCGTTTGACGTCGCTTCCCCCCATCGCCTACTCTACACAGCTACAGACGGGCAGAGGAGGCGAGACGATGCGTCGACGAACGATGGAGGTAGCGGTCAAGACGGCGGTCATCGGCCTATCGATCGTCGTCCTCGGCACGGCGGTCGGCAGCCCGGCCCCCCGGATCGCGGTGGAGCTCCTCGCCATTGGGCTGGAGCGGCCCGTGGCGATCGCCCACGCCGGGGACGGCTCCGGACGGCTGTTCCTCGCCCTCCAACCCGGACGGATCGTCATCTACGACCGGAGCGAGTTCCGGCTGTTGCCCACCCCCTTCCTCGACCTCACCCCCAAGGTGCTCTGTTGCGGCGAGCGCGGGCTGCTCGGCGTCGCCTTCCACCCCCGGTATCCCACGAACGGGCGCTTCTTCGTGAACTACACCCGCCAACCCGACGGGGCCACCGTGGTCGCCGAGTACCGGGTGAGCGAGACCGACCCGAACGTCGCTGATCCTGCCAGCGAGCGCGTGTTGTTGGTCATCCCTCAACCCTACGGGAACCACAACGGAGGGCAGCTCCAGTTCGGCCCCGACGGGATGCTCTACATCGGGATGGGCGACGGCGGCTCCGCCGGCGATCCCCGAAACTACGCCCAAGACCCGCGGTCCCTCTTGGGGAAGATGCTGCGCATCGACGTGGACGGCGGGGCACCCTACGCCGTCCCGCCCGACAACCCCTTCGTGGGAGCGGACCCCGACGGCGTCCTCGACGAGATTTGGGCCCTGGGGCTGCGCAACCCCTGGCGCTTCAGCTTCGACCGCCTCACGGGGGACCTCTGGATCGCGGACGTGGGGCAGAACGCCCGCGAGGAGGTGAACCTCCAGCCCGCCGAAAGCCCGGGCGGGGAGAACTACGGCTGGCGGATCTGGGAGGGGACCCTTTGCTACAACCCCCCAACGGGATGCGAGAACGAACACGTGATCGGGACGCTCACCTTCCCCGTTCTAGAGTACAACACGAGCCTAGGGTGCGCCGTGACGGGCGGCTACCGCTACCGCGGCGCCCGCATCCCGGACCTCTACGGGTACTACGTCTACGGCGACTTCTGCGCGGGGACGATCTGGGGGGCTAGCCTCCAAAACGGCGCTTGGATCTCCACAGTGCTCCTGGAGACGGGCTTTTGGATCAGCACCTTCGGCGAGGACGAAGAGGGGGAGCTCTATGTAGCCGACTACTCCTCAGGGGAGATCTATCGCATCGTGGGGGCGAGCGGGAGTACGGAGACCGCCGTTCGGCGGGGGAAGGCCGGATCGAGGCCCTCCTCCCTCGCGGAGCCGAGGGAGGAGGGGAAAGGGGGGCGCGCGCACCGATGAAGGCTTCCCCAGCGCTGCGAGTCGCGGAGGTCCGATCTGCAACCGGGTGTCGGCCGTCGCTTCGGCGTATCCTGTGGCCGGCGGCGGCGTCAGGAGCGCTCCTCGCCGTAGCCGTGCTCACGGCTCCCCTTGGGGGACGGGCACAGCCCTCGGTGGAGGGGGAGTGGACAACGCCTCAGACGTGGCCTGTCGTCGCGGTCCACGCCGTGGTGCTCCCCACGGGGAAGGTGCTTCACTACTCCTATCCGAAGGACGGCAGCGGATCGGAGGCGTGGCTGTGGGATCCCGCCACGAATGCCTTTACCGAGGTCTCCCTCAACGGGGTGGACCTCTTCTGCAGCGGTCAGGCCCTCCTCGGGGACGGCCGGGTGTTCGTGACGGGGGGCACCGATCCCGCCTCCCAAGACCCCGTTTTCCTGGGGATTCCGGACGTGTATACCTTTGACCCCTTTACGGAGACGTGGACCCGGGTGGGGGAGATGGCCGTCGGGCGCTGGTACCCGACCAACGTCGCCCTTCCCGATGGGCGAATGCTCATCTTCTCGGGGCTCGACGGGAACGGCGACCTCACGGACCTCGTGGAGAGCTACGACCCCGCCACGAACGTCCTCCAAGTCGTCCCGGGCGCGGAGCGCTTCCTCGACTTGTATCCTCGCCTCTTCCTCCTCCCCTCGGGGAAGATCTTCCACGCCGGACCGGAGCCGATCTCTGCCCTCTTTGACCCGGCCACCAACACCTGGCAGGACGCAGCCACCAGCAACTTCGGCTACCGAGGGGAGGGGACCGCGGTGCTCTTGGCGCTGGAGCCGCCGGACTACCGCCCTCGAGTGCTGATCGCGGGCGGGAGCCCCAACCCCTGGGGGGAGCCGCCCGACCCCGCGACGAACACCGCGGAGATCATCGACCTCGGGGAGCCGAACCCTACGTGGCGCTATACGGCGTCCATGGCCTACGGACGCCAGCACCTGAACGCGGTGCTCCTCCCCGACGGCACGGTCCTCGTCATAGGGGGGACGGCCTCGGACAACGACGAGACGGCCGCCGTCTACGCCGCAGAGCTCTTCGACCCCGTGCGCGAGACGTGGACGGTGCTCGCCTCGATGCAGCGCCCGCGGATGTACCACTCCAGCGCGGTGCTCCTCCCCGACGGGCGGGTGCTTGTAGCGGGCACCGACGGGGAGTTCACCGCGGAGATCTTCAGCCCTCCCTATCTCTTTCAGGGACCGCGCCCGCAGATCGCATCCGCCCCGACGACGATCGTCTACGGCGATCCCTTCTCCGTGAACACCCCCGACGCAAC
This sequence comes from Candidatus Bipolaricaulota bacterium, assembly GCA_026982655.1. Classification (GTDB taxonomy): domain Bacteria; phylum Bipolaricaulota; class Bipolaricaulia; order RBG-16-55-9; family RBG-16-55-9; genus JALUUA01. Next base: position 5,837 of record JALSGO010000100.1, read on the forward strand.
GGATATCGACCGCGCCGTGCTCGTCCGGCCCGGAGCGGCCACCCACAGCACGAACCTCGATCAACGCCTGATCGTCCTGGAGCTTCAGCCGGGCCCGGGCGCGGACGAACTTACCCTGACCGCGCCGCCGAGCGCCGCGGTGGCCCCCCCGGGCTACTACATGCTCTTCCTGCTCGACGCCTCCGGGGTCCCCTCCGTCGCGCGGTTCGTGCGCCTTCAGGCGGCACCCGACGCCGGAACCGCAGCCACCTTCCGGGTGGATCGCCAGGGGAACGTCTACGCCGATCGGGCTTTCTTCTGCGGCCTCGTTTCGGGGTGCTTCAACGCGGGCCCGGGGGCCGACCTCGCCGAGCGGATCGACGTGACGGAGTCGGTGGAGCCCGGAGACGTGATCGAGATCGACCCGGACCGCCCGAAGCGCTATCGCCGAGCCCGAGGCCCCTACAGCCCACGGGTGGTCGGGGTGATCGCCACCGCCCCCGCGATCACCTTGGGGAACCGCTTCTCGGAGTGGAAGCAAGACCGACCCCTTCGCCTCGATCGTCTGCGCACGATCGGCGTTCGGCCGCTGCTTGGCCCCCCCTGGCCCCGGCCGCGGGGCTTCCAAGGGGGCACGGCTCTCGAGCGGATCGCAGGCCACGGCGTCGCGGGGGGGATGTCGCTCGGCATCGCCCAATTGGTCGAACATCTCCGGGCCGAGCTCCTGCGCGCAAGCCCCGGGACGGAGCGCCCCTTGTTGGCGCTCATGGGGCGGGTCTACGTGAAGGCCACCGCGGCGAACGGCCCCATCCGCCCCGGGGATCTCCTCACCACGGCCGAGGAGCCCGGGTACGCCATGCGCTGTCCCGATCTTGCACGGTGCGAGGGGGCGATCCTCGGCAAGGCCCTCTCCCCGCTGGAGAGCGGCCGAGGCGTGATCGAGATCCTGCTCCTCCGTTGAAGCCCGGTGCCCCGCCGTCTGCGACGTGCGCAGCCCGGATCCCCTCTCACGCGATGCCCGCTCGCTACATGAGGAGCTCCCCTCCACGCCGGGACATACGCCCCTGGGGGTTGCAGGAAGGGCCGGTTCGAGATAAGCTTCTAAGAAGGCATGCGGGACCGGACCGGCCCAGCCCGGCCCGGTCCGGTCAAAAGCGGGAGGAAGAAGGGGCGAGAATCGGGTGGCAGACCGAAGCCAACGCGATCGCAGGGGGATGAGGAGACTCCGGCTCGCAAGCAGTCTCGTCGTGGTGTTGGCTTGGACGCTGCTCGTGTGGGGAACGAGCTTGGGGAGCAGTTGCACGTCTGCATCCGGGTGCGCCCTCGAGCCCTCGGAGCTGAGGCTCTCCCCGACCTTCGAGTCCCTCGCCTCTCCCGACGCACGACCCTCCCCCGCCCTTTACACCCCGCTTACGCTTCCGGAGAAACCCCCTCAGAGACGGCTCGTCTCGTGAGGCCCCGTCCCCGCGCCCGCACCCGCACCTGAACCTGACCTGCGGCCTGGAAGACACCTCCGATCGTGTCTCCGCAGGGTCGATCTGCCGGAAGACCTCGGTGCGATGGCCTCACCGCCAAGGGACCTCCGCGCAAGGGACCGAGACTACCCCTTCCTCCGCGAAGGGGGAAGGCATAACGGGAGTATGGAACGAGAGATGCAGTAAGGAAGGGAGGAAAGGAAGGAGGACAATGGCCCGTCCGAAGAAGAAACGACAAAGAGGGAAGGGAACGCCAACGGCAACGACTATGAGTCCGCACTCGCCCCGGTCGCCTCAGGAGCGACTCAACCTCTGGATCGCCGGGGGGAGCGCTCTGGTCATCGGGGTGGTGATCCTGCTGGTAGGGCTTTCGTCCCTCTCCGAATCGAGGGACACCCGCGTTCTCCCCCCGATCACCGTGGTAGGGCACATCGAGCGCTATCCCGAGGAACGGATCTCACGGGAGACGCCGATCCCCCTCCCCGTGCAGCGACACATCCTCGAGCACGTTCCGCTCAGCATGGGGCAGCAGCGCCCGGGGATCTTGCTCCAGTTCAACTGCGAGAAGTTCGAATGTGCCGACGACCTGGTGGATCGCTTGGTAGCCATCGCCGAGGAGTACGAGTACGTCTACATGGCTCCTTACCCCGCCATGGACGCCAAGATCGCCTTGACGGCTTACGGACGGATCCTCACGCTCGATGAGGTGGACGAGGAACGGATCCGCACCTTCATCGAGGGACCGTAGGGAGAGGCCGCTCGAGGAGATGCGCAGGGCAAAGGCGAAGAGCGCGGCGCGGAGCGAGCAGCGCGACAAGCGGCCGCCAAGCGGCCAGACCACAAGGAGGCGAGCATGAGCAAAGGCAAGGGCAAGACCCGCGGGAGTGCGCGAAAGGGCAAGCTGCCCCTCGGTTGGATCGTCGCCGGGCTTGTGATCCTAGCGGGGATCTTCTTCCTGGCCCTGCGGGGCGGACAACAGGGCGAGGCGCCGGCGGAGGGCGCGATCGCGATGCGGGCCGGAAACTTCTTCTTCTCCCCTAAGACGCTCACAGTCACAGTGGGCGAGGAGGTCGTCCTCGACATCCGCTCCACCGGGGTCCACACCTTCACCATCGACGAACTGGGGGTCAACGTACGATTTGGGACGGGCAAAGCGACGGTGCGCTTTACCCCCGACCGCCCCGGACAATTCGAGTATTACTGCGCCATCCCCGGCCATCGCGAGCGGGGCATGATCGGAACCCTCGTCGTGGAAGAGGGAGGAGGCGAAGGAGGTTGAAGGCCATGCGGAGATTCCTCTCGGCGCTCGTCCTCGGGGGGGTCGGGATCTTCCTCCTCGAGGGGATGTCGGCGGTGGCACAAGGCCCGATGAGGGCTTCTTCGTTCGAAGTCTGGGTGAGCGATCAGGAAGGGGACCGTCTCCTCGTGCTCGACGGGACCACCCTGGACGTCCTCACGGAGATCCCCACGGACGAGGACGGGGAGCCGGCCACGAGCAAGCCCCACATGGTCCTGTTCAGCCCCGACGGGCGCTACGCCTATGTGGCCCTGGTGGCCGCCGGGAGCGTGGCCGTGGTGGACGCCCGGACCAAACGGGTGGTCACCACAATCCCGACGGGCAAGCGGGCGCACGCTCCGATGCCCTCGCCCGACGGGACGCGCCTTCTGGTCGTCAACGTCGGGGATTCCACCGTCACGGAGATCCTTGCGGACACCCGCCGGGGGGTCTTCCGTAAGGGGCGGACGATCCCCGTGGGCCCGCGGCCCATCTGCCTGCTGTTTACGGCCGACGGGGCCAAGGCCTATGTGACGCTGGGCGGCGACCCCGAGGCGGAGGACCCCGCGGCCACAGGCGGCATCGAGGTGATCGACGTCGCCCGCGGCGAGGTGCGAAAGCGCTTCGAGAACACGGGGAAGAACGGCTGCGGGCTCGCCCGCTACACGCCCGATGAGCGGGTGATGTTCGCCAACGTGGGGCAGCCCCTCAACCGCCTCTACGCCTTCGACACCGAACGCGAGGAGCTCCTCTTCCAGACGGAGGCGGGCGTGGACGACGCCCACGGGCTGTGGGTCTCCCCTCAGGGGGCGGTGTGGGTCTTCGGACGGCGGGACGGACGTGTGCGCGTCTTCGACTTCGACGTACAGCAGGGGTTCCGCCCGCAGGGCGAGTTCACGATGCGCCCGGGGCTGGACCTCTTGGACGCCTCGCCCGATGGCTCGCGGCTCTTCGTGGCGGTGCGCGGCCCGGCGGGCGGGGGCGAGACCCCTGGCGTGGCCGTCATAGACGTCACGCAACGTCGGGAAGCGCGCTTCGTCCCGCTGGGGGACGATCCCCACGGCTTGGCGGTCCGCGTCGCGGACGCCCCCGCAAGGCCCATGGGACGGATGCCGATGCCCTTCCCCTGGATGCCCCTTCTGTTGTTGGGTGCCCTGGTCGTGCTGATCGTGGTGTTGCGTCGCTAACGGCGCTCAAGGCCGCGTCGGCGCGACGGGGCGCGTAGGGGCAGGGGCGGCGAACGGGTCCCCAGGAGGACTGGAAAGGGAAAATTACCCCCAAAAAAGGAGGAGGTAGACCATGCGTACGGAACGAAGGGTCAACCGGTTGCAGGCGCGGGCGAAGCGGCCCCGGGTCCGCGCCGTCCTCGGCAGCCTGCTGCTCGGCCTGTGGGCGGTAGGGTTGCTCGTCTCGCTCGGGGCCTCTCAGGGAGAGACGGTCCCGCAGATCCGCATGGCCATCCCGGCCGACGAGCGGACCCTCACCCCCTACACCTACAACACGGGCTTCCCCGGCTACAACATCCTCTCGCTCCTCTACGACACCCTGTTGCTGATCGACGCCGACGGCGTACCCCAGCCGTGGCTGGCCGAGTCCGTGGAGGTCTCCGACGACGGGCTCACCTGGACGTTTACCCTGCGGGAGGGAATCCGCTGGCAGGACGGCCAGCCCCTCACCGCCGCGGACGTGAAGTTCAGCTACGAGTACTTCCAGCAAAACCCCCACGGGCGCTTCACTCCGGAGGCGAACGTCGTCTCCGCGATCGAGATCCCCGACGAGCGCACCGTGGTGATGCGGCTGGAGGCGCCCAACCCCATCTTCGACAGCCGCACCCTGGCCGATGTGCCCATCCTGCCGAAGCACATCTGGGAGGGGGTGGAAGACCCGAACGCCTTCGACAACGCGCTCGGCAGCGGCCCCTACCGCCTGGTCCAGTATGAGCCGGATCAGTTCTATCGCTTGGAGGCCAACCGGGATTACTTCGCGGGACAGCCCGTGACAGACGTGCTGATCCTGCCGATCATCAAGGACCCCACCGCCACCTTCTCGGCCTTGAAGGCGGGGCAGATCGACGTCTCGGCCCGGGAGCTCACCCCCGAGCTGGTGGAGGAGTTCGAGGCCACCCCCGGCGTGGCCGTCGTCACCGGACCGGGGTTCGCCAGCACGCTGGTGCAGTTTAACCTCGAACGGGAGCCCTTTGACAACGCGGAGTTCCGCCGGATCGTCGCCGGCCTCATCGACTACGAGCAGCTCGTAGAGACCCTCCTGCTGGGGCGTGGCACCCTGGGGAGCCCCGGCTTCCTCCACCCGGCGCTCCCCTTCTACAACGAGGGGCTCATGGGCTACGAGCGGCTCACGGCCGAGGAGGCCGGGCAGCGCCTCGAGGCCCTGGGGTTCCGCGACACGGACGGCGACGGGATCCGGGAGTTCCCCGACGGGCGGCCCTTGGAATTCGTGTTCTTGGCCCAGTCGGACAACCCGATCCGGCTACGGGCCGCGGAGCTGATCTCCCAGAGCCTGCGGGCGGCGGGGATCGCCTTCAACGTGCGGGCGCTCGACCGGGACACGATCGTCTCGCTGGTGTGGCCGGACTTCGACGTCTGCAAGGGGCGGGACTTCGAGGTCTCGATGTGGGGCTGGTCCGCCCCGGTCCAGAGCCGCACCCTCGTCCAGCAGCTCTTCCACTCCGACTGCCGCGTGGGGACGCTCAACATCGGCGGCTACCGCAACCCCGAGCTCGACGCGTTGCTCGATGAGCAGGCCGTCACGGTGGACCGCGAGGCGCGCAAGCAGCTCCTCGACCGCGTACAGGAGGTCATCGCCCAGGACCTGCCGTTTATCACCCTCTTCTATCCGGACCGCCTCTTCGGCTACCGGCCCGAGGTCTACGACGGCTGGGTCTTCCAGGTGGGCGAGGGGATCATCAACAAGCTCTCCCTGGTGCGCCAGGAGTTGATCCGCTAGCGCTAGGAGCGATAGCCCTTCCATCCCCCGGGAAGCAGAGTCGGCCGCCGGGTCCTCCCCACCCCTGACCGCGGACCCGGCGGCCCCTCCCCCCTTCCCGCCGCTCCCTTGCGGAGCCGGACGGAGGTGAAGTACAAACCGATCCCATGTTCTGGACAGCGAAGCTGGGGCAATACCTCTTGGTGCTGTTGATCATCCTGGCGATCAACTTCTTCCTGCCGCGGGCGATGCCCGGCAGCCCCCTGCGCTTCCTCGCCGGGGAGGACGTCGGCTTCCTGCCCCCGGAGACGATCCAGGAGCTCCTGGCCAAGAACGGCTTGGACAAGCCCCTCCCCCAGCAGTTCTGGCTCTACTTGAAGAACCTGCTCAAGGGGGACTTGGGGTACTCCTACCAGATGAAGCGGCCCGTGCTCGAGGTGCTGTGGGAGCGGCTCCCCTGGACGCTCCTCCTTACGGGGACGAGCTTGATCTTGGCCACGATCATCGGCGTCGTCGTGGGGACGCTGGCTGCCTGGCGGCGCGGTCGGCGCTTCGACGCGATCTCGCTTACGACCTTCATCCTGCTGGACTCCACCCCCAGCTTCTGGCTGGGGATGATCCTCATCGCCGTCTTCGCCGTCAACGCGAAGCTTCTGCCCATCTTCGGCGCTCAGACCCCTTGGGTGACGCTGACGGGCTGGGCCTATATAGCCGACATCCTCAAGCACTTGATCCTGCCGGTCACCACGCTCACGCTCACCACGATCTCGGGGACGTTTATGATCATGCGCTACTCGATGCTCCAGACCCTGGGGGCAGACTACATCACCACCGCCCGCAGCAAGGGGCTGCCCGAGCGGGTCGTGCTCTACCGCCATGCGATGCGCAACGCGCTGTTGCCCGTGGCCACCGTCTTCATGCTCAACTTAGGGTTTGTAGTCAGTGGGGCGACGGTCGTGGAGACCGTCTTCAGCTATCCCGGGCTGGGGCGCCTGCTCTTCGAGGCCGTGCTCAACCGGGATTACCCCCTGCTGCAGGGAGCCTTCTTGCTGATCACCCTGAGCGTGCTGGCGGCCAACGTCGTGGCCGATCTCCTCTATCCGCTGCTCGACCCCAGAGTCCGCAGTTCTCGATGAGACGATGAGACGAGCAGGAAGACTCACTCCCAAGGAGGGAAAGGAAGAAACCTAGGGGGGACCGATCATGGAAGTCGGCGGGAGGCTACGACGCGCGGTGCGATTCTTCCAGGAGAACCCCTTGAGCTGGGTGGGGCTGATCCTCCTGATCGGGCTGGGCGGCGTGGCTCTGCTGGCCCCGTACTTGAGCCCGTACGATCCCAAGGAAGTGGTCGGCAGGCCGTTCCAAAAGCCCTCCCCGGAGCATCCCCTGGGCACGAACGACATCGGCCAGGACATCCTCTCGGAACTCCTCTACGGCGCGCGGACCAGCCTGTTGATCGGGTTTACGGCGGCGGCGATCGCCATCCTCCTGGGGACGCTGGTGGGGGTGGTGGCCGGGTACGCCGGCGGGTGGGTGGACGCCGCGCTGATGCGCCTGGTGGACGTGGTGCTGGTGATCCCCTTCCTGCCGCTGATGATCCTGCTGGCAGCGTACCTGGGGCCGGGGTTGATCAACATCATCGGGGTGATCGCCGCGCTCATCTGGGCCCGCCCCGCCCGCGTGATCCGCTCTCAGGTCCTCTCGCTCAAGCACTCCGCCTACATCGAAGCGGCGGAGGCGTTGGGGGCGGGCTTCGGGCGTGTCCTCTTCCGCCATGTGCTCCCCGGGGTACTGCCCTTGGCGCTGGCCCAGTTCATCCTGGCGGCCTCCAGCTCCATCCTCATCGAGTCGTCGCTGGCGTTCCTGGGGCTGGGGGATCCCCTGCGCAAGTCCTGGGGGACGATTCTGTATTATGCCCAGGCGCGCGGGGCCTTCCTGACGGGGGCCTGGCTCTGGTGGGTCCTCCCCCCCGGACTGCTCATCACGCTCAGCGTGCTGGGGTTTGCTCTGACCGGGTACGCCCTGGAACGGCTGATCCAACCCCAACTCGCCCGCCACGGGGGCCCTCAGCCGCCGCGAACGCGGAGCCAACGGTAACAGCGGGCGTATCGATCCTCATACCCCCTCGCCGAAGGCTCCAGCCCCTTGACGCTCCAAGCCCATAGCGGGTATAATCCCGCAAACCGGACCGGAGCCCAAGAAGGGGGACACAGGGGACTTGCGAGCCCTAGTGGTTTTTGGTGCCGTCTTGATCTTGCTCGCAGGCAGCGCTCTTAACGGGCCCGTTTGCCATCAAGCGTTCAGTTGCCCCCTCGCCTCGGAAGTCGTGCTCCTCGCCTTTCATCCGACCCTAGCCTTTGTGTACGTCTCCCCACCGGTAGCCCCGCACGAGGGGAGATCTCCCTTACTGGAGCATCCTCCTCAAAGAGACATCTCCTAGCAGCACGTCGTGCCCCAGGGCATCGGAGGCCCTGGTACTCCGTTTCGGGAAGGAACCGGGCATTCTGAGACCCGGAAGATCGCTCTACCCAAAAGGAGGTCGGAACCATGCAGCAAGCCGTACGGAGCGGCATCAACCGACGGCAGTTCCTCAAGCGGGTCGGCGCGGCGGCCGGAGCCACGGTGCTCCTAGGCCCCCTCGGTCGGCTCACGGGCTACGGCCAGATGCAGAAGGTGGTGCGGGCCGCCCTCTGGCAGGAGCCCGAGGGGTTGAACCCCTTCTTCTTCATCCAGACCGCCAGCCGGATCGTCCGCAAGCGCGTGCTCGAGGGGCTCTTCCGCATCGCCCCCGACGGGAGCGTCGTCCCCGTCCTGGCCGCCGAGGTCCCCACCCAGCAGAACGGCGGCATCTCCGAGGACGGCAAGACGATCACCATCAAGCTCAAGAAGGGACTCGTCTGGTCGGACGGGACCCCCGTCACTGCCCAGGACGTCGTCTTCACCTGGGAGGTCGTCATGGACGACCGCAACCCGGTCAGCAGCCGCGCGGGCTACGACCTCATCGAGGACATGAGCACCCCGGACGACACCACGGTCGTGATGCGCTTCCGCGAGGTCTACGCCCCGTTCTTGACGCTCTTTAGCGTCAACCACGCGGTGCTCCCCCGCCACGTCTTCAACGGGAATACCGATCTGAGTCAGTCGCCCTTCAACCGCGAGCCCGTGGTGGGGACGGGGCCCTTTAAGTTCGTCCGCTGGGAGTCCGGCGCCTTCATCGAACTGGAGAAGAACCCCATGTACCGGGGAGCTCCGGACAAGCCCCTGCTGGACAAGCTCATCTACACGATCGTCCCCGCCCGCGAGACGGCGATCCAGCAGATCAAGACCGGCCAGGTCGACGCGATGTGGAACCTGCTGGAGTCCCAGATCCCCGAGTTCCAGGGGCTCGCGGACGTACGACTCCTCAACACCCCCTCGGCCAACCTCGAGTACTTGGGGCTCAACCTGAGCGACCCCAGGAGCCAAGACCCGAACAACCCCGGCTACACCGATCCCAACAAGCCGCACCCCATTCTGGGGGACCCGGCGGTGCGCGAGGCGATCGAGCTGGCGATCGACAAGCAGGCGATCGTCGACGCCCTCTTCGGAGGGCTCACCAGCGTGGCCGTCTCGCCCATTAGCCCCTTCCACTGGGCGAACAACCCCGAGATCGGGCCGAGCGAGTACAACCCCGACAAGGCGAAGCAGCTCCTGGACGAGGCGGGCTGGACCCCCGGCCCCGGCGGGGTGCGCGTCAAGGACGGGGTGCGCATGGACCTGCGCATCATGACCACCACGGGCGACCAGATCCGCCTGCAAACGGAGCAGATCATCCAGCGCTACCTCCTGGAGGTGGGGATCAACCTCCAGATCGTCAACGTCCCCTCCGCGGTACTCTTCAGCAAGAACGGTCCGCTCCAGACGGGGGACTACGACATCGCCGAGGACACCTGGGGCCCGGACTTCGACCCGGCGGACTTCCTGACGATCCTCTTCCACAGCAACTCGCTGCCGCCCAACGGCTGGAACTTCTTCCGCATCAACAGCCCCGACATCGACAAGCACATCGACCTGGGGAACTCCGCCATCGGGATCGAGGCCCGCAAGCCGCACTACCAGATCGCCCAGAAGCTCATCCTCGACACCGGGGCCTACATCCCCTTGTACAACCGCTCGCTCATCGACGCCTTCCGCACGAACGTCAAGGGCGTCACCGAGGGCGGCAACCCCTGGGACGACTTCAGCTGGGACGCGGAGAACTGGGACGTTTGATGGGATCGATCCCTAAGGCTTGACGCTACCCCGTCAAGCCAAGCACGGAGCGGCCCGAGGGGCGGGAGGCAGGTCGTATCGGAGCCTCCTCCCGCCCCTCGGGGACTCGTCAAAGAACCCGCCCGAGGGACACGGGCGCGATCGGAATGGGACATTATCTTTTGCGGCGCTTGGTGGAGGGGATCCCCCTGCTGTTGGGGATCACCCTGGTGGTCTACTTGGTGCTGGTGAGCATCCCGGGAGGCCCGTTGGCAGCCTATCGGAACAACCCCCGGGTGCGGGCCGAGGACCTGGCTCGACTGGAGAAACAGCTGGGACTGGATCGGCCCGTCCACGTGCGGTATGCCCTTTGGCTGGGGCGGTTCGTCCGCGGGGATTGGGGATACTCGTACGTCACCCGCCAGCCGGTCCTCTCGATGATCTGGGAACGATTCCAAAACACGGTGTACCTGATGGGGATCTCGATGCTCGTCACCCTCTTGCTGGCCCTTCCTATCGGGATCTACTCCGCCGTCCGTCAGTACTCCCTCTTCGATCACGCCATGACCGGGTTGGCGTTTATGGGCTACTCGATGCCGGTCTTTTGGCTGGGGCTGCTGTTGATGCTCCTCTTCAGCGTCGAGCTGCGCTGGTTCCCGGCCGGGGGGATGTTCACCGTCGGGGAGGAGCTGTCGGGCTGGGAGGCCTTTCTCGACCGCCTGCGGTACCTCGCACTGCCCGTGATCACCTTGACCATCGTATCCACCGGGTTTTACGCGCGATACCTAAGGGCCAGCCTCCTAGACGTCATTCACCAGGACTATGTGCGCACGGCATGGGCCAAGGGGCTGCGGGGGAGCCGGGTAATCTTCCGCCACGCGCTGCGCAACGCCTTGATCCCCTTCGTCACGGTGGTAGCGATCCACCTGCCCCAGCTCTTCACCGGCGCGGTGGTGGTGGAAACCCTCTTCGCCTGGCCGGGGATCGGGAGGCTGTTCTGGGATTCGGCGCTCCGGTTCGACTATCCCGTGCTTATGGGGGTGCTGGCGATCGGAGCGCTGTTGGTGTGGTTCTTCAACTTGCTCGCCGATCTGCTCTACGGGTATTTAGATCCGAGGATCCGCTATGGCTGAACCGAGCGTGCTGGAGAAGGCACCCGCGTTTGGGGAGGGTGGGGGGACGCCGGTCGAGCCCCCTGTGGAAAGCCTGTGGCGGCTCACCTGGCGCCGCTTCCTGCGTCACCGCGTGGCCTTGGCGGGGCTGGCGGTGTTGACCCTCTTGCTGCTGAGCGCCCTCTTCGCCCCTTGGATCGTGCCCTATGACCCGAACGCCATCGACTTGAAAGCCCGATATCAACCGCCGAGCTGGGCTCACCCCATGGGCACGGATGACCTGGGACGCGATCTGCTCTCCCGGGTGATCTACGGAGGACGGATCTCGCTGAGCATCGGAATCCTCTCCGCGCTCGTCTCCGTGCTCTTCGGCACCCTCATCGGAGCGCTCGCCGGCTTCTTCGGGCGGATGGTGGACGGGGTCCTCATGCGCTTTACGGATCTTATGCTCACCTTTCCGCCCCTGCTGCTGCTTATCCTGCTGGCTTCGCTGTTCGGCACGAGCTTCCTCACCATCGTCTTGGTCATCAGCTCCGTGAGCTGGATGAACGTGGCCCGCTTGGTGCGGGCTTCGTTCCTCTCGCTGAAGGAACAGGACTTCGTCGAGGCCGCCCGGGCGTTGGGGGCCGGACCGCTGCGCCTGATGGTCCGTCACATCCTGCCGAACGCCCTGAGCCCCATCATCGTAGCCGCGACCCTGGGCGCCGCCGCGGCGATCCTCACGGAGTCGACCCTCTCGTTCCTGGGGTTGGGGATTCAGCCCCCCACCTCCTCGTGGGGGACGATGTTGCAGACGGCCCAGTCCCAGATCTCCACCGCCCCCTGGATGAGCCTCTTCCCGGGGTTGATGATCTTCCTCACGGTGCTGAGCATCAACTTCGTGGGCGACGGACTGCGCGACGCTCTGGACCCGCGCAAGGTCCTCTAGTCCCGGGTCTCCTCCGCTCCTCCTCCGCGGCCCGACCCGGCAGGCCCGGGCGGGCAACGCCTCCCCTCCTCCCCCTACCAGCTTGCGGCTTCTCTAGGGAACCGGGAGGTGGCAGGAGCGCGGAGCAAGGCGTATGATAGAGGAGATGATGTCCCCACGGGTGCGGGCTGCCATGGCACAAGAGACAACGGCACGGCGGAAGGGCGTGGAGTTCGTTCCTTCCAGCGGCAGGACGATGCCCCGCCCGAGGAAGTACGTCCTCCTGGGAGGACTGGCGGGGCTGGGGTTCCTTCCGGTCTTCGGGATCCCCACAGCCCTCCTCCCCACACCGTATTTCGTGCGCATGGTCCCTACAACCGTTTGGGACTACTTCGTCTGGGGGGGTACGTCCCTGCTCCTCGGGGCCTGGGTAGCCCTGCGGCTCTATGGAAGGGCCGCCCGAGCTGCCCGAGCTCTCCCCCCGTCCCCGCAGGCTCAGGGGGAAGGGATGACGATCGGAGGAGCTCTAGGCAGCGTGCTGGCGTTCGGATGCCCGATCTGCAACAAGGTCTTGGTGGCCTTGTTGGGGGCATCGGCCGTGCTCGCGTATGTAGACCCCTATCGCCCGGCCGTGGGTGCGATCTCCCTAGCGGTGCTGAGTCTGGCCGTGCTCCTCCAGGTCCGGGACCTCCGTCGTCCCTTCTCTTCCGATCCGTGCCCCGGGTGTTCGGGTCGGAGGGGGGAAGCGGTCACCCATCCGACGAATCCGAGGAACGTTACCGAGTAAAAAGGGAGAGAAGCGGAAACGAACCGGGAACTACGAAGGCCCAAGAGAAGGGAGGAGAAGAGGGAACGCGATGGCAAAGATCCGCTGTCCACACTGCAAGCACACGTTCTCGTCGCAGGACGCGCTGCGCCAGCACCTCCGGGCGAAGCACCCGGAGAGCTGGCGTCTTCGACAGCTGAAGGTATACGGCGGGGGAGGGCTGCTGGCCGTGGGGCTCGTGGCCCTTCTCGTGACGTACTTCTCCGGACGCGGCATCCTACCGCCGACCTCGTTTGCCGGTCCCCATGTAGAGACTTGGCCGGAACAGCGCATCTCGGAGGTCCCCATCCCCATTCCCCAGCAGAAGCACATCATCGAACACGTTCCGGGCGGGCGTCCTGGGGTGCTCTTGCAGTACAACTGCGAAAAGTTCGAATGCGAGCCGGACTTGGTGGAGAAGTTGGCTCAGATCGCGCTGCAGTACCCCTATGTGTACATGGCCCCGTACCCGAACATGGACGGCAAGATCGTGCTCTCCGCGCTCAACGCCCAACTCGTCCTCGACGAGTTTGACGAGGAGAAGATCGTAGAGTTCATCGAGAGGCGCTGACGGGGACAGGGGAACGACGCGACCATGAACGTGAACGTGAACCTCGAGCTGTTGCCCTTCTCGTTCGTGGCGGGCGTGTTCACCTTCTTCAGCCCCTGTTTTGGCGCGATGCTCCCCACCTATGCGTCCCTCTACCTGGCCCGACAGGAGAGCGACTCCTCGGGGTGGCTCCGTCGCGGCTTGCACGGCCTCAAGCTGGGAGGACTCATCAGCGCGGGGATGCTCACCAGCTTGGGGATTCTCGGGGTGCTCTTCGCCTTCATCGGCAGCGCCATCGGGAAATACCTCCCGTGGGTGGCGGTCCTGGTCGGACTGGGCATCCTGGTGGCAGGGGTCGTCTTGGTGGTGCGCCCGGAGTTCTCCCCCTCGCTCAGCGGGGTGGTGGAGCGTTGGATCCCCCTGCGGGCTCGGACGGGCGCGGGCACGGGCACGAGCACGACGGCCGGCGCGTACGGCTTGGGAGCGTTTTACCTCTACGGGCTTGTCTACGCAGTCTGCGCCGCGGCCTGCACGCTGCCGATCTTCCTCTCCGTGATGATGCAGACCTTCCTGGGAGGGCCGCTCAACGGCCTGGTGCACTTCGCTGCGTACGGGTGGGGCATGTCGGTGATGATGCTCGGGTTCGGCGTGCTCCTGGCGTACGCCAAGGGGGCCGTCCAGAGAGTTTTCTACTCTATGGGCATGCGGATTCGGCGGCTTGGCGGGGTCTTCATGATCCTCGCAGGAGGGTTTGTGTTATACTACCTGCTCATCTACGGACGGTACATCGATGACCTGCTGCGATGAGCCTCCGCCTCCCTCGCCCTCGACCCCAAAGAGGAGCGGAGGAGGCGGCGGGACGAAGACCGTAAGGGACGGATAGCAGAGCACGCAACCACCCAATGGCAAGGGAGGGGGAAGCAGAGAACCATGCTCCGAAAGATGCTGATCGTCTCAGTTGCCCTGCTGGGAATGGGCATCACCGGACTGGTCACCTACTCGTATTTCTTCATGCAGCGATCGCCGGAAGGGCTGGCCGAGCTGCGGCAACGGGCGGAGCAGACGGCCCTCGATCGAGGCCGGATGATCATCACCTTCAGCCGAGGGCAGTTTATCGACAAGGACGCAGAGGTCAATCCGGAGATCACCGCACCCTTCCCCGGGTATCGCGCGCCGGACTTCGCCTTCCCGGACCTGGACGGGAAGATTTGGCAGCTGAGCGCGCTGCGGGGCAAGCCGGTGTTGCTGAACTTCTGGGCTACCTGGTGTCCCCCCTGCCGCAAGGAGATTCCGGACCTCCAAGCGTTCCATGAGCAATACGGTGACCGGATCGTGCTGCTAGGGATCAACTGGGCCGAGGAGCCGGAGGACGTACGGGCCTTCATGGAGCGCTACGGGGCCACGTACACCACCCTCCTCGACGAGGACGGGAAGTTCTTCGTACGGTACCGCCTAACAGGCCTTCCGACGTCTTATTGGATCGACGAAGAGGGGATCATCCGCGGAATGTGGCTGGGGGCCATGGACTTGGAGGACATGGTGGAAGGGTTCCGCAAGACGACGCGGGCTCTCGACGCGGACGCGGACGGATCGGAAAACGACGCATCCGCAGAGAGCCCCTAGGGGCCGCGGACGGACACGGGTAAGAAATCCCCCAAGAGAAGGAAGGGAAGAAAACGGGGAGGGGAGACGATGACCGAGCGAGGAAGGATCGGCGTAGGAGTCGGGTGGATCTGGGCTGCGCTGTTGGGCCTTCTCGCCCCGACAGCAGGGGCCACAAGCTACGTCCCCATGGCGGATCGGGACCTCGCCGAAGGCGCCTCTCTCCTCATCGTCGGACAGGTGTTGGAAACCCGTCCTTCCGTCGCCGCCGATCGGGTATACACCGACTACCTCGTTCGCGTAGAAGAGGTCCTCCAGGGCGGCAGGGAGCAGCCCCTGCAGACCGTGGTCGTGCGGGTCCTCGGGGGCGAAGGTCCCGACGGGCTGTCCTTGAAGATCTGGGGCGCCCCACGCTTCCGGCCTTCGCAACGGGTGATCCTCTTCCTGAACCCCCATCCGGACGGGACGTTCCGGATTTACCAGTTCTTTCTGGGGGCCTTCGTGGAGATCACCGTGGGCGGCCGCCGAATCGCCTTCCGAGACCTAGCGGACGTCCACGCCGTCTCC
This sequence comes from Candidatus Bipolaricaulota bacterium, assembly GCA_026982655.1. Lineage (GTDB taxonomy): Bacteria > Bipolaricaulota > Bipolaricaulia > RBG-16-55-9 > RBG-16-55-9 > JALUUA01. The sequence continues at coordinate 21,283 of JALSGO010000100.1, forward strand.
CCGCCGGGGTGGGGCGTGCCTCCCGAGCCGGCGACGCGGGTGCGCGACTTCGAGGGGTTCGTCCGCTGGCTCCGAGACCGCGCGGCGGGAAGGGAGCGCGAGCCGGACTACTTCCTCTCTTTGAGCGCGAGCGACCTGATCTCCGTACGGGCCCAGTTCACCCTCTTCGAGGTACAGGGGCTGAACTTGCGGTGGTTCGAGTTCGACTCCGGGGGGAGCGTGGACTGGTACGCCCACCAGGACGGTCAGTCCGGACTGGCAAGCGGCGGCTTCCCGGAGTTCCAAAACGCACTGGCCGCCTGGAATAACGAACCCGCTACTCCCATCAACTACGTCTACCAGGGGACGACCGCCTCCACCGGCGGTTTCACCGCAAGGGACAACCTCAACGCCATCCTCTTCGACGATCCCAACGACGAGATCGACGGCAGCTTCGACTGCGCGACCGGAGGGGTCTTGGCCGTCGGAGGGCCCTGGTACCAAGGGCAGGCGACCTTTCAGGGGGAGACCTACTGGGTCATCGTCGAGGGGGACATCATCACCCAAGACGGGGTTTCCTGCTTTTTCCAAAACAGCTCGACTCCAAGCAAGGCGGCCGAGGAGCTCTTCGGTCACGAGCTCGGACACACCCTAGGGATCGACCACTCCTGTGACGACGACCCGAGCACTCCCCCTCCCCCCTGCAGCAGCGACCCCGTTCTCGACGATGCCCTCATGCGGGCCTACGTCCACAACGACGGACGAGGAGCCCAGCTCAACAGCGACGACCAAGCCGCTGCCCGCGCCCTCTACGAACAGCCGGGCAACCCCGATCCCACCGCCGCGGTCTTCACCGTGGCCAACGACGGGACCGTGCGCTCCGATCGGGCCTACTTCTGCGGCCTCTCTCAAGGGTGCTTCAACGCGGGTCTGGGAGCGGACTTGGCAGAGCGCATCGACGTAGTCGAGCCCGTCGAACCCGGAGACGTCGTGGAGATCGACCCGGATAACCCGAAACGCTATCGCAAAGCCCGTAGAGCGTACAGCGACTTGGTGGCTGGGGTAATCGCCACCCAGCCGGGGATCACCTTGGCCAACCGACCGGACGAACGGCAACAAGTCCCACGCTACCTAAGGGCACTCCTCGCGCTGCGGGAGGCCGGCGTTCCCCCGCTCCTGCAGGCCCTGCTGACTCCCCTTCCCCGGGCGCTCGAAGGGGCCACGGCGGTATGGCTAGAAGCGACCGCACACCCGACCCCTTTCGTCAACTCCCTCAAGAGCAAGAGGGGGATGGGGGCGAGCCTGGCCGACTTGGAGGAGCAGCGCCGCTGGCAGGTCGTTTGGGAACGGGCGACGGCGAAGCTCCCCGGGAGGCCTCTGATGGCGCTCATGGGGCGGGTCTACGTGAAGGCCACCGCGGCGAACGGCCCCATCCGCCCCGGGGATCTCCTCACCACGGCCGAGGAGCCCGGGTACGCCATGCGCTGTCCTCGGGCGGAGCTCTGCGAGGGGGCGATCGTGGGCAAGGCCCTCGAGCCCCTCCCCCGGGGAGAGGGGCTCATCCTGGTGCTGGTCACGGCCAAGTGACGAAGCCTTCCATGTGAAACAGACCACACCACAGCCCTCGACTTCGACCGCCGGCCGGGCTGCACTTCGAAGCCCTCTAGGGCCTTCCGTGCTGTATCTGTAGGGGGCGGAGTCGGGTGCCCGCCCGCGTGAGGCCCACCGTCAGGCCGAAGGCCCCCAGCGTGGCGGCGCTCAAGGCCCGCTCGATGCCCCAAGCATCTCCCAAAGCCCCCACCGCGGTGACCATCAAGCCGCTCACCCCCCAAGCGACCCCCATCACCAGGGCCGAAGCCGTACCCGCGTTCCGGGGCAATAGCTCTTGGGCATGGGCTACGATCACGGGGTTCGAAGCGCTCAGCAGTCCACCGCCCAGGAGCAGCAGCGTCAGCGACGGCCATCCCGAGGTGAGGAGGAACCCGAGCATCGCCAAGAAGCCCGTCCATAGGGTGACGACGGTGACGGGCCAGCGGCCGAAGCGATCGGAGAGGAACCCACCCAAGAGTCCCGAGGGGACGCTCACGAAGAGAAACCCCACCAACGAGAGGCTTCCGGCCAAATAGTCAAATCCCCGCCCCTGCAACAGGATGACCAAGAACGTGAGGAACGAGAGCAGGACGGTGTGGCGCAGGACGACCAGTCCCCACAGCAGGGCCAGGGCCGCCCGACCCTGCCCCTGCCCCTGCGCCTGCGGTGGAGCCTCCGCACCGGCGGCAGCAGAGGCCGCAGGGGAAGGAAGCGATGAGGCGGCGGGGACGGCCACGGCCCGAAGGAGACGGGCGAGCAGCGCGCCCAACGCGACCAGGGGGAGGAGGGCCCAGGGACTGGCCTCCAGCGAGAAGCGGTCCAGCCACAGGGCCATCAGTGCCGGCCCCAAGGAGAAGCCGAGCATCCCGGCGCTGATGAACAGCGACACATACAGCCCCTTGCGGCCCGCAAAGATCCTTCCCGAGAGGGCCGTCGCCTGGGGATGGAACATCGCCGTCCCCAAGGCCGCCAGCACGAGCGCCCCCAGCACCCAGCCGTAGCCCGGAAGGACCCCAATGACACTCATGAACCCTCCAGTGAGGAGAGGCCCCCATAGGACGAAGTTCCACCGGGGCATGCGGTCTGCCAGCAAGCCGAACCCCAACTGGGAGAACGAGGCCGTGACCGTAAAGACGGTCGAGAGTACGGCCACGAGCGTGAGGTTCAACCCCAACGTCTCGCGCAGCAGCGGGAGATACACGGGCAGGAAGTTCGCGTACAGGTCGTTGGTGAAGTGGGCAACCATTAAGCCCACTAAGAGCCCTGCGCTCGGGCTCGGCACCGCCTGCATCTCGGGGTGGGAGGTCGAAGTCGTAGCCAAGGCGACTAGGCAACGTAAAACGCAAGAGGAAGGGGAGACACGGCGATTCGCGCCGGTCGCCCCTTCCTCGCCTCGCTCGGAGCGGTTTACTTCAGGCTCTTGATGTACTCGATGAGGGCTTGGAGGTCCTCCTCGCTCAGCTGGCTGTACGGCGGCATCACCGGCGGGAACCCTTTAACGATCTTCGCGTTGGGGTCCACAATGGACTCCTTCAGGTAGTCTTCATCAGCGACCACGGTGCTCCCGTCCTCCAGCTCTCGCTCGGAGCCGAACAGCCCCTTCCAGGTAGGACCGGTGCGGGGACTGCCGTCCACGGAGTGGCATCCCAAGCACCCGTTGGCCTGCGCCAGTTGCTTACCCCGCTCGATGAGGTCCTCCAACCCCGCGGCGGGCTCCTCCTTCGGTTCGTCCTTCGGCTCCTCCTGAGGCGGCTGCTGAGGCTCTTCCGGCTTGGGACGCTCCGCAGCAGGCTCCTCCTTTGGGGTCTCCTCTTGCTGCTGTCCGCCTCCGCAGCCGGCCAGCCCTATCGCTACCCCCCCGAGGAGGACGAAGAATAACAGGCGCAACGACAGACGAGTTCGAGCCGTGCTGTTCATGCTTGCATAACCCCCCCTTTGCAATCGTAGGGGTATTGTACACCCTCTTCCCCTTGGGATGCCAGCCCGCCCGTCGGCTTCCCGAGCCCGGATGGGGGGTTGCGTCCGAGAGCCGGACGATCTATGATCCGAGCGCTATGAGGAAGCACATCGAGGGGTCCCCTCCGGGGGCGAAGCGGGTGGCCCTCGTCACCGGGGCGAGCCGGGGGATCGGCGCGGCCACGGCGATCGCCCTCGCCCGTCGAGGCTTCCACGTGGCCGTGAACTACCTCCGAAACGAGGAGAGAGCCCGGGCCGTCGTGCGCGAGGTCGAGCGCCTGGGCCGCCGGGCCGTGGCCCTGCAGGCGGACGTGGGCGACTACCCTCAAGTCCAGAGGCTGATCGCCCAGACGGTGGACGCGCTGGGCGGGCTCCACGCCCTGGTGAACAACGCGGGCTACTCCTCCCATGCTTCCCTCGAGGAGCTTTCCATCGAGGAATGGCACCGCATGGTGGCCGTGACCCTCGACGGGGCCTTCTACTGCTGCAAGGAGGCCGCCCCCCACATGAAGAGGGCCGGTTGGGGCCGAATCGTCAACGTCTGCTCCCTGCGGGCGATGACGGGCTCCGACCACGGGGCGCACTACGCCTCCGCCAAAGCGGGCCTGCTCGGGCTCACGAAGTCGTTGGCCTTGGAGCTGGCCCCCGAGATCACGGTCAACGCCGTATCCCCCGGCTACACCCTCACGGACATGACCCGGACCGCGCTGGAGGACCCTCAAAAAGCTGAGAGAATTCGGGCGCAGATCCCGCTGAGGCGTCCGGCCTCCCCGGAGGAGATCGCCGCCGTGATCGCCTTCCTCTGCTCGGAGGACGCGGGCTACCTCACGGGGGAGACGATCAACGTCAACGGCGGAATCTACATGCGCTCGTGATGCCTCTGCGCTTTGCCTACGGCCTTGCGGCGCTCTCCGGCCTGCTCCTCTCCGGGAGCATGCCGGGGCCCGATCTGGGAGCGCTCGCTTGGGTGGCCCTTGTCCCCCTGCTCTGGGCCCTCCACGGTCGAAGCCCCCGAGAGGCCTTTCGGCTGGGAGGGCTTGCGGGCCTCGTCTACTTCGGGACGCTGCTCTACTGGGTGTACGCCGTGTGGGATTGGGCCTCCTTCGCCATCGTCCCCGGGCACCTGATCTTGTCGGGGTATCTAGCGCTCTACTGGGGGGCCTTCGGCGCGCTCTCCGCCTTCCTCGCGCGGCGGCTCCCCCTAAGCCTTCTGACGATCGCCCTGCCGGCCCTGTGGGTGGTGCTGGAGTACGTCCGGGCGCTGGGGCGCTTCGGATTCCCCTGGGGCCAGGCCGCCGACGCCCTCTACCAGCAGCTTCCGTTCGTGCAGCTCGCCTCCCTAGGGGGCATCTGGGCCGTCTCCTTCTTGGTGGTGTTCGTCAACGCCCTGATCTTCGCCGCCGTACGAGCCCGCAGCGCGCGCTACGGGCTCCTGGCCCTGGGGGTGCTGGCGGCGGCGTTCCTATGGGGTCAGACGCGGCTGGCGGCCCCGATCCCCGAGGGACCCGAGCGGAAGCTCGCGCTGGTGCAGCCGAGCATCCCCCAGCGGCTCCGGGGGAACCCGCAGCTGCTGGAGGAGCACGCCCGGGTCTACTTCCGGCTGCTGGAGGAGGTCGCCCGTTCGGAGACCCCGGCGGACTGGGTGGTGCTCCCGGAGTCGATCCTGCCCACCCTGGTGCTCGACGACCCTCGGGTCTTGGAGCCGTTGAGGGAGTGGGCAGCCGGGCAGAACGTGACGCTCTTGTTCGGGACGTACATCGCGGAAGGGGAGGATATCTTAAACGGCGCGACGGGCCTCTCCCCTTCGGGAGAGGTGCTCGGCCGGTACGCCAAGGTGCAGCTCGTCCCCTTCAGCACGGAGTACTTTCCGGGGGCCTCTCTCCTGGAGAGACTGGGGATCACGCGCTTCCTGCCCGTGGGGACGCGGCTGGGGCTGCTCACCCCCGGCTCGGGCTGGGAGCCGCTCCTCTTGCCCGAAGGGGCGGTGGGGACCCCCATCTGCTTCGAGTCGATCTTCTCCCGCATCGCGCGGGCGTTCGTCCGCAACGGGGCGGAACTGATCATCACCGTGACGAACGACGCGTGGTTTAAGCGCACCTGGGCGCTGGAGCAGCACTTCGCCAAGGGGGTCTTCCGGGCCGTGGAGACGGGGCGCTACTTCGTCCAGGCGGCCAACACGGGGATCTCCGGGATCGTCGACCCGCGGGGCCGGATCCTCGCCCAGACAAAAAAGGACGAGCGCACGGTGCTTTGGGGCACCGTGCGCCTGCTGCAGGGGCGTACGCCCTTTGTGCGCTACGGTGATGGGTTCGTCTATCTCCTCGGGTTGATCGTGCTCTGGGTGCTGGTGCGGGCACGGAGCGGGCTGAGAGGACCCGTCGTCACGCCGACTGCCCCGGACTCCTCACGGCCCGCGCTCGGAGCCTGAACCTGAACCCATCGCCTCCCTCCGGAGGGAAGCGGGGTGCACGTTGAAGGTCCCCACGGTGGTCAGGGGTCCGGTGACGGCAAGGGTGTCGGGGTCCAGCATGAAGATCTGGAAGTCCCCGTCGCGGTTGGAGACGAAGGCGATCCGGCCGTCCGGGAGCCAGACGGGGCTGAGGTCTTCGGCAGAGTGGGTGGTGACCTGCGCCAGGCCCGTCCCGTCGGCGTTGATCGTGAAGAGGTCGAAGTTGCCGTTCCGGTCCGAGGCGAAGACGATCTTCGTCCCATCGGGACTCCAGGAGATCCCGCCGCGGAAGACGGGCGCGGGGCTGGTGAACATCCCGCCGAAGTCCATGAACAGGTCGCCACGGAAGCCGTCGGCGTCCGCGTTGTCCGTAAGCTGGGTAAGACCCGTCCCGTCAGGACGGATCTTATAAATCTCGAAATCCCCGTCGCGGTCGGAGGCGAAGGCGATCCACTCCCCGTCCGGCGACCAGGCGGGGGCCAGCGCGTGGCTTCCGGCCTCCACGAAGAGCTCCGTCATCTGGTCGGTCTCGAGGTCGTAGACGTAGAGCCCGAACGCCGTCCCTAGGTTGTCTTTATCGGAGGCGAAGACGATCTTCGTCCGATCGGGGGACCAGCTGGGCTGGACCTCGTGACTTACGGTCTGCACGGGCGTGAGGTTGATGGGGAGCGTCCCGTCCGGCTCCGAGAGGAACAGGTCGAAGGAGCAGTTGGGGCAGTCCATCAGCGTGGAGCGCGCGGAGGAGAAGGCCAGCCGATCCCGCCCGTTGGGGGCCAGCGCCGGGAACATGTCGGGCCCCGGGACGTCCGTCACCTGGGCCGGGTTGCTCCCGTCCGTGTCCATACGAAAGATTTCTACGTCCCCGGTGCGGTCGGAGGTGAAGTAGATGCTCGAGGCGCCCACCGTGACCACGACGGTATCGCTGTTTTGCTTGCCCAAGTTATCCGTTACGGTCAGGATCACGAGGTACGTCCCCTCCGCGAGGAACTCGTGAGAGGCCGTCTGAGCGTCGACGGTCGGGCTGCCGTCTCCAAAGTCCCATACAAACGAGACGATGGTTCCGTCCGGATCGTAAGAGGCGCTCCCGTCGAACTGCACCGTCAAGGGGGCCTCCCCGGAGGTGGGCGAGGCATTCGCGATGGCCACCGGCGGCTGGTTCACGAACGCCGGACAGCCCGCAAGCCCTACGGCCAAGCCGCCCAGCACGAAGAGCGCAAGGGCCCGCTGTCCCAGCCGGGCCACGATCCCCCGTCTCGTTTCGTTCTCAAACATCTCCATAGATAGGTCCTCCTTGCTCCGCTCCCGGCATCTCTCTCGCTCTCGATCGGCATCCTCAAAGCGCAATGCAATTGGGTCTGCTTTCAGCGTAGGAAACCCGGCCCGCCTCCCCAAGGACCGCCGTTCTCGGCGACCCTCTGCTTTGTCTACTCCGGGGACGACAGCGGTCCCCTCGCCCCCGGCCCCCTCGTCCCGCTACACTCGGGGTGAAACTTTTAGGGGGGGGTGCGGTGTATATGGCGGCGAGCGACGAAGAAAGGAACCGCGATGGGTGAGGGAGAACTTCGGCTGGTTCAGCAGGCGCTCCAAGGCGACATCGACGCTTGGGGGGAGATCGTGAGACGCTATAAATCCGCCGTGTACGGGGTGGCCCTCGGGATCTTGGGCAACCCCGCCGACGCCGAAGACATCGTCCAAGACGCCTTCATCCGCGCGTACGAGAACCTACATCGCTATGATCTCAAACGGAAGTTCAGCACCTGGCTCTTCACGATCACGGCCAACCTCTGCAAGAACAAACTGCGCCGGGAGCGCTTCTTCGCGCCGCTTAAAGGGCTCTCCCAAATTCGGGGCGGAGAAGACCCCGCCGAGACGGTGGCGCGGGAGGAGCGCTGCTCCCGGGTCCAAGAGGCGCTCCAAGAGCTGGACGAGAAGTACCGGACACCGCTGGTGTTGCGATATTACAGTGACCTCGAATACAAGGAGATCGCCGAAGCCCTCGGAATCCCTGAAGGGACGGTCAAGACGCGGATTCACCGGGGGAAGCAGGCGCTCAAGCACTGGTTGGAAGCGAAAGGGGTGATCGAGAGTGCGAGATGAACTGTATCGGGAGACTCGCCCCTCCCATGGGCCGGAGGAAGACGAGGTCGCTCGCCTCGTCAAGGAGGGACTGGAGTACGAGGCCCTCCGGGGGGCGGAGCGGCTGGCGGGCTTGGAACTACGCGTGATGCGCGCTCTGGAGGAGCGCCGTGCCCGCGCCCGCCGCAGCCCCCGCCGCAGCCCCGCCCGACGCCTCCTCGAGGTCCTCGAGGGGCTCCGAGCTCCCCGGCCCGCGCGGGCGCTTGCGGCGACGGCGGCGGCCCTGGCGATCTTTGCGCTCGGCTTCCTCGTGGGATCGTGGGCGAGCGATCCGTTCGTGGCCGAGCGGGGCGTGGAGTTCGTGATCTACCACCCCGAGGCCCGGCAGGTCTCGCTCGCCATCAGCTACCCCGTCGAAGGCCGTCCCGAGTGGCAGGACATCCCGATGAAGAAGCGGGACGGCCTCTGGTACATCAGCCTGCAGCTCCCGCCCGGAACGTACGAGTACGGCTTCAAGATCGACGGCGAGTGGTGGGCCTACGACCCCGCCGCCGACTATCTGGTGCGCAGCGCCGACAACACCGTCAACGCCGTGCGCGAGATCCGCGTCGGCAGCCCCCGGAGGGATACCTCATGATGACGGCCACCCGCCGAAGATCACGCAGCCAGAAGCCGCTCTTGAGGCTTGCAGCCGTCGCCGTCGCTGTCACCGTCGCGCTACTCCTCGGAGCGCCGGGGGTGTCTGTGAGCGCTCAGCCCGCTCCGGACGTCTGCGGCGCGATTCAGGGTCTGCCGATCTCAGACGCCGCCAAAGAGGCCCTCTGCCGGGACTTCCAAGCCGGGATCGCCCGCGGGCACCTCCGGCCGGAGCGGGCCCTGCAGTTCCTTAAGGAAGTCGGAGCCCGAATCACGGACGAGAGCCGCGCCGCCGCCGAGGAGCTGCTGGCGCTCGTCGGGCGGACGGTCAACCCGGCTACGGGCGACCTCCCTGCGGAGGTGTTGATTCGCCGGACGTTTGAGGTCTTCAGCCGGGAGCAAGACCCGGAGGAGGCCTTGAACACGGCGCTGCGCGAGGCGACCGCGCTGCAGCGGGCTCTTGCGAGCGTGGCGGCGGTCTACCGTGGGCTGGGGATCTTTCTCGAGCCGAACGTATCGGAGAAGACCCTCGAGACCGAGCAGGGGGCCGTTGCGCTCACAGTCCTCCGGGTGGACACCGTGATCACGGCCACCGTGGTGGCGCTCGATCGCTTCGAGCGCCGACTGGACCGCCGATTGGACGACGCTCAGGGCATGAAAACGGAGGTGATGAAGGAGCTTCGATCTCCTTCGTTCTACGGGGCCCAGGCCCTCCCGGACGCGTTGGTGCAATACATCGACGCCCGCACCGACGGGCGGGAGTGGGCTCCCATCGTGAGGCAGCTGGCCGCGGACCGCGGACGGAGTTCTTAAGCGTTAGGAAATCCCAAAGGAGGGATCTACGATGAGAACCAGGAACGCAAGGTTTTTGAGCGCCGTAACGCTGATGCTGGCGCTCTTGGTCGGATTCGGCTACGCGGGGTACACCCAAGCCCCTCAAGGGGTCATCGTCGTGCCCCCGTCGGACCAAATTCAAGTGGACATCAGCCTGCCCAAGACCGTTTACCAGGTGGGCGAGGAGATCCAGATCTTCATCCAGACGAACGCACCGAGCGTCTCTTACGTCTACCTAAACGTGGTGGACATCGACGCGGCGGGGCGGTGCACCCTCATCTTCCCCAACGCCTTTAGCCCCAATCCCTTGGTGCCCGTCGGCGCGTTCGTGATCCCGGACAACCCGAGCCTCTACCGCCTACGGGTGGTTCCGCCCGCGGGGACGGAGTACCTTCAGGCGTTCGCCAGCCTCGACCCTCTGGACTTGAGGCAGCTCTTCAACGCGCCGAGCACTCCGGGGACGCCGTTCCCCACGTTGTGTACCAACCCGGCGGAGTTTGTCCAACAGGTGCAGGGGGCCATCGCGCAGGGCATCATCGCCGAGGCCCGCTTCGCTACCGATTGGGTGAGCTTCCAAGTGGTGGACACCCAGGGCCCGCCGCCCCCGCCCCCGAACCGGCCGCCCGTCGCCCAGTTTTCCCTTACCCCTCCGACCCCTACGGTAGGGCAGCCGGTGAGCTTCACCTCTACGTCGTTTGATCCCGATCCGGGCGATTTCATCGTCCAACACCTCTGGAACTTCGGCGACGGGACGACGGCCCAGGGGGCGACCGTCTTCCACACCTACACCGCGCCGGGCACGTACCAGGTCACCCTCACCGTCACGGACAACCGTGGGGCCTCCTCCGTCGCCGTGCAAACGGTCACCGTTCTCTCCGCACCCCAGCCGCCGCCTCTCCCTCCCACCCAGGTCGGCTTCTACATCCGTGCCCTGGACGACACGCGCTTCCTCCTGACGGTCCAAGGGGACCCGAGCTGGTTGACCGCCCGCCCCTACCAGATCTTCCTCGAGACGGATGGGGCCTTCGTGAGCGTGGAACAACAGATCGTGGGCAACGTGGCCCCTCAGGGGATCGTCCCCGTGCCCGCCAACCAGACGACGCTCACGCTCAGCGGTGCCGTCGCCTCCGGGCGGGTAGACTACATCATCGGGGTCTCGCCCACCGCCACCAAGGTCAAGTTCGATCTCCGCTTGGATTGGAACGGCGACGGGATCCCGGAGCGACGCACGGACTTCGTCTACATAGGGAGCCAGCTGCGCCATCCGCCCTCCAATCCCTTCGTGCTCAGCTTCGCTCCCGGCGGGATCTCCCTGGAAGTCCAGATCTGCTTGGTGCTCGTAGACGTGCCGGGGTTCCAGTTCATCATCTGTTTCCGCTTCGGGAGCCTATAGCGGACAGAGGCCCTCGCGCCGTCCCCCGGACCGGACGGTCCGGGGGACGGCCTGCGGCTCCGAGACGGGGCGCACCCGGGAGGAGGAGACGATGAGAGCAAACTCGACATTCTCAATATGGAAGATCGGTCTGGGAACGGCCCTGCTTGCGTGGATCTTGGCCCCGCAGCTCGGTCCCCCCCGGGACGGCTATGCCGCGGGGGGGATGGTAGAGGTCCCACGGCACTTCCGGACGGTGCTCCCCCTTGCCCCTGTAGACGTCGTAGGAGTGGTCCGGACCGCCCAGCAACAGGGCTACTGGATTCGCATCCAGACGGGAACGGATGTGACGTACTTTAAAGGCATGACGCCCTGCTCCGCCTGCGATCCCTCCCAAGAGGCGACGTTTTTCGTCCCGCCGTGGCTGGTTGTGGACCGACAGTGGTTCTGGCTCCATCGGGACGAGCCCGGCTGGATCCTGCACCTTAGGCCCTCGGGGGAGCAGACGGGATCGTACGAGATGATCGTCTCGCCCAAACTCCCCAAGACGGAGCTCACAAGCGACGACCTCGAGGGGATCGTAGGGGTGCTGGCCCCCTTCGGTCTGCTTCCTCAGACGCCTTCCTTGACGTTGGAGCCGTATATCGTCCCGGCCAAGCCCGCGCCCCCGGAGGGCGTCCGGCTGGACTCCGTGCTCTACGGGTTGGTGCTCGCGCCGGACTGGACCCTATACGCCCGTGAACGGGGCATCGAACGATCGGGGCTCCGAGTCCGGGTGGTGATCGAGCGCAGCGCGCCGGGCGCGTTGCCATCACCGGCGTGGGAGCTGGTGATCGAGGCCGAATCCGAAGGGTTTATCCGCGCCCAGGCGCTCATCCCGCGGCTGGTGGAGCTGGCCCGGGATCCGGCGGTAGGGTTCGTCCGACCGCCGACCCGCCCCCAGCCCGGCACCCCTTAACACGAACGCAACGTAAAGGAGTACTGCCTATGCACTTGGCGAGAGAGGGTTGCAGGAACGCTTCGCGTAGGAACTCCCGGTGGGAGAGTCGGGGAAGGAAAAGAGGATGGGGAAGGGCGCTGGCAGCCTTTGGATTGCCCTTCCTCCTCCTGCTTGGCTCCCTAGGACCGATCGAGCCGAGCCCCCCGGACGTCTGGGCTCAACCGACCCCGCAGAAATCCTCCCCCAGCGGCAACGTCGACAGCGCGCTGGCCCAACTATTGGCCAGTGTCCAGAGCGCCCGCGTCAGCGCACAAGGGGTCGTCCAGCAGGCGAGTCGTGCGGGCATCCCGGTAGAGGGCAACGCCATCCTCGTCGTTGCCGAGGTGTCCGGCCCGGCGGCGGCGATCGCCTCCGCCGTCGCCCAAGCCCTGGGGGGGGATCTCCTCGTCGCCACGTCCCGCAACTTCCTCAAGCTTCGGATTCCGCTCCAGAACCAGCCGCTTACCCTGCTGTTGAAGCTGGCGCAGCTGGGAGGAATCCGTTTCGTGCGGCCGCCGCTTCGGCCCGCCGCTCAGGTGATCAGCGAGGGCGTGGCTCTTACGGGAGCTTCGCTCTTGCATGCCAACGGCGTGCGGGGCCAAGGGGTCAAGATCGCGATCATCGACCTGGGCTTTGCCGGGCTCTCCGCCGCGCAGGCCCGGGGGGAGCTTCCCACCAACGTCCTCACCTTTGACTTCACCGGCACGGGCATCGAGGGGACCGTCTCCCACGGGACGGCGGTGGCCGAGATCGTCCACGACATGGCCCCCAACGCCCAGCTGCTGCTCATGAAAGTCGCCGACGAGGTGGGCCTGGAGAACGCCGTGGACGAGGCGATCCGCCAGGGCGTGCAGATCATCAACCACTCCGTGGCGTGGTTCAACACGAACTTCTACGACGGGACGGGTCCCATCGCGGCGGCGGCCCAGCGGGCCCGCTCCGCGGGGATCGTGTGGGTGAACGCCGCGGGGAACTACGCCCGACGCCACTGGCAGGGGTTCGCCTCCGACGGCGACGGGGACGGCTGGGTCGAGTTCGCCCCCGGCGTGGAGGGCCTGCGGCTGAGCGCCCGCGCCGGGGAGGCCGTTCAGGTGTTTCTCACCTGGAACGACTGGCCGCGCTCCTCTCAAGATTATGATCTCTACGTGGTCGACAGCCGCGGGGCGATCGTGGCCGCTTCAGAGCGGCTGCAGAACGGGACCCAGCCCCCCACGGAGACCCTCTTCTTCACGGCCCCGGCCACGGACACCTACGAGATCCGGGTCCGGCCCGCGAGCGTGAGCGTCCCCCGGGCGCTCTCCATCTTCAACTTGAACCAAGACCTCACGCCCTACGTCCCCTCCGGGAGCATCGTCACCCCGGCGGACTGCAGCTGTACGTTGGCCGTCGGGTCCGTGAGCTTCCCGAACTGGACCACCGGGCCTCTCGACCCCTTCAGCTCGCAGGGACCCACCACCGACGGGCGGCTCAAGCCCGACCTGGTGGGGCCCAGTGGGGTAACCGTCTCGACTGCGGGGTGGAACCCCTTCATCGGGACGAGCGCCGCCGCGCCCCACGTCGCGGGGGCCGCTGCGTTGCTCCTCTCGGAGAACCCCTCGCTGGGAGCTGCCCAGCTGGAATCCAAGCTCAAGGGCGACGCGATCCCCATGGGCTCGGCCACCCAGTACGGCGCCGGGCGACTCAACCTCACCCCCTCGATCGCACGACAGCCCGACTTGACGATCGCGAACCCGACCTTCACGCCCGCTTCGCCCCGCATCGGGGACTTCATCACTGTGACGGCCCAAGTGCGCAACCAGGGGAGCGCCGACGCGGGCCCGTTCGCCGTCCGGCTCCAAGACGCCTTCGGGACGCTGCAGCAGAGCTTCTCCGGGCTGGCCGCCGGGGCTTCCGTCAGCGTGAGCTTCCAGCGCCAAGTGCGCCAGACCCAGGACACGATCACCCTCACGGTCGATCCCTTCAACCAGGTGAGCGAGTCCGACGAGGGGAACAACACCGTGCAGCTCACCGTGCGGGCGCAGCAGGTCCCGCAGCTTCCGGACCTCGTGATCGCGGAGGCGAGCTACTCGCCCGCTCGCCCTCGGGTAGGCGACCCCGTGACGTTTGCCCTGACGGTCGCCAACTCCGGAGGGGCTCCCGCCGGGGCCTTCTTCGTCGAGGTGCGCGGCAGCGCAGGAGCTTCCCGAGCGTATCTATCAGGACTCGCTGCCGGCGCGTCTGCGGTCCTGCAGCTTCAGGTGCCCCTCTCCGCCCCCACGGAGACCTTTACGGCCTTTGTGGACGTGCTCGGCCAGGTCACCGAGGCCAACGAGGACAATAACGTCGTCTCGATCCCGGTCCAAGGGGAGGGAGCCAACCCGCTCCGCGTGGAGGTCGAGACGGACCGCTCGGCCTACGTGGTGGGGGATCCCATCGAGATCACGCTGACCCTGGGGACGGAGGGGTACATCTACCTCTACGACGTCGACGCGCAGGGGCAGGTGAGGATCCTCTATCCGACCTCCGAGGGGAGCTCCGCCTTCCTGCAGGCAGGCACCTACGACGTCGCGGAGCTGCTCGGTGTGGCCTATCTGCAGGTGACCCCGCCGCCGGGGACGGAGGCCCTGCACGCCCTGCTCACCGACCGTCCGGCGAACCTTGGGCTTCACGGACTGCAGAACCCCTCCTTTGTCGACCCCAACGCCTTCCGGACGACCCTTCTCCAACGCCTGCAGGCCGTGGCCCCCTCCGCCGCCTGGGCTTGGGACGCGGCGACCTTCACCGTGCAGGGCTCCCCGCCGGCCAACCGCCCCCCCGTGGCCCGCTTCGCCTACACCCCGTCTGCCCCTGTGGTCCACCAGGTCGTCACCTTCGACGGCTCTTCCTCGTTCGATCCCGACGGAACGATCGTCGAGTGGCGTTGGACCTTCGAGGGGGCGACCACGGTGGAGGCCCGGGGCGTTCAAGTCAACGTGCGCTTCACGACCGCCCGAACCTATCGGGTGACGCTTACGGTGACGGACAACCAAGGGGCGACCGACTCCACCACCCAGACCGTCGAAGTGCTCGCCGCGCCGCCTCCGCCCCCGAACCGCCCTCCCGTCGCGCAGTTCACCTTCAGCCCTCAGACTCCCCAAGTGAACGAGCTCGTCACCTTCGACGGACGGACTTCCTCCGATCCGGACGGGACCATCGTGCAGTATCGCTGGGATCTCAACGGGGACGGCCGCATCGACGCGCAGGGCGCCGTGATCCAGGCCCGCTACGCTCGCGCAGGGACCTACACCGTGACCTTGACCGTCGTGGACAACCAGGGGGCCACCGCCTCCGCTTCCCGCACGATCTCCGTGGGCTCCGCGCCCCCGCCTCCCCCATCGCTCCCCGAGGGTGTAGGGTTCTACTTGCTCAGCGAGGAGCCCGACACGCTTCGGATCGTCGTCCAAGGCGACCCTGCCTGGGGCGACGAGACGCGCTCCTTCCGCCTGTTGGTGCGGCCTCTGACGGGGGCGCTGCGGGGCAATCCCACGGTCGAGACGGAAGGAGCCGCCTCGGCCCGGCCCCCTCGTTCGCAGGGGAACCTCCTCCTCTTGGAGGGGCGGGTGGGCCAGGGTCGGGTGGTCTTCCTCCTGAAGATCGTCTTCTCCCGCGGCGCGCAGCAGCTCGTCGAGCTGGCTCCGGAGATGGACGTAGACGGCGACGGCCGACGGGAGAAGTGGCCGCAAGTTCCGGCCTTCGTGGTCTTGGACGGGGAGGTCTACCCCATCGAGATCCCCACGAACCGTACGGGGTTCATCCTGCGGGCCCGGAACGGCTCTCTCTTCCCCTTTGCTCGAGGGGTCCTAGAAATCTGCGATCCGACGCTGCGCACCTGTATCTCTCCGCCCTAAGCTGAGCACCTGGGCACGCCGTGGACGACACGTAAGGGCGAGGGGCTCGTACGGAACGGAGGAGCCCCTCGCCCCTTTTCGTTCCGCTAGCGGGAGGCACTGGGGGTCCCGGTGCCGGAGGCGGGTAAGCCCTCGGAGTCTCCCGTGAGGGGCGGTCCGGGAAAGGTCCCGGCGCGGGTATGGCGCATCGCGCGCAGCGTTTCGCAAAAGGCCTGCTGGATGCGCTCCAGATCCCGCAGAGTCAAGGGGCTTTCCCGCAGCTGGCCGTCTTCTACGCGGGAGCGGACCACCTCGCGAACCGTCTCCTCCAACTGGGTGAGGTCATCGTGTCCGCGGGTGGCGGCCTCCACCCCGTCGGCGAGCATCACGATGGCCGTCTCCTTGGTGGAGGGAAACTCCGAGTTATAGCGGTAATCGTCCATCGTGCCCTCGCTCGCCTTCCCCTCCCGCAGCGCCTTGAGGTAGAAATAGCGGATGACCGAGGTGCCGTGGTGCTGGCGGATGAACCGGATGACGTCCTCCCGGAGGCCGTACTCGCGCGCCAGCTCCACCCCGTCCTTGATGTGGGACATTAAAATCATCTTGCTCATGCTGGGGGAGATCTCGTCGTGGGGGTTCGGGCCTCCCTGCTGGTTCTCCACGAAGTACTCCGGGCGGCGAATCTTGCCGATGTCATGGTAGTACCCGCCGACCTTGGCGAGGAGGGGGTCGGCGCCGATCGCCTGCGCGGCGCTCTCCGCCAGATCGGCCACCCGGAAGCTGTGGTGGTAGGTGCCCGGAGCCCTCTCCCGCAGGAGCACCAGCAGGGGATGCGAAGGGTTCAGGAGCTCCACCAGCCCCAGCGGGCTCGTCTTCTGGGTGATGTACTCGGCCACGGGGAGCGCGCCGAAGAGCAACAAGACGCTGATGAGCCCGTTGAGCCCCGTCCAGACGAGGGCTACCGCGCTCAGGGCCCCGCTCCCTTGGGTGAGGACGACCGCCCCGGTGTGGAGGAGGATCCCGACGAAGCCGATCTCCAAGCCCGCCAGGGGCAGATCCGAAAGCCGGCGCAGTCGGGCGCAGCGGAGGACGGCCACGATCCCGCTCCCAAACGCGGCCAGGGTAGCCGTGGGCCAGAGCTCGGGCCCTCCGCTCAGCCCCGTCCAGAGGGCCAGGAGGATCGCAGCCCACAGGCCCACCTCGGCGTGGACGAAGACGGTGATGAGGCCTGCCCCCAAGGCCACCGGAACGAGGTACGCCCCCATCGGCTCGGGCACCAAGAAGGGGGCTAAGAGGTCGACGGCCCGCCCCAGGAGGACCACGCTCCCCAAGGCCGCGATGAGGAAGACGCGCAATCGACGACTCTCCCAGAGCTGGGGGTGTCGCAAGCGCAGCGCACCCAGCCAGAGCGCCGTCAGCAGCGCGATCAGCAGGGCACCGCCCGCCAGAGGCTCCCACGGAAGCCAGCGGATCCACGGCTCCCCTGTGGGGTCCAGACGGAAGGCGAGGAACCCCGTCAGGAGAACCGTAAGAAGGGCGAAGTCCAAGCCGCCTCGCAGAGGGAGACGGCGGCGGCGCAGCTCGCCCCCCCTATTCCGATCGTTCCTGCGCCTGCGTGGCCTCCGCTTTCTCATAGGCGTCGATGATCTTCTTCACCAAGGGATGGCGGACGACGTCGGCCTTCTCTAGATATATGAAAGCGATTTCGTCGATCCCGGCCAGGATCCGTGGCACCTCCACCAAGCCGGAGCGGCCCCGCTCCAGGTCGATCTGGGTGACGTCCCCCGTGATCACGGCCCGGGAGTTGAGCCCCAGGCGCGTCAAGAACATCTTCATCTGGCCCGTGGTGGTGTTCTGAGCCTCATCCAGGATGATGAAGCTGTTGTTGAGGGTCCGACCCCGCATGTACGCTAAAGGGGCGACCTCGATCCGTCCGCTCTCGAGGTAGCGCTGGACCTCGTCGCCGGGGATCATGTCGTACAAAGCGTCGTAGAGGGGGCGCAGATACGGGCTCACCTTGGCGTGGATGTCCCCCGGCAGGAAGCCCAGCTCCTCGCCGGCCTCCACGGCGGGCCGCGTCAGGATGAGCCGCCCCACCCGGCCCTTCTTCAAGAAGTGGATGGCCATCGCCACGGCCAGATACGTCTTCCCCGTCCCCGAGGGGCCGATGGCGAAGACGATCTCCCGCTCTTGAATCGCCCGGACGTAGCGGGACTGCCCTGCCGTCTTCGGGCGGATGGGTTCCCCCCAGCGGGTGTACTGGATGACGTCGGTGAGCACCCCTTCGACGTCCTGCTCCGCTTTGATCTGTTCGGCCAAGTATCTCACGTCCCGGGTGTCCGGCATGTGGTGCCCCGCGATGAGTTCCCGCAGCTTCTCCAGGAGCCTTTCGGTGCGCTCCACATCTCGCTTGGGCCCCTCGAGGAGGAGACGGTCGCCGCGCAGGCGCAGCTCGACGGGTAAGACCTCGCGGATTACGTTGAGGTTGCGATTGAGAGGACCGAAGAGGGCAGTAGCCTCACCCACGTCCTGGAGGGCGATCTCGCGCCTCACCACCGCCGTCTGCGCTTGCACTTGCGCTTGCCCCGGGGCCTTGGCTTGGGCTCGGGATTGGGCTTCCGTCGATTCGCTCAGCCACGACACCTCCACGATGAGGGATGGTAATGCCGCAGGCGAGGTTTGTCAACGACCCTCCCCCGAGAACGCCCCATGCCATAGGCCGGACTGCATCCCAGTCCTTCACCGCGCGGGGCACGGAACTCGTCGACGAGGCTCTCAACAAGCCTTGCGTGCCTCTCACCTAAGCCGTATGCTCCCTTTGAATTCATACCATGAGCACAGCAAGAGAACACCGAGTACACGAACTCGATGAGCACCTGATCCGCAAGATCGCCGCGGGCGAGGTGATCGAGCGCCCCGCGTCTGTGGTCAAGGAGCTGGTGGAGAACAGCCTGGACGCCGGGGCGAAGCGCATCGAGGTGCTCGTCGAGGGCGGAGGACTCCGGCGCATCGCCGTGGCGGACGACGGCATCGGGATGGTCCGCGCGGACGCCCTGTTGGCGATCCGCCGTCACACCACGAGCAAGATCCGCTCCGAACGCGATCTGGAGCGCATTCAAACCCTGGGATTCCGCGGGGAGGCGCTGGCGAGCATCGTCGAGGTCTCCCGCGCCGCGATCGTGACCCGCGCCGAGGGCGAGCCCGAAGGGACGCGCCTCGAGATCGAGGGCGGGGTCGTACGAAGCGTCCGCCGGGAGGGCCGGGGCCGGGGGACGACCGTGGACGTGCGGGACCTCTTCTTCAACACCCCGGCCCGGCGGAAGTTCTTAAAGAGCGAGCGCACGGAGTTCGCGCATATCCTCCGGGTGCTGAAGCGGTTCGCTCTGGCGTATCCCGAGGTGCACTTCCGGCTGGTCCGCAACGGGCGAAACGCGTTGGAGTCCCCCCCGGCGCGGGAGCTGCGAGAGGTGATCGCCCAGCTCTACGGCGCGGAGCTGGCCCGCGCCCTCCTCGAGGTGCGCGCCGACGGCCCGGAGATCCGGGTGCACGGGTTGGTGTCTCCGCCCCAACAGGCGCGCGCCGACCGGGGGGAACAGCACGTCTTCGTCAACGGTCGCTTCGTGCGCGACGCCGCCGTCCGGTACGCGATCACCAAAGCCTATGAGGGCTTTCTGAAAGATAAGCATCCGATGGTCTTCTTGTTTTTAGAAGTGGACCCCGAGAAGGTCGACGTAAACGTCCACCCCCAGAAGGCCGAGGTGCGCTTCGCGAACCCGAAGCTCGTCCAAGCGGAGGTGAAGCGCGCGATCGCGGAAGCCCTGCTCACCCGAGGGGCAATCCCGCAGCTCCGCCCCCCGCGGGTGCCCGCCCCGGCTCCTCCGGCCTCTCGCCCCAAGGAGCCCCTCTCTTTAAGGCCTTTCACCCCCTCCGCTCCCGAGCTCGACCTTGACCTCGACCTTGACCTCAAGCGCGAGCTCCTCGAGAGGTCCCGCGCGGCCTCCGGCGCGTTGCCCCCCCGAGGAGAGCCGGACGAGGGCAGGGCCGAGCAGGAGGACAGGCTCGGGGGTACGCCCAAGGGCCGCGATCGGGTCCTGGGACAGCTCCACGGGACGTACATCCTGGTGCAGACGCCCGAGGGCCTGGAGCTGATCGACCAGCACGTGGCCCACGAGCGGATCCTCTTTGAGCGGTACCGGGCGCAGCTCGCATCGGGCGGGGTCCGCCGCCAGCGGCTTCTCCTCCCCCTGACGCTGGAGTTCCCTCCCGATCAGGCAGAGCTCCTAGAGGCCCAGCTCCCCACGCTGGGCGGGGAGCTGGGCATCGGTCTGGAGCGCTTCGGCGGAACCACCTTCTTGGTGCGGGAGTGGCCCGAAAGCTTCGCCGAAGGGCTTACGGAGGAGCGGGCGCGGCAGGCCCTGGAGCGGGTGCTAAGCGCCCTGGAGCGCGAGGAGGAGCCCCACCTCGAGGAGCTGGCCAAGGCGCTGGCCGCCGATCTCGCCTGCGAGGCCGCCGTGGTGAAGAACACCCCGCTCACCTTGGAGGAGATGGAGCACTTGGTCCGGGAGCTCCGTCGGGCGGAGAACCCCTACCGCTGCCCCCACGGACGGCCCATCATCGTCAAGTACTCCCTCCGGGAGCTAGAGCGCGCCTTCGGACGGCGTTGACCTCTCCTCCGGCGGTCCCCCGGTCGAACGAGCGCTCGACCGCGTTGACAACCTCCCTCCGCTGCGCTACGCTGCTCTCATGGGATCGCGGTCTACGAGTGCCGGAGGGTTCTTCGTGAGCACCCTGCTCCTCGCCCTGCTCGTCGGCACGATGGGAGGGTCGGGTACGGCCTCCGCCTCCCCGGCATCCCCCTCTGCCGTTCTCCCCCTTGCCGAGAGGGGGAAGGATATCCCGGTCCCCCCCGAGGAGGTCCGACTGCAGGTCTTCGACCTCAGCGGGAGGACCGTGTACGATAGCGGCTTCCAAAGGGGACGTACGGTCCAATGGAACCTCCAGACCCAAGAGGGTGCCCCCGCAGCCAACGGGGTGTACTGGGCCGTGGTCACGGTCCGGGATCGGGAAGGACGACTTCACGTCCGCCTGCAGCGCGTGTGGGTCCTTCGCTAACGGCAGGGCCGGGTGGGCAGAGGGCCCACGCCACCCAGAACGCTCCCCTCCGTAGGGCCAGCGCAGACACCCAGAGTGTTTGACCGCCGGATACGGGACCGCGTTCGGGAGCGTAGCGAATCGCGGCTCGGAACCGGAGGCGATCGTTCCCGGAATCCGGTGCGGAGGGAACGAGGGAGACGATCTGGAGCGCGCGGGGCGTCCATACGGCTCTCCCACCCAGACGGGGGCCGAGGGCCTTAAACGCCGCCTCCTTGAGGGTCCATACGGCGAGGGGGTCGATACGACGCAGGACGCTTCGCTCGTGGGGGTGCAGAACGCGCTCTGCCCAGCGTGGATGGAGCCGCCTGCGGCGTTCCAAGTCGACTCCAAGGGATCCTTCTCCGGGACCCGCAAGTCCCGCAAGCCCTTGGTGCTTCCAATGGGAGATCGACAACGACCCCTCCGCCGGCTCTCCCAAGATCCGCCCCCGGACGCCCCCCCATGCGGTCCGTTCGATCTCTACTTCCCAAGGTCGTACCTCTATGCCCCAGGCCCTCTCCGCGTGCTCTTGTAAGAGGGCCTTGGCCGCCAAGCGTCCCGCCAGCCACCCCGACCGTCGTCGCGGAGCGAGGCACTCGTAGATCGCCCGTTCTTGTGCCGAGAGCCACCGCTCCCCCTCCCGGAGCGATCCCTCGCTTCCTACCGATCGAACACGCAGCTGCGGCATAAGCCTCCCCTCTCCGGTACCGGAAGTATACCTTCTCGTGGGAGAATTGCCCCGGCATCTCGGGCTCGAGATGCGGATTCTGACCGAGGTCATGGTGCGGCCCGCCCGGCGAGGGTAAACTTGACTCATCGGTCGAAATTCGACGGGAGAGTCCATCATGGGGGTCGCCGAGCGGAGGCAACAGGAGAAAGAGGAGCGGATTCGGCGGATCTTGCAGGCGGCTTTGCGCGTCTTCGCTCACGAGGGGCTGCAGCCGGCTACGGTGGAGGCCATCGCCCGGGAGGCCGAGCTGGGCAAGGGGACCATCTACTACTATTTCCCCTCCAAGGAGGCCTTGCTGGAAGAGCTGATCGCAGGCCTTTCCGAGGACTACTTCCACGGCCTGTTGGAGGGGGCTCGAGGGGAGAAGACGCCCCTGGGGATCGCCCAAGGGGTCCTCGGACAGCTCTTAGAGCAGTACCGACGCGAGCCGGAGCGATTTCGTGTGCTGTACATGGTCCTGGGGGAGCCGGAGCCCCGGCCGCACCGGGCCTTGCAGACCTTCGTCGAGGCGCATTTCCGCTGGTTGCGGGAGCTGCGGGCGGCAGTAGAAGGGGTGCTCGAAGACCACGGCGTCCCCGTGGATTCTTTCCTCTACCTCGTGGGGACCTATTGCCACGGCGTCCTGTTCGAAGCCGTGGCCGGCCGGCCGCCGGACCGCTTGCAGGAGGAGGCTTGTCGTGCCCTGGCCGCCTTTCTGACATCCCCGTCGACGGGGACGGGGGAGGGGCCGAACGACGCCCGGAGTGCGTAAGGACGCAGACGGAGACGGAACGTGAGGAGGGCACTCAACGAGAAGACGAAAGGAGAAGGAGGCGGTATCGTTGCAGACGAGTCGAATCCGGTGGATGCGGTTGGGAGCGCTGGTGGGCGTGCTCAGCGCGGGCTTGCTCGTCCTGCCGGCGGGCGCGGAGGGCGGTCTGATCATGGACGAGATCCTCGTGCGCTACCCCGCAGGCTTTACCCGAGCCCTCGCCTGGGACGTGGGGCCTGCGTTGGTCGACCCCGAGCTCCAAGCGGGGCTCATCGAGCCGCTGCGGGCGGCGAACCACCCCTTGGCAGGGCTCGTGCGCACGATCGAGTTCTTCCGTATCTCTCCGGAACAGGTTGCCTACGTCGTCCACGGGCAGGGGCCGGAGGTCTCCAGCTTCTCCCAGATCGTCGGTCCCGGTCGGGACCGGTGGATGGGGGCTCTTCGCGGACTCCAGGCCGCTGCCCAAGCACCCAACAGCCCCTTTACCCGCTTCGAGTGGGAGACGCTCGACGGGGTATCGGTGGCCTTCGTGGAGGGGACCTTCGGACCGGTGGCTCTGGAGTGGGCGTACATCCCGACGGAGGGGACCTTGTGGATCGGCACCGAGGTCGCCTTCCTGCCCGGGCGGCCGGATGAGGAAAGACTGCGCAAGACCACGCGGCGCATGGTCGACAAGCTCCTCGGCCGCCGGACGGCCGGAACCTTCTCCGAGCTGGCCGTTGCCGTATCGGTGCGGGGTGGGGATCTGGGCTTTGTGCGCCTCACGGAGCCGCAAGATCGGCCCCAGGAGCCCGGAGAACAAGCTATGGGATTCCGCATGACCGTTGGGCCCGAGGACGTCGTAGGGCGGTTCGTCCTGCGCTTTGCCTCTCGGGCAGACGCCCAGGCTGCTGCCCAACGCCTCCGGGAGGGGACGAGCCCCTACCTCGCCCAGGACCTCTATCGAGCGGAGCTCGTGGGCCTGCAGCAGGAGGGGCGGACCCTCCTCGTGGAGGTTCAAACGGACCTTCGCGGCCTGGTTGGGCTCCTCCTGCTGGTGATGCCCTTCTAGGCCTACGCGAGATGACGCCCGAGAAGGGGGCACCGGAGCGGCGACGCGCACGACGCTGGGAGGACCTTTTCGGTCAAGGGGCGGCGTTGGCAGAGCGCCGCCCCCGCCTCTTGCTCGTAGGCGTGCTGCTGCTGACGGTCTTCTTTGCCACACAGCTCCCTCGAGTCCGGGTCACCTACGACCCGCTTGCCTTTCTCCCCCCCACAGAGCGCGTAGAACTCTTCCGTTGGGTGGAGCGGACGTTCGGCGTGGGAAGCTTCTCCCATCGAGTGGTGGTGCGCCTCGCCCCTCGACCGGGGTACTCGGTGGAGCACCCCCAGGCCCTTCGCGAGATGGAAGCCGTCCTCCAAGGCCTGCGGCGGGTGCCCGGCGTCCTCCGGGCTCAAGGGCTTCCGGACCTGGTGAAGTTCGTCCGTCAGGAGCTCTATGGCGGCGATCGCCGCTATGCCGTCCTCCCCCCTGACGAGGGACCGGACGAGCGCGGCTACACCCTCTCCGACCTGATCCGCCTCACCTTCCAGCGTATGACCTTGGCTCAGCAATTCGTATCGCCCCAAGGGACGGCGCTGATCACGGCTACCCTCGCTCCGGAGGTCGACCTCCGGGCGGCAGCCCGTGCCCTGCAGGAGGTGCTAGGCTCCATCCAACGGGAGGCCCAGGCGCTCCGGATCGACGTCCTCAGCTACGGGCAAACCCTGAACGTCTTCCAAGACCTCACCCGCCGAGACCTCCAGAGGCTCCTCCCGGCGGTCGCGGCGCTCGTAGTCGGGGTGCTCCTGTGGGTGTTCCGCCTCACCCGGCGTCGAGAGCTCGTGGCGGCCTCCGGCTTGGTGCTGACCGTGGCGGCCTTGGCGTGGGGCCCCCTCTTGCTCCCGCTGCCTCCAGGCGGGGTGCTCGCATGGGAAGCGATGGGCTCGATCGTCCTGGGAGGGGTCCTCGCCAAGACGTTCCGTCCCCTGGTCAACCTGTACCTGCCCCTGCTGGTCGTGGGGGTGTCCGGGGTGTGGACCTTCGGGGCCCTGGGCGCGCTCGGCCTTCCCTTTACCTTCCTCATGGTTGCCGTGGTTCCGCTGCTCCTTGGGGTGGGCATCGACGATGCTCTCCACCTCCTCCACCGCTACGAGGAGGAGCGGGGCAAGGGGCGATCGAGCTCGGAGGCGATGGGAATCGCGCTCCGCCGCACGGGGCGGGCCCTGCTCCTCACCACGCTGACGACCGCAGCGGGGTTCGCCGCGCTGCTCGGGGCGCCCAGCCCTCCCCTTCAGGCCTTCGGACTGCTGGCCGCAGGCGCGATGATCAGTGCGTTCCTCGTCACCGTTGCCCTGGTTCCCCCGCTTAAGGTCCTCCTCCCACAGGCCCGGCCCGCAAACGGACATCCGCGTCCTCGGCGGAGCGGGCTCAGCCGCCTTCTGGCCGCGTACGCTCGGGGAACGGCTCGACCGGGGATCGCAGGGGGAGTTCTCCTCCTCGCACTCCTGCTAGGATTCCTCGGCTATGGGGAAGGGTGGGCCTTTCCAACGTATAGTGTGGACTACCGCCGCTTCCTCCCCCCTGACCACCCTCTCGCCCAGCTCTACACGCGGGTCAACCGCGAGTTCCGCCCCTACGAGGAGGTCCAGATCGTGCTTCGAGGCGATCTGCTGCGCTGGCCCGCCCTGCGGCTGCTCCTGTACGACGCTCCCTCCGCTTTGGCCGGGTCTCCCTACGCCCAGGGCATGGTGAGCTTCGTGCAGGTCTTAGAAGACCTGCGCACGACCAACGCGGACCTGAACGCGGGGTTCTCCGAACGGTTCCCGGATGACCCCGAAGGAGCGTATCGCTGGCTCCTGGCGACGGCATGGGCGGAGGAGCGTCTCCGAGCGCGCTTGGTCCCCTATGTGCGCCCTCTTCCCGACGGCTCCCTGGAAGCGGTGGTGCGGATCAACACCCTCCGCTTCACGGATTCGGAGGGGATCTCCCGCCTCACCCGGGATCTGAGCCGACGCCTGGAGCCCCTTCTGCGCCGATGGGAGGCTTTCGGGATCGAGGCTCGGGTGACGGGGACGCCGTACTTGGAGGAGATCGGTCTCGCTGCCCTACGCCGGTCCTTCACCCGATCCCTGCTCCTATCGTTTGTCCTCTGCTTCGGGGTGCTGGCGTGGGCCTTTCGGTCGATGCGATGGGCCCTCCTCGCTCTGAGCCCCGCGGTGCTGACGACGGGCATCGTGTTGGGGAGCGTGCGACTCGCCCATATCGAGCTCAACGTGGCAACGGCCGTGGTGGCCGCGCTCTCGCTGGGGTTGGGAATCGACTACGCCATCCACCTCCTCCATCGCTTCCGCGAAGAGCGCTCTTTGGAGGTGGCCGTCGCCCGTACCGGCGAGGCCCTCTCGGCGGCGTTCGTGACCACGTCGAGTGCCTTCTTGGCCTTGCTCGGGGGGCAGATCGCATGGAATCGGGATTTCGGTCTGCTCGTGGGGCTGGCGGTCGCGCTGGCCTTTGCGACCGCAGTCCTCTTCCTTCCGGCCCTCCTGCGTTTTGTCCCCCCGCCCTTCCCGGCGTCGAATCCGACCTCCGCCGCCGCTTGGGCCCCCCGCCGGATCGGGCTTCGGACGAGAGAAGCTACGCCCCCGGTCGGATTGCCCCACCGGGGGTCGAATCCTTCCAAGGAGGAATCCCTATGAATCGAAACGTCGCGTGGGTGCTGCTGCTCGTCGGGTTGATCGCCCTTCCGGGGGGGGCGGGATCGCTGTGGGCTCAGGACGACGATGGGGACGGCCTCTCCGCCGAGCAAGAGGCGATCCTGGGCACGGATCCTGCCCGAGCCGACACGGACGGGGACGGCCTCCTCGACGGCGACGAGTACTTCCTCTACTTCACCAACCCCCTGGAGGAGGACACGGACCGGGACGGCATCCCCGACGGAGAGGACCGCTATCCCTTCGAGCTCTTCTACCGGGATCTCAACGGGATCACGACCACCGTGGACCGGATCGTCGCCGGCCCGGAGGGCTTACGGTTGCGCCAGCTCGTGGAGATCAAGGTGGGAAACGTCATCACCGTCGACTGGACCAACGTCCTGCAGGAGGACTTTACCCTGCAGGAAGCGGAATTTCTCATCCGATTTGACTTCCTCGACCCGACGCGCGAGGACTTCGTGGGCGAGGGGTATTATCGCCCCCGGAAGGGCGAGAACGGGGAATCGCTCATGGAGATCCGCCTGCCCAGTTACGAAGGGATCTTCGAGGCCGTGATCCCCTGGCCGGGGAACGCGATGACGATCTCCGACTGGGTCTATCGCTTTTATGACCGCCCCTTGGAGGTGGGCCAACGCTGGGCCTTCAACGTCTTCTACCACGAACTGCTCCGCTGGGGGGAGGACCCCTTCTTCTCGGTGACGGCCGAGGTCGTCGCGGAAGTCTCGATGCCTTTGGACACCCGCCTGGGGCGTCGGGAGTATCCCGCGTACGAGATCCGCGCCGTCTTTCGACACGCCCCCTTTCAGGACCCCTTCTTCCGCACGCAGTTGGGGGAGAACCCCGAACTCGTCCTGCAGGCCTTCCTCACCCGGGGGGAAGGAGCCCGCGCCCCGGTGGTGCTGCGCTACACGACCCTCTTCTTCCGGGTAACCCCCACGAAGTCCGTGGGCTTTTCCGTCTTCCAGGTACAGCGATAGCGCCGCTGCCGAGGAGCGCAGCACGGGTCCCCTCCCGCGCCGCGCGCCCCGTCCGTGCGTCGCACCGTGCGTCGAACGGTGGAACGGCAAAGGCAACGGCGAAGGCAAAGGGCTCAATGCTGTAGAATCTGCGAGAGGAAGAGCTTCGTGCGCTCGTGCTTCGGGTTGCTGAAGAATTCGTCGGGCGGGGCCTCCTCCACCAGACGCCCCTCGTCGAAGAAGACGATTCGGTCCGCCACCTCACGGGCGAAGCCCATCTCGTGGGTGACCACGATCATGGTCATCCCCGAGCGGGCCAGCTCCCGCATCACGTCGAGAACTTCTTTGATCATCTCGGGGTCGAGGGCGCTGGTCGGCTCGTCGAAGAGCATGATCTTGGGCTGCATCGCCAGCGCCCGGGCGATCGCCACCCGCTGCTGCTGGCCGCCGGAGAGCTGTCCCGGATATTTGTGGGCCTGCTCGGGGATGCCGACCCGCTCCAGCAGCTCCATGGCGATCCTCTCGGCCTCGGAGCGCTTCATCTTGCGCACCCAGATGGGCGCGAGCGTGATGTTCTGGAGCACCGTCAGGTGCGGAAAGAGGTTGAACTGCTGGAAGACCATGCCGATCTCACGACGGATGGCCTCGATGTTCTTGAGGTCGTTCGTGAGCTCGATGCCGTCGACGACGATGCGCCCGCGCTGGTGCTCCTCGAGGCGGTTGATGGTGCGGATGAACGTTGACTTCCCCGAGCCGGAGGGCCCACAGATCACGACGACCTCGCCCCGGTGGACCGTAAGCGAGATCCCCCGCAGCGCGTGGAAGTGGCCGAACCACTTGTGGACGTCTTCCGCGATGATGATCGGGTCCTTTGCCTTGGGCATGGTCACCGTCACCCGTCCTTTTCGATTGTAGTTTCGCAGACCCCCCGGTGCCAGCCTCGGGCTCAGCGTTCTCCCACCCCGAGGGCCCGCTCGAGCTTCCGGCTCATGTGGCTCATAAAGTAGGTGAAGAACCAGTAGACCAACGCCACGAAGAGGAGCATCTCCCGGGCCGGGCCGCCCCACTTGGGGTTCTCTAGGACGTCGAGAGCGATGCCGAGGAAGTCCAAAAGGGGCACGATGAACACGAGCGAGGTGTCCTTAAACAGCGCGATGAACTGCCCCACGTTGGCCGGGATGACCGCCCGCAGCGCCTGAGGGAGGACGACGAGCAGGGTGGTCAGAACCGGCCCCAAGCCCAAGGCCTGAGCGGCCTCGATCTGTCCCTTGGGGACGGATTGGAGTCCCCCGCGGACGTTCTCGGCGACATAGGCGGCGGTAAAGAGCGTGAACGCCGCAATCGCCCGCAGGACCTTGTTGATCTCCCACCCGCTGGGCAAAAAGAGCGGGAGCATGAGAGAGGCCATAAACAAGACGGTGACCAACGGAACTCCGCGTACGATCTCGATGTAGACGATGCAGGTCCAGCGGATCACGGGGAGCGAACTCTGCCGTCCTAGCGCGAGCAGCACCCCCAAGGGGAAGCAGAGGACGATGCTCACGACGGCCAGGGAGAACGTCAACAACAGGCCTCCCCAGCGCGCGACGGGGACCTCGGCCCACAGCTCTCCTCCGGGGACCCCCCTCAGGAGGAGCACCGCTCCGATCGGTAGGAGGAGCCATCCGCCGCCGACGACCCGTTTCCCCCAGCGGAGGAGGAGCACCGGGGCTCGGGCCCGCAGCCACCCGCCGACGACGGCCCCCCCGAGGAGCAGCAGGAGAAGGCCTCCGAGCAGACCGCGCTCTCCCCACCCCGCCAGCAGGAGCCCCCCGAGGAGCACCCCTACCCCGGCACCGAGCAGGACGGCGGCTTCGCGCAGCAGGCCTCCCCACAGACCTGCGCTCAGCCCTAGAAGCACGACCGTCCCGTAGAGCACGGCCCAGACGCGCCCCAGCTCCTCCTCGGGATAGAAGCCCACCAGGAGCAACTTCAGGGAGGCCGGGATGACCGCCCAGTTCGCCTCCGTAACGGCCCAGGTCAGCACGCCCTTCCCCACGACGTAGAGGAGCGCTAGCGCCCCCACCGTGAGCGCCGAGTTCCACCAGGAGCTAAAGAGGTTTTCGCGCAGCCATCGCAGCGGTCCGACCCGCACCGTCGGCGGCGGGAGGACTTCGCCTCCGTAGGGTTTCGTTCTCGTCTCCGCAGGGACGTCGGCCATAGGGATCAGCGCTCCACTAACCGAATGCGGCGGTTGTACCAGTTCATGAACAGCGAGGTCAGCAGGCTCAGCGAGAGGTAGCTGGCCATGATGACCAAGATCATCTCCACCTCACGGCCGGTCTTGTTGATGATCGTGTTGGCCACGTTGAAGAGGTCCGGATAGCCGATGGCGACGGCCAGACTGGAGTTCTTCGCCAGGTTGAGGTACTGGCTCGTCACCGGCGGGACGATCACCCGCAGCGCCTGGGGGAGAATCACCCGTCGCAGGGTCTGATAGCCCGTAAGCCCTAAGGCCAAGGCCGCCTCGCGCTGCCCCTTGGAGACGGCCAGGATCCCCCCGCGCACGATCTCCGCGATGAAGGCTCCCGTATAGACCACAAGCCCCAACAACAGGGCGGCGAACTCCGGGCTGAGCTGCATCCCGCCTCGGAAGTTGAAGCGCCCCAACTCGGCGACCTCCCAGGCCACGGGGGGCACAGGGGCCGCCACCCACCCCGCGACGGCGAAGAGGGCGAGCACCCCGAATCCCCACAGCCCCGGGGCCCCCGGGCGGTCCACCCTCTTGAGGTGAACCCGTCGGGCGAGGTAGACGAAGATCCCCAGGACCAGACCGATCCACAGGAACGTCCCCCAAAGGGAGGCCCCTTCGGTCAGATAGGGCCGGGGGAGGACCAGCCCCCGCTGGCTGAGGAAGATCGCCCCCGGAAGCTCCACGGCTTGACGCACGGGCGGGAGCTGCAGGAAGGTGGCCGTGTACCAGAAGAAGAGCTGCACCAAGAGCGGAGTGTTGCGGATCGTCTCCACGTAGACGGTGGCGATCCGCTGGATGAGCCAGTTGCGGGAGAGCCGGGCCACCCCGGCGATGAGCCCCAAGAGGGAGGCGAGGACGATCCCCACCCCGATGACCCGCAGCGTGTTCACCACGCCGGCCAGGAAGAGCTTCCAGTTCGGGTCCGTCCGATCGTGCGGGATCCCTTCGGAGAGCGTAAATCCGGCCGTCGTGGAGAAGAAATCGTATCCAAACCGAAGGTCCTCCGTGTTCTCTCGGTAGTTCGTGTAGAGCCAGTAGACGAGCAGCCCGAGGAGTGTCAGGAAGACGCCCTGGACGAGGGCGCGGAGGACGCGGACGTTCCGCAAGGCCTTGAGAAGGGGTGCGAACACCCCGGCTAAGGAGCGGAGTAAGGGCCGGAGAAACCTTTCGTGTGCGCGCCTCAGAAATCCTCGCATGACAAGATCGCGTTTGCGCTCCGTTTACACTTCGATCCCGCGAGAATCAGCGAGGGCGCAGCCCGCCTGCAACCGGCAGTCGGCGCTGCGCCCTCCCCTTGAATCGACCGTCGGTCGGGTCTGTGCCGCGTTCGACCCGGTTTACCGGAACGGAGGCGAGTAGAGAAGGCCCCCGTCCTGCCAGAGGGCGTTGAGGCTCCCCTCACGCGGCAGCCCGATGGGGCTGAGGTTTCGAGCGTAGATCTCGCCGTAGTTGCCCACGGTGCGGATGATGTTGGCGCACCAGTCGTTGCTAAGCCCCAGCTTCTCGCCGAAGTCACCCTCCACTCCCAAGAGGCGGCGGACTCGGGGATCGTCGCTCTGGAGCTGCTGATCGACGTTCCCGGAGTGGACCCCCAGCTCCTCAGCCTCTACCGTGCAGAAGACGGTCCACTTCACGATGTCGAACCACCGATCGTCGCCGTGGCGGACCACCGGGCCGAGCGGCTCCTTGGAGATGAGCTCGGTGAGAATCTTGTGCTCATCGGGGTTGGAGAGCTTGGTGCGGATTGCCGCCAGCTGGGAGGCGTCGGAGGTGATCGCGTCGCAGCGGCCCTCGTCGTAGGCCTGGTCGCGCGCGGCGGTCTCGGCGAAGACCAAGGGGGTGTAGTCCAGCCCGCGCTTGGCGAACTCGTCCGCGAGGTTTTGCTCGGTGGTCGTCCCCTGCAGCACGCAGATGGTGGCCCCGTCCAGGTCGTCGATCGTGTTGACTCCGGAGTCGACCCGCACCATGAATCCCTGCCCATCGTAGTAGGTCGTGGGAGCGAAGTTGGTGGTGAGGTCCACGTCCCGGGTGAACGTCCAGGTGGTGTTGCGGATCAGGACGTCGATCTCTCCGGTGGCCAGGGCGGTGAACCGGGCCGCCGCCGTCAGGGGCCGGTACTCCACGGCGTTGGGGTCGTTGAAGATCGCCACCGCCAGGGCCTTGCAGTAGTCGATGTCAAAGCCCGAGAAGGTTCCGGTCTCCTCGTCGAGGAACCCGAACCCGGGCACACCGGAGTTGACACCGCAGACGAGTCGACCTCGATCCTGCACCGCTCCGAGGGTTCCTCCGTCCTGACCGATGGACGCCAACGGCGCCAACAGGGCTGCTACCGCCAGCACGGCTGCGAGCTTACGGCTACTGCGCATGATCTCCTCCTCCTGGGTTTTGAGGTGGCTGATTCTAATGGCTCCTTTCTCGCTTTGTCAACTCGTGCCCGCCCCGGGCCCGAGGGCCGACGGGGTGGAGTTGACTCCGGGGCGGGAGGCCTCCTATACTCGTTCCTGAGCGACACAACAAGAAACCCTTGGGAAGCCTTAAAGAGAGCGAGAACGAGGAAGAGGAAGGGGAGGGGATCCATGCCATGCGGAGTATCCGGCAGAGCATCCTCGGCTTCATCGTTTTAGCCAGCTTGACGGCCGTGCTTGGGGGGTGCGCACCGACGTCCCCGTCCCCCTCGAAGGTCGAGCTCGTCGGACGGCTCCACGTGCTTTGGGGCGATGGTCCCCCGAACTCTCAAAAGTCGACACGCGAGTACTGGCTGAAGGACGAAGCCAACCGGTGGTATCGGCTCCTCCTCAAGGAGGAGCTGCTGCAGCCCTGGGGAGGGCCTCAAGCCCTCGACGGCCGCTGGATCCGCATCCGCGGCGAGATGGTCGACCCGCAAGCTCCTCTCGTGCGGGTCCTTTTCCTGCAGCCCCAGCCGGAGCCATTCCCAACGTAAGCAGCGAGGTGATCCTACAGCATGACAACGAGCACGAAGACCACGCCGACGAAGGGCTCAAGAGGTTCCCTGCTGGGGCGACTTCTTCTCCTCGCCCTTGGGTGGATCGTCTTGGTGGGCACGCCGTTGGGGAGCCCAGAGGGTGGGGGAGAAGGGTTCGGCAGGGAGCCCACCCCGTCCCCGCCTCCCCCTAGGGGCCAAGGGCAGGATGGGACCGACGTGCTCGTCGGACAGCTGTACGTCCTCTGGGGCGATGGAGAGCCGGGAAGCGGGGTGCAGCGGACGGAGTTCCGCCTCGTAGACGACCGCCTGCGGACGTACCGCTTAGCCATTTCCGAAGCGCTGCTACGCCGCTGGGGAGGCCTGCTGCGACTGAATCGCCAGCGGGTGGCCGTCGCGATCGATGCCGCGGCTCGACAGGCGGACGCGCTGGTGGTGCGCGACCTCACCCCCAAGGCATCCCTCGCCTCCGCCGGCCACCTCCTTCCCCCGGTGACCGGCTCCCAACCTTGGGTGACGATCCTCTGTCGCTTCGGGGACTCTACGAACGTAACACCCCATCCCAAGACGTGGTTCGAAACGCTCATGGGGAACTCCTACCCCGGGATGGATCACTTCTGGCAAGAGGTCTCGTACAACCAGATGGACCTTGCCGGTAGCGTCGTGGTGGGGTGGTACGACCTCCCTCAACCCCGGTCGTACTACGTATACGACCGAGACGGGGATGGGGAGGAGGATCTCGACCACGGACGAGCCATCACGGACTGCACGGCTGCTGCAGACAAGGACGTGTACTTCCCGGACTTTAGGGGGATCAACCTCATGTTTAACGAGACGCTAGGCTGCTGTGCCTGGGGCGGGAGCTGGACCCTCAACCGCGATGGGACGGAAAAGCACTACTCGGTCACCTGGATGCCCCCTTGGGGGTACGAGACCCAGGGGGTCCTCGGCCAAGAGATGGGCCATGGGTTCGGGCTCCCCCACTCCTCCGGCCCCTACCAGAGCACCTACGACTCCGCCTGGGATGTGATGAGTCGCGCTTGGGGTATGTGTCAGAACCCCCATCCTGACTACGGCTGCATCGGGGTTCACACCATTGCCTACCACAAGGACCTATTGGGGTGGATCCCCCCTTCCCGCAAGTACATCCCTTCCCCGGGGAGCACGCAGATGATCACGCTCGACCGCTTGGCCAACCCTCCCACCTCGACCCGTTTCCTCCTGGCTCAGATCCCTCTCCCCGGGGGAACGCAGTTCTACACGGTAGAGCTGCGTACCTTCTCCGGGTACGACGTGGAGACCCCCGGCCAAGCCGTGGTGATCCACCGCGTAGACCCCACACGAGTCGATCGCAACGCCCAGGTCGTGGACGTCGACAACGATCAAGACCCCAACGACGTGGGGGCCATGCTCTTGAGTCGTCCCGTGGCCGTCCTCTGGAACCAGGGGGAGACCTACACCGACCCGACGATCGGCCTGGAGGTGGAGGTGCTCAGCGAGAGCGCGGGCTCCTTCGACGTGAGGATTAGCTACAACCCTCCCAGCTGCGACGGCACCGTGGAGGAGGACTTCGAGACCGGGGATCTCTCGAAGTACCCCTGGACCACCGGTGGGGACGGGAGCTGGGCGGTGGCCAGCGACTTCGCCGATTCGGGGACGTACTCCGCCAAGTCGCCCCCGATCGCGGACAACCAGAGTTCGTACTTGGAGGTCACGCTCGACGTCCAAAGCGGGGCCATCTGCTTCTCCCGCAAGGTCTCCTCCGAGAGCGGCTACGACTTCCTGGAGTTCTACATCGACGGGCAGAAGGTCGCCTCCTGGTCCGGGGACCTCAACTTCGGGCCGGTCGGCCCCTTCGGCGTCACCGCGGGGACGCACACCTTCCGCTGGGTGTACGTCAAGGACTCCAGCGTCAGTGCAGGACAGGACGCCGCTTGGATCGACGACATCGATTTCCCCCCGATCGAGACCGGGGGATCGAACCCCACGTCCGCCGTGTTCTCGGTGGCGAACGACGGGACCGTGCGCTCCGATCGGGCCTACTTCTGCGGCCTCTCTCAAGGGTGCTTCAACGCGGGCCTGGGGGCGGACTTGGCGGAGCGCATCGACGTCACCGAGCCCGTCGAGCCGGGGGACGTGATCGAGATCGACCCGCACAACCCGGAGCGCTACCGCAAGGCCCGCCAACCCCTCAGCTCAAGGGTGGTGGGGGTGATCGCCACCGCCCCGGGGATCACGCTGGCCAACTCGCCCGCGGAGCGGCAGGCCCTGGCGGAGCGCTCCCGGAGCGCCCGACTCCTTCGGGCTTCCGGCGTCTCCCCCCACCCCTGGCTCTCCGCGCTCCTCTCGCCTCCCTATGCCCAGACAGAGCCCCGCGCGAGCGTACACGCGCTCCTCCGTCCCCTTCCCTTCTCCGTCTCCGTGGGAGTGGGAGCCGGGTTGGCCGAGCTGCTCGACCAACAACGGGAAGCGCGGGTCCTCCTCCGCGTCCTGCCGTTCCTAGGGCCGGGGAGACCCCTGCTGGCCCTGATGGGCCGAGTGTACGTCAAGGCGACGACGGAGAACGGCCCCATCGCCCCGGGGGACCTCTTGACGACGGCCTCGAAGCCCGGGTACGCCATGCGCTGTCCCTCTCCTAAGGCGTGCGTCGGCGCGCTCCTGGGCAAGGCGCTCGAACCCCTCCCCGAAGGCGAGGGGCTCATCGAGGTGCTCCTGTTACGTTAAAGGTTAATCCCAGCGGAAGAGGGCAGCGGCCAGAGCGGTCCCTCCCACCGTGATCCCGCTCAACACGGCGAGGTCTTGGGAGAGGGGCCAGATCCCCTGGCCGAGCCAGGCGTGCTTCAGGAGGTCGAGCACGTACGTCAGGGGGACGAACTGCGCCACCCCCTTCATAAACGGCGGGAGGAGCTCCCAGGGGATCGCCGTGCCGCTCAAGAAGATCATCCCGAAGAAGAGGGTGGAGTTGACCGCGTACGTCACCCGGGCCGTGGGGAAGAGGCTTCCCAGCAAGAACCCCAAGGAGAGGAGCGCGGTCGACCCCAGCGTGAAGGCCCCCCACATCGCCCAGGGGTTGACGGCTGCGCTCAACCCGAAGGAGAACTTGGCGATCCCGATGAGCAACAGGGCAGCCAGCATCGTCATGGCGTAGACGACGACCCCCTGGGCCAAGAGCACCGCGTAGGGCCGCAGCGGCGTGGCCTGGAACCGTCGGAGGATCCCCCGCTCCCGGTAGACGGCCAGCGGCCCGCTCAGCGTGTAGATCGCGTTCGAGGCGATCCCGATGGCCAAGGGGATCGGCAGCAGCAGATCGCCTTGCTGGAACCCCCCCAGTTCCACCCCGGGGTGGGTGCGGAAGATCGCCCCAAACAGAAAGAGGAGCATCGGCAGGAACACGAAGCTGAAGAAGACCGCCTGCCACTCCCTCAGGAAGAGCAGCATCTCCACCCACGTGAGGTAGAGGAACCCCCGCATCGCGATCACTCCCGCAGCTCCCGTCCCGTAAGCGCCAAGAAGACGTCCTCGAGCGTGGCCCGCTGGACGTGCAGATCGCGAAGATCCCAGCCCCGGGCCTCGGCCTCCCGGATGAGCGCCGCCAGCGTCGCGCTGCTCTTCGTGCTGTAGATCACGATCCTCCCGTCCTTCTCCTCCAGGCGCACCCGGCGCACGTGGGGCATCCCCTCCAAACCCGCCGGAGGGGCTTTCGGCTTCGCATCGAGGCGTCCGGCGTCGGTGTCGGCGGGGGAGGTCGGGAGCAGGCGGAAGACGATCCGGCTCTCTCCCCCCAGCCGGGCGATCAGCTCCGCGGGGCTCCCCAGCGCCAGGATCCGCCCGCGGTCCATCACCGCGACCCGGTCGCAGAGGCGCTCGGCCTCCTCCATGTAGTGGGTCGTCAAAAAGATCGTGGTCCCCCGGTCGCGGATCTCCTCGAGGAAGGCCCACACGGCGCGGCGGGCCTGCGGGTCGAGCCCCGTGGTCAGCTCGTCCAAGAACACCAGCTCCGGTCCGTGGACCAGCGCCAACGCGATGTGGAGCCGCTGCTTCTGCCCCCCGGAGAGGCTGTGATAGTACTGCCTCAGCTTGTCCGCCAGTCCCAGGGGCTCTAGGAGTTGGGCCCAGCGCCGTCCCCACGGCCCGCGTCGGCGGTACAGGCCCGCAAACAGCCTCAGGGCCTCGCCCACCCGGATCCGGTCGTGGAGCGCGGTGGCCTGGAGCTGGACGCCGATGCGCTCGTGCAGCTCGTACCGATCGCGCCGGGGGTCCCGTCCCAGCACGCGGATCGCGCCCCCGTCCGGGACGCGCAGACCCTCTAGGCACTCGATGGTCGTCGTCTTGCCCGCGCCGTTGGGGCCCAAGAGCCCGAAGATCTCGCCGGGACGGACCTCGAAGCAGATCCCGTCCACGGCCCGCACGCCGCCGTAGCTCTTCGTGAGGTCTTTCACGGAGATGGCTGCCATACCCGACACGCCCCCATGCCGGGGAGGATTATCGCCCAAAGGACGGGCCTTCGGCAATTCGCTACGGCTCCTCGAAGGAGGCCGGGTCCTCCACCGGCTCGACGTGGATGGTGATGCTCGCCTCCCCCCCTAAAGCCTTTCGGAGTTCGGCCTCGATCTCCTCGCAGAGGTCGTGGGTCTCCTGGACCGTCCGCTCCCCGGGCACCAGCAGATGAAAGTCGATGAAGCGCTTCCTTCCTGCGCGGCGGGTCCGCAGGCGATGATACGTCACCCGTCCGTTTTCTGTGTAGCGCTGCAGCACCCGCTCGATTATCCGGAGCTCCTCCGGGGGCAAGGCATAATCCATGAGCCCCCGGGTGGAGCGCTTCAAGAGCTCCACGCCGGAGACGACGATGTTGAGCGCCACGGCGGTCGCGATGAGGGGATCGAGCCACCACCAGCCCGTAAGGAGCACGGCTCCTAAGCCCCCCACCACCCCCGCCGTGGTCCAGACGTCCGTCAAGAGGTGCTTCGCGTGGGCCTCCAGGGTGATGGACTCGTTCCGGCGGGCCATGCGCAGCAGGGCGTAGGCCACGCCCCCGTTGACGAGGGCGGCCAGGACGGCGATCCCCAGGCCCTCGGGAAGGTCGCTCAAGGGGACAGGGCTGCGAAAGCGCTCCCAGGCCTT
>JALSGO010000101.1 GCA_026982655.1 Candidatus Bipolaricaulota bacterium
AGACCTGCAGGTGCCCGAGGAGGTGGCCGTAGACCTCCCCTTCGAGTACCGCGCCCGGGTGTACGCCTCCCGGCCCGCCACGGCCCGCTGGCTCGTCTACCGGGACGGGGAACTCCTCGAGAGCGCGGAGGTCCCGCTGCAGCGGGGGCTCAACTTCCTGGAGGGGCGCGACGAACTCCGGGAGCCGGGGGTGTACGAGTACCGCGTCGAGCTGGTCGTCCCCGAGGACGGGGACGCCCTCCCGCAGAACAACGCGTTCCGCGCCCTGGTGGAGGCGGTGGGCGAGCCCCAGATCGCCCTGGTCTCCGCCCCCGACGACCCGTCCCCCACGCCGCTGGAGGGGCTCCTCCGCAGCGCCGGGTACGCCTACACCCGCGTTCCCCTCGAGGAGCTGGCCCCCACGCCCGCCTCGCTGCTCCCCTACCGAGCCGTGGTCCTCAACGACGTCCCGCTGCGGGCGCTCACCCGCCGTCAGGTCGAGAACCTCGAGCGCTACGTCCGCGACTTGGGCGGGGGCCTATGGGTGATCCAGGGGCGCCGCGCCGTCGAGGAGTTCGACGACCCCGCCTTCGAGCGCCTCCTGCCCGTCACCTACGAGGGCCCCGAGGAGATCCAGCGGCCCGCGATCGCCTTGGTGATGCTCCTGGACCGTTCGGGGAGCATGGGGGAGCTGGCGGGGGCCTATCGCAAGATCGATCTGCTCAAGCAGGCCGCCATGGAGGCGATCGAGCGCTTCGAGGGGAAGAACCTCTTGGGCGTGATCGCCTTCGACTCCCGGTACGAGTGGATCGTGCCCCTGGATACGGTCGAGGGCCGCCGCTCCCAGATCCTCCAAGAGATCGGGGAGCTCACCCCCGGCGGGGGGACGGACATCTACGAGGGGCTGCGGGACGCCATCGAGGCCCTCTACGACGTAAAGGCCCGGGTCAAGCACATCCTGGTCTTCTCCGACGGGAAGGTGGCCCGCGACCGCCGCGACTTCCGCCGGGTCTTCCGCGAGATCGCGGGCTCGACCATCAGCGCCTCGTCGGTGGCCATCGGCGCGCAGGCCGACTTCGACTTCCTGTGGGAGCTGGCCGAGGCGGGCCGCGGCGCCAAGTACCCCGTCCGCGACGCGCGGGACCTCCCGAAGATCACCCTAGAGGAGTTCATCCGCCTGGAGAGAACCCGCTGGATCAAGGGCCCCGTGCCCACGGAGCCGGGACCCTTCGCCTATGAGCTGCGCGGGCTGGACCCCGCCGCCGTCCCGCCCGTGGGGGGATATGTGTTGACCTTCGAGAAGCCCACCGCCAAGACGGCCCTGGTCGTCCGGGCCGGGGACGACCAAACGGACCCCCTGGTGAGCTCCTGGCGCTACGGGCTGGGGAAGGTGCTCGTGCTCAACACGAACCTCTCGGACGAGGCCGACGCGGGCCGCTGGCTCGAGTGGGAGAGCCTGAGCGCCCTGGTGGGCGAGCTCTTGGGCGAGGTCTACAGCGAGCAGCCGCTGCAACCCCAGGAGCTCGTGGTGCGGACGGAGCGCGAGGGCTCCTCCCTTCGGGTGACGGTCGAGGCCGCCCGCGACGGGCGCTGGCTCGATAACCTGCGGCTTGCGGGCCGCCTGAGCCGACCCGACGGGGAGGCCGTGCCCTTACGGTTCGAGCAGACGGCCCCGGGCCGCTACGAGGCCCTCCTAGACGACGTCCCCGAGGGGGTCTACCTGCTCCGGGTGGGCGAGGAGACCCTGGGGGAGGTCCAAGAGGCCTTCAGCGTGCCCTACCCGGAGGAGTACCGCCGCGTGGGGGTCAACCCCGACGTCTTGAGCCGGATCGCCTACGCCACGGGCGGGGAGTACCTCGACACCCTAGAGGGCTTAAGCGAGAAGCTGGCCCGCGAGGCGCGCGTCTATCGCGATCTGTGGCAGCCCTTAGCGGTGCTGGCGCTCCTGCTGTTTGTAGGGGACCTGATCGCCCGCAAGCTGCCGTGGCCCCTGCGCCCGGGGTCGGGGTGAGCGAACCGGGACGGAGCGAATCTCTCGGGAAGAAAGGAGCCATCGGGAGGGGGCGCTGTTAACTTTGGAAGGGGAATGGGGTAAAGTGGGCCCGAGGTGAGGGAGATGATCCACAGGAATCCTCTCGAAGAGATGGGCCGTTGGCTCAAGGAACAAGGAGTCATCCAACGGGAACGGACCGACGCAAGCCTCATGGCTCTGGCCCTCTTCC
>JALSGO010000102.1 GCA_026982655.1 Candidatus Bipolaricaulota bacterium
GGTTTTGGGTAGGACGCTTGAGGCCATCCTTGCCGCGAACACCTCGTATGAGGAGGCGATCATTGCGGCGTTGAACGGTTCGTACGACGAGGCGCTTGCGCACCACGACCAAAGCCCGGACCTCGCCTCCCCCCGCAGGGGAGCGCTTGCATGACATCGATGCGGCCTACGCCATGCTGCTTGAAGACCCGGTAACCCATAGGCTCCAGAACTCGAACCTGATCTCCTTCGTGAAGAGCTTGCGGGGCGGGTGCTCGTCGATGTGAATGCGGTGCTTTTCGACGGGGTGGCCGAGCTTATCCAGGTGCAAAACCTCGTCGAGACGTTTAAACAGGAACGGTCGCGATGCGCTTTGGGCCGTATCTCGATGCCCTCCGGGAATCCCGAGCCCGGCTCGAGAAAAAGCGCGCGCGATCCCCGGGTTTGGGTACAGGCGGTGGACGAAGGCGAGGTGCCCATACGCTCCACGTACCTCGCCCTGCTGACGGATTTCCTGGGGGCCTTTCAGCAATTTGCTTACAGCACGGCGATTTCGACGGATCTCTATTACAAAATTACAAAATGGAGGGGTATGGAAGCCTCGTCCACGAGGGTGCCGCCGTACGTCGTCGAGTTCAGGGGCGTCGCGAAGGCCTATCCCGGAGGGACCCCCGCCCTCCGGGGTGTCGATTTTTTCCTGCGGGCGGGGGAGCGGGTGGTTCTCCTCGGGCCGAACGGGGCGGGGAAGAGTACGCTGGTGAAGATCCTCGCCGGGTTGCTGGCGCCGGATGCCGGCGAGCTCAAGGTGTTCGGAGGTCGCCCCAACGCAGGAAAACGACGTCGGCTCGGCTTTCTTTTTGAGGAGGCTGAGAACCTCTACGGATACCTGACGGCATGGGAGAATCTGCTTTTTTACGGTAGGCTTGTAGGCGTACCCGAACGCTCCCTGCGCGAGAAGGCCTTAGAGCTGCTGACCCGGTTTGGCCTGGAGGCCGCGAGGGACCGGCTGGCCCAGAATCTCTCGCGCGGGCAGAAGCAGCGGCTCGCCCTCGCCAGTACCCTGGTACAGGGGGCCGAGGCCTACGTCCTCGATGAACCGACCCTGGGGCTTGATCTCGAAGCGCAAAATGCCCTTATCGCGCGCATCCGCGAACTCTCCACGGTGCTCATCACCACGCACGACCCGGTTCTGGCTTGGGAAATTGCCGATCGTTTCGTGGTGCTGAAAGCGGGCGAGGTCAAGGTGGTCACGAATCGTTCGGACCTCGTGGCCAAGGGGGTGCATGATTCGGAGACGCTCCGGAGCTGGCTTTTGGAGGTCTACCGGTGATCCTCCTCTTTCGCGCTTTCCTGGCGCGCAGCTTCGCCCTCCAGAGGCGCTATTTCGCGGATTACGCGCTGGGACTTTTGGTGAAGGTGTTTTTCTTCACCGCGATCCTGTATGCCAGTCAGGGGCATTCTGCACGGGAAGCCTACGTGGCGGGATTTTTACTCTGGTACCTTGCCGCGCACCTGCTCGCCCGGATGGCCAATTTCTTTCTGGAAGAGGCCTATCTCGGTACGTTGGCCCGGTTGCTCGCCTCGCCCCACCCTCCCGCAGCCATCGTCGCCGCGCTTTCCCTCGCCGAGCTTCTGATGGC
This sequence comes from Candidatus Bipolaricaulota bacterium, assembly GCA_026982655.1. Lineage (GTDB taxonomy): Bacteria > Bipolaricaulota > Bipolaricaulia > RBG-16-55-9 > RBG-16-55-9 > JALUUA01. The sequence continues at coordinate 1,620 of JALSGO010000102.1, forward strand.
CCTGCCCTGGGTCGCTGCCCTCGCGTTTATGCCAAGTTAAGTGGGGTTTCGCTGGCTGGGCTCGGACCGAAAGCGCTGGTTGCTGGTCTGCTGGCGGTGGTAGGCGTTTGGGGGCTCGGCCTTACGCTGCTCGCGGCCTCGTTGCGCTACAAGCAGGTGGGGAGTTTTACCGAGATGCTTACCTTTTACCTTCTTCTTTTTTCCGGGTTCTTCGTACCCGGGGAAAAGCTCCCCCTGACCCTGCGCGCTGTGAACCTGCTGAACCCCTTGGAGAAGGCCGTCGGAGTCTTTTCCGGAGGGGGTTTCGGACCGCTTGGGCTCGCGTCCGCGTTCTGGGTGCTCGTCGGCGGGGTAGCGTTCGCTCTCGGTTATCGCTGGGCAAGGCAAAGCGGCCGGCTCCTCGATTACTGAGGTCCCGTGCCGTCCGGCCCGGTGCCCTGCTTTGGTACAATGGGTTTGGATGGGAATCCCGATTGGAGTGGATCGCTTGATCCGGGAGGCTTACCGAATCCTTGACCAAAAGAAGGCAGAGAACATCGTGGCCCTGGATCT
>JALSGO010000103.1 GCA_026982655.1 Candidatus Bipolaricaulota bacterium
CACCAGGGCACGGAACGCGTTGTTCTGCGGGAGGGCGTCCCCGCCCTCGGGGACGATCAGCTCGACGCGGTACTCGTACACCCCCGGCTCCCGGAGTTCGTCGCGCCCCTCCAGGAAGTTGAGCCCCCGCTGCAGCGGGACCTCCGCGCTCTCGAGGAGTTCCCCGTCCCGATAGACGAGCCAGCGGGCCGTGGCGGGCCGGGAGGCGTACACCCGGGCGCGGTACTCGAAGGGGAGGTCTACGGCCACCTCCTCGGGCACCTGCAGGTCTTGCACGGCGAACTCCCCCGCGCCCGGCGGGGGCTCCAAGGGCAGCGTAAAGACGGCCACCCCTTCGCGGGCGGCGCGGGCCAGTACGGCCTCCAGCTCCTCGGCCCCCTCCGTGACCCGCCCGTCGGTGAGCAGCACGATCGTCTTGGCCCCGCCCTCGGGGAGGGTCCCCAGCGCGAGCTCGAGGGCCGCCGCCGGGTTCGACCCTTCGCCGTCCACGGGCGTGTAGACGCGGTCTAGGTCCAAGGTCGGACCCAGGGGGACCTCGACGAACGCCTCGCGGCCAAAGACGATTAGGCCATACTGGACGTGGGGCCGGGGGACGGCCCACGCCCGCAGCCGGGCGAGCCACTCCCCCGAGGCCCGGGCCGCGCGGGTGCTCTCGGAGAGGTCGACCACGAAGTAGATGCGATGGGTCTCCACGCGGCGGAGCAGCTGGGGCCCGGAGAGCGCTAGGGCCAGCACCACAAGGGCCGCAACCCGCAGGGCGAGGGAGAAACGCTCCGACCCGGACCGCCGGGCCCACAGCCCCCCGCGCCAGGCCCACAGCCCCAGCGCCAGGGGGACGAGCAGCCACAAGAGCGCCCAAAGGTTCTGGAACTGGAAGCGGATCATGCCCGACCGCGCCCCCTTCCCCGTTGGAGCGTGCGCACCGGGACACCCCTTCGCTTAAGGGCCCTCACGCCGAGAAGCCCCTCCGCGTAGAGCCACTCGATCCCCAGGAGCCAAAGCCCCCCAAGGAGCAGCCACGGCCACAGGGGCCTCTGGGACGCCCCGACCCCGACCCTGACCCCGGGACCGGGAGCGGGATCGGGAGCGGGCGTCGTAGCCGAGGCCCGGGCCGGGGCCGATCTCGTAGAAGCCGAAGAGATCTCGTAGGACTCCTCGCTCGGCGAGTTGGCGGCAAAGGTCTGGACCCGCCCGCTCTCCCGGTAGCGCAGCGCGTAGAAGCCCGGGCGGTCCACGACGGCGCAGGCGTCCCCCTCGAGCTCGGGCCGGGGGCGGCACCTCCGCCCGTCGGGGCGGACGATCTCCAGGGCTTCGACGTCGGGAGCGGTCAAGGGAAGCTCCTCGCCGACGAGGAGCTGAGCGTCTCGTTCTCGTCCCAGAGGGGGCGCGAGCCACCGCAGCAGCCGATACAAGAGGATGGGAAAGTCGAGGCTCAGGCCCACGTTGGAGGCGCCGAGATCCACCCCCAAGTACGCGATGCGGACCCCGGGGGCCTCGTAAAGGTAGAGGATGGGGACCTCCCCCGCGCGCAGGAGGACCGTCCCCGCCGGGTCCAGAGAGGCCCGGGGGACGCGGACGAGCCGCCAGCTCGTGGGATCCAGCCCCGCGAGCAGGGGGTGATCCTGCGTGGCCCGCACGGGCAGGCCCAGAGCCTCCACGGGCTCGCCCAGCTCGACCCAGGGGGGCATCCCCGAGCGGACCAACAGAAACCGTCCGGCCCGGGACTCGGCGGCGGGGACCCCGTGGTAGAGCGTCCCGTCGGGCGACGGGATCTCTTCCTCGGCGTCCGGGCGGGCCCCGGAGCCGGAGCCGGAGTCGGAGGGGGGCAGGATCTCGGCGAGGCCCGAGAGCGCGAGGAAGCGCTCCAGGTAGAAGCTGGGCTCGCCCTCCCAGCGGACGCGCCAAGGGCGCTGCATGGGCGGAGCGGCGTATCGGATGTCGTCCTCGGGCCAGGCGTCCTCCGCGCCCTCGGGGAGGAGGAGCCGAGCGATGAGACGTTCAGGGGGTGGAATCGCGTAGGCTGCCGTGAGCGTCTCCTCGCTTCGAGGAGGGATCTCCAGGAGGTGTTCGGCTAGAAGCTCGTCCTCCCCCGTGAGGACTTGGACGCGCAGGCTCCGGGGCCGAGGGCTCCCGTTCCAGACGCTAAGGA
>JALSGO010000104.1 GCA_026982655.1 Candidatus Bipolaricaulota bacterium
GCTTCGACGGACTGCTAGAGCACCAATCAAGAAATCGCTAGGCGGCGGCTCTCTCCATGCGGTCGGCGGCGAAGCAGTTCTCGATGACGGCGTAGCGACAGAGGTCGAAGACGTTCTTCTCGAGACCGATGTAGCGGGCGCGGCGTCCTTGGCGGTTGCAGATGTGGGCGAGGGAGTGCTCGACGGGGACGCGCTTTCGTAGTTCAGCTCTACCCTCGGGTGTGGTTTTCCGGGTCGCGAGGTCTTGAAGCAAGGCCTCCTGCGGATGGATGGAGATGGTCCTCCCGCGCCCGGCCTTTGCGCGCGTGCAGCGGGACCGTAGCGGGCATGGCCCACACGCGGAGCTCGGGAATCGAACGACGCGACCTGTGATCGGTTGGGTGTGCTCACCGGGGCAGGTGACCTGCGCATTCTCCACGTCGATCGTGAAGTCTCGCTTGGTGAACAACCCTCGATTGCGCAACGCCCACGGCCGGCAGACAATGCGTCCACCGTTCGCATGGTGCTCCGCAGTCCAGTGGCTCGCGAGGAATCCACGGTCGATGTAGAGCACCGAGGTGGGTGCGAAGCGTTGAACCTGCTCTCGCAGTGTCGTGGTCGCATCCCCTTCAGGCTGGTTGGCTGGCTGAACGGTCACGCCAAGGATCAAACCGTGGTCGAGCTCCTTCGCGATGAAGCGCTTGAATCCCTTGATGGTCGTGGACCTGGACTTCCTGCCGTGACGCATGCTCGGGTCCTCGATCGAGAGCTGCCGGTTCTTCGCGGTGCCACGAACGATCCGCTTGCCGGGACCGTCCGGGTCGGGCTCCAAATCCTGGGAGATGACGAGCTCGAGTTGGGCGAGCGCCTTTTGAAGGGGAGCCTCGGCCTTCTGTTCCTCCGTGAGGTTGCTGTCGAGCCAGGTCCGAAGTCGCTCGACCTCGCCAAGGAGCTCTTGAAGAGCACGTCGCTGCTCGTCCTTGTCGTCCCAGTCGATATCCAGCGCGGCCTTCAGGCTGGACTGTCCAACGAGCCGCAGCTTTGCGCACTCGCGGAGGTTTTCGGAGGTCCGCCCGGTCACTGCCGCAGCGCATCGAACCACGACCTCCAGCGCGTGGCCGATGAGGTTGAAGGTGTCCTCGACGCGGCCTGCTCCCCACAGTGGAGCAGAATCCAGGGCTACCCGTAGATTCTTGTACCCGAATCCTCCTGTCTGCTTCGCCAGCTCTACCGACTTCGACACCAGCCGCTCATGGAGGCCGTGCTCAATCAAGCGTGCGCGGAACTCCACCAGGACCCCCTGGGAGAACGGTGCCGAATCCGCCCCCATACAGTCGAGGACCATCTGCCATCGACGATCGAAGATCGCTTCATTCACCGCCCCCTCGTCCGAAACTCCATCCGCGGCCTGAAGAATGGTGACCATCGCAAGCAACGCCGGTGGGACCGGTGGCTGGCCCTTCGGGCTGTCGGAGTACATCCCGGCAAGCTCGGCCTGGAACTCCTCATCGAAAAGCTCGTGTCGATGGCGCCGTAAGAACGCGTACAAGCGCCCATTGCGCCTGCACCGAGCGCAGACCTTTTCCTCCCGCTTCGAGAGCTTCTCCGGTGGAAACCAACGAATCGAATCTTGCTTGGCCATGACGAGCACACCTCCTCCACAGAGGAGATCACAGCCCTTCCGCCTCGTCGATCCCCACCCGACTGGCCACTACTTGATCGGTGCTCTAGGGCTCGGAGCCCGTTGATTGACTGGCGGG
>JALSGO010000105.1 GCA_026982655.1 Candidatus Bipolaricaulota bacterium
TCGGAACCGCTACGCCGAGGGACGGGGTGAGTGAGTGAGTGAGTGAGTGAGTGAGACTTCCGCTTCCAGGCCGAAGCCGAGGACGAAGGCGTCCGGTTCGCCAAGGTAAGATCAAGAAAGATCAGGGGAACGAGGTGTCAAAGCCTTGTGCAACCAGGACGAAAAAAATGCGATCGTCGCATGGTCACTACTCCATATTAACGTAGGAGTCCTTCCGCGAATTGAGCATAGTCAGCACACAAAGCTACTTGCTCGCATATCATTTCTTCTACCTGTTCGAGCCCTCTGTCGTTGTTGCACCGGAAGCAAAGGATTCGTTCATTGCCGTCCTCATCGACGAAGGCCAGGGTTATGGGATGGGGAAAGTCTCGTATTACAGCAAGGAATTCGGGCAACCTCTCCACTATGGAATTCCACTTTTGTCTCGTTCGAAAGAGGTAATGGATATACCGTTCGACTGTATCGTCATCGTCTGTAGAGGCCTCTTGCACGTATTGAATGACAGCCCTTATCCAAGCTATCGCAGCCTGCAAATCCGATACACCTGCAATTTTAATGTATGTGATGGTGGGAGTTGCTTTGTGTCCCGGGGGCTTTCCATTTCGCGAGAGGATAAGATCTATAGAGTAGGGGAACCCAATAGGGTGGTTCACGCCGAGGATGCTCCACCCGTTTCGGGCAGACCTATACGCTAAACTCAACACAGCTTCGACTCTTCGTTTCTCGTGTACCTCTTGGGAGTGCTGCGCCTCTTCCCTCAACGCTTGTACCTCCTGCCAGACGGGAAGAAAGCCTCGCCATCCTGTACCCTTCAAAATGTTGATCCCTAAGGCGGCCTGTCGCTGCAGTTCCATCCCGGAAAGATCACTACTCCACTCCACATAAAGCAAGATGAGCGCAGACAGGATAAATCCCACCTTGATGGCTTCATGGAGTGATTTTCTTCGCGCTATCCATAAGAAGATCCCGACAACGAAGAGCACCAGGAGAAAGGATAGTAGTGAGCGTGGGAAGAGGGGTGTGGTCAAGGCAAACGAAAGGAGGGCAAAGGCGAGAAGCACCGCTAAGACGATCCGCGCAGATGAACGCAAACGCTGCTTGGTTCGGAAATGGCTCACGGTTCTCTCTAATGGCCCACTCTCAGAGGCCGTCCCGCCTCCTTAGGTTTGGGAGGCAAGGGTTCCGAAAGGCTCCCTTCCTCATCCGTCCGGTCGCTGGAATATCTCCCGGCCATACTCCATTATAGCCCTCCTTGCAAACGGTCTCTAAACATCTTCGATACGGAGGTCTCGCGCCGTCCGGATCTCCCGATCGAGAGGGACGATCGCAACGGTGCGCTCCCGGGGTCCGTAGGCGTGCGAGGTGAAGATCGTAAGGCACCGATTGTCGTACAGATACAGGGGGGCGTCCGGCTGGTGGGATCGGATGAGCACGCGCATCCCGAAGCGCTCCATCTGCCGCTCGAAGTGATCCCGCCCGAAGCGGAGCCGCCCGCCCCAATCCCCCAGGAACGAGCCCTCGACGTCTTGAAAATCTCCCCAGACGAGCGCCTGCCACCCCTCGCTCCCGGGCTCCAGCCTCTCGATGTCTTCGAGACACTCGACGGCGGGAAGCGCCCCGTGGACCCCCAGCACTCCGTGGGAAAGCGCTGCGGCATAGGGCATTCGAAGGAGCGTCTCGGCATAGAGGGCCTTCTCCTCGGGATCTTGAAGGCTCTCCCAGAAGTCCGCGGGGTAGAAGGCCATCGCGTGGAAGCCCTCGTGGTTGCCCTGCAGGAGAGAGAGGCGGTCGGGGTGCTCGAGCTTCGCCCGCAAAAGCAGTCGAAGGTTCTCGCGCGAGTGCGGCCCGCGGTCCACGTAGTCGCCCAAGAACACGATCGCCGTCCGAGGCCGTAAGAAGCGCTCCAACACGCGCTCGGAGGCTTCTAGGTCGCCATGGGTGTCGCCCACGAAGACGACCTGATCGAAGCGCTCCGCGCTCAGGCGGAGGAGCCGCCCCTGTTGTTCAAAGAGCTTTCGGCAGTTTTCCAAGAGGGTTCGCTCTCGCTCGTCCATGGACGGTCACTTCCCCGAGCCGGGGCAGCCGCAGCCCGCGGGCTCCTTCGCTGCCGTCCTCGGTTCCGGGGAGGCAGCCTCCGGACCCGGACGTTCCCGCCGGTCGAGGGCCATCAACTTCCACAAGAAGGGGAGGCTGGTGGCCATCAGCGCGGCCACGACCCAGATCATCCCGCGGATCCCCAGGGCGTCGGCCAGGGTCCCGCCCAGCAAGGGCCCCAGGGCCGCCGCGCCCGTGAGCGACGACTGCAGATACCCAAAAGCCCGGCCCCGCGTCCCCGGCGGGGCGGCCTCCATGATGTAGAGGTTGAGTCCGATGAAGATCGCCGACCAGGCGAGCGCGATCATCAGCTGGCCCACCAGGATCTGCACGATCCCCTGAGCGGTGGCGTACACCCCGAAGGTGACGATCGTGCCCAGAATCCCCCAGAGGACCATCCGGAGCATGGAGCGTCGGTCCTTCCCCTCGGCCCAGCGGCCCAGGATCACCATGAAGAGGGGCTGGACGATCATGTTGATCCCGTTGACGGCCCCGATCGCGCCGCGGCTCTCCACGAACGCGCGCAGGTAGAGGGGGAACATCGCCCAGAGGGCCACGGCGGCGCTGTGGCGGGCGAAGATCGTCGCGTAGAGATAAAAGAGCTTGCGGGGGACCTTCGGGAGGGCCGTCGGGGCCGAAGCAACGGGAGAAGCCGCCGGAGAGCCCGAGGCGGAGAGATGTCCGGGGGCGTGGGGGTGGGGGTGGGTGTGGGGGTGGGCGCGAGCGGGCTCCCGCACCACGAGCAGGAGTAGGGTGGTGCTCAGGAGGGGGAGTCCGGCCACCAGCGGGAAGACGCCGCGGATGCCGACCCAGTCGGCCAGGACCCCCGAGATCAGGCTCCCCAAGCCCCACCCCAAGGCGTTGGCGGCGCTGAAGCCCCCGAAGCGGCGGGCGGCGTCCTTCCCGAAGAGATCGGCGAACAGGGCCGTAAGCAGCGGGTTCGTCGCGAACGCCGCCCCCTGGAGGAACCTCAGCAGGACGAGCACGGGGAGGGACTCGGCGAAGGCGTGGAGCGCGCTCACGAGGGCGAAGAGCGCGTAGCCTAAGGCCAACACCTCGCGCTTCCGACCGAAGCGGTCCGTGAGGGCCCCCCACACGGGGCTGAACAGGATGACCGCGATCGAGGAGGCGGCCACCACGAACCCGGTGGCCGTAAGCGACAGCCCCAGCTCCTCCCGGGCGTAGAGGGGCACCAGGAAGATAAACGAGAAAAACGTAAACCCGGAGGTGAACGTGATAAGGTTGAAGGCCCAAGAGAGTCTCATCGGGTGGTACGCCCGGGAGGACTCGAACCTCCGACCTGCGGATTAGGAATCCGCTGCTCTGTCCGACTGAGCTACGGGCGCACGGGTGCTGTCATGGTAGCGTCTCCTTCTTCCCTTGTCAACCTGCTTTGGCACCTCTTTGCCCCCCCGGACTTCTCCGCAACTTCGGGGACAGAACCGTCGTTTTGACTCCCCCCTCCGGATGGGCGTACAATCCCTCATAATCTCCATCACGAAGCGGGGCATGCGAGGGAGGGCATCGCCATGAAGGGCCTAAGACTTCCGTTCGTCCTCGTCGGAGTCGGAGTGCTGTTCCTCGCGGCGGTTTTCGTCGGGGCTACGGCCCCGTCGGCAAGGGCACAGCCGCCGATCGAGCCGATCATCGTCCAGACGAGCCGCGACGGGCAGCTCATCGGGCTCCAGTCCAACTTCCAATGGGGGATTTGGAAGCCCATCGCCGCCGTGGCCTACGGGCTCGAGAGCGGGAACATCCGCTACCGAGCCGGGCTCCTGCTCGACACCCGGCTGACCCTGCCCGGTTTGGGACTTAAGGTAGGACCCTTCTCCGCGGCGTTTGTGGACTGGTTCTCTACCCCGGTGCTGGGCCGCGAGGGACAGAAGGGGCTCCAACTGGGGGTACGTCTGGGAGACACCCAATACACGGGCTTCCTCGGGGAGCTGTGGTCCCTGGGGCAAGAGGACCCCGCCCCTCGGGTAGGATACCTCCTCATGGAGGCCCGCCGCAGCTTCCGGCTGCCGTACGACCTCACCTTGAGCTCGTACTCGAAGACGGTCTTCGGCGTCCTCCTCCCCCCGGAGGGGCTCGGACTCGAGACGTCCACCCCGGGCGCAGGGGAGGACCTCCCCCCCGGACTCGAGGAGCTGCCGCGGTTCCAATCGATGACCCAGAGCCTCACGCTCCGCCTGGGGGATCTCTCCCTCAGTGGCCGCTGGGGCTCGCTCCAGAACGACGCCGAGCTGGAGAGGTTCCTCTTCACCACGGGGGTGCGCGGCGTCCCCCGGACGCTCGAGGGCCACGCGTTCTGGAACGTCACCCTCGCCCGATCCTTCCCCCTCTACGAGGCGGAACTCCCGCTCCCCCTGCCCCCGGAGATCACGGAGTACGGCGTCCCCGACTCGATGCCCCTGAGCGTAGAAGGGAAGTTCTTCGTCCAAGCCGGAGGGATCGTCCGCGAGGTCGAGCCTCCCGCTTCTTCTCCCGATTCCGAGCCCTCCGGAGGGTTGGGGATCGACGTACGGCCCGAGCCCGACGAGGACGGAAAGGAGCCCGAGACGGAAACGGAAGCCCTCTTCAGCTGGGGGATCTCGACTACGCTCACGGTCTTTGAACAGTTCCGGGTGCGCGTGGAGCTGGTCGTCACCCAAGCGGGCGAGACGAAGTTCCGCGTGAGTTTCTAGCGTGTGCGTGTACGTTAGCTGTCTATGCCCCGTTGGAAGAGATCCCTGTCCGGCGCTGAGCAGAGAAGGAGGAATGTGAGATGCGTACCCTGCGTACGGTAACCCCACGGGCGCGAATTCTTACGGCTCTGCTTTTGACAGCAGCGGCGCTTCTCCTGGTGACGGCGGAATCGCAGGCCCAGCCCTTCGGGTTGAGCTTCGACCCGAAGCTCCGCTGGCAGACCCTCACCACCGAGCACTTCCGGATCCACTTCCCCCAAGGGCTAGAAGGCGTCGCGCACCTTACGGCCCAATACGCCGAGGAGTTCTACCCCCTATTGGTCGAGGAGTTCGGCGAGGTCCCTCCCGTCATCGACATCGTGCTGGTCGATCCCTTTGACTTCTCCAACGGCTTCGCGACGCTCTTCCCCAACGACGAGGTGGTGCTCTTCGCCTCGCAGTATCGCCTGTCGGACGGGTTCAACGTCCGCTTGGAGTCGTGGTGGAAGGCGGTGCTCTTCCACGAGCTGGTCCACGCCGTCGATCTGGACCAGACCCGCGGCTGGCCCAAGCTCCTCCGGAGAGCGCTGGGGAAGATCGTCCTGCCCAACACGGTCAAGCCCCTCCCCTTCATCGAGGGCCTGGCCGTCTATGAGAAATGCAAGCACCTGGGGGAGTGCCGCATGAACGACGCCAAGACCCGCATGATGATCCGCCAGATGGTCCTCGACAACCGGATCCCGAGGTTCGACGAGATCAAGGGCTTCTACACGCGCGCGGAGTGGCCGTTTGTGGGGTTGCTCGTGTACAACTTCGGCTCCTGGCTCCTGCAATATCTGGAGGAGACGTACGGCGACGACGCGGTGCGCCGCTTCAACGAGGTCAACAGCTCGCGGCCCTTGAACCTGCTGTTCCTCCTCGGGTTCGGGGAGGACCTCGACCGGGTCTTTCAAGAGGCGTTCGGGGCCTCCTCCCCAGAGGTCTACGAGGGCTTCCGGGCCTGGCTGCGGGAGCAATTCGCCCCGGAGATCGAGCGCATCGCCGAGCGGGGCGTCACCCCCGCTTTGCGGGTCACCACGCACGGCTTCTTCACGGAGACGCCCGCCTGGTCCCCCGCGATCCCCACGGGCGAGGAGGGCGAGACGGAGGGGACGGAGGAGTGGATCGCCTACGTCCACAGCGGCGGGGGGCTCTCGGGAATCCGCCTGGTGACCCCGGAGGGCGAGCAGGACCGCGAAGTCGTGTCCGGCGGCCTGGCGATGAACCCCGCCTGGACGCCCGACGGGAAGGCCTTGGTCTACGCCAAGCTGGACTTCGAGGGCCTCTACGCGATCCGCAGCGACCTCTACCGCTACGACCTTGCAGAAGGGCGCGAGGAGCGCCTGACGTGGGGGGAGCGGGCCTACTACGCCCGGGTCGCGCCCGACGGGAGAATTTATTACGCCCGCAACGTCGGCTCCGACGGGAGCACCGCCCTGCGGGTGCTCGACCCGGAGACGGGCGAGAGGCGCACCCTGCTCGAGTTCCCCGACAACTCGGGGGTGATCCACTCCTTTGCACTCTCCCCCGACGGGGAGCGGATCGCGCTCGCCCTCTGGCGCTGGGGGGGCTACCAAGATCTCTATCTCCTGCCTGTAGAAGGGGGTGAGCTGAAGCCCCTCACCCAGGACAAGCACCAAGTGGGCGACCCCGTCTGGACCCCGGACGGGCAGTACATCCTGTTCAGCGCTGACCCCGATCGGGTGTACAACCTCTACGCCTATCGCGTGAGCGATGGGAAGTTCTTCCGGGTGACGAACGCGCTCACCGGGGCCCTCTCGCCCACGGTCTCCCCCGACGGGGACGAGATCGCGTTTATCGGCTACGGAAGCGAAGGGTACGACGTCTACAAGATGCCCCTGCGCCCGGAGACCTGGGAGCCGGTGGAGTTCCCCCGAGAGGCGCTCCCCGAGTGGACCGGCTACCCCCGCACCGACTACCCCATCGAGCCCTATCGCCCGTGGGCCTCGTTGGTGCCCCGCTTCTGGCTCCCGCTGCCCCTCCTCTCGGGCACGGGCGCGGGGGTGGGTGTCTTCACCCTGGCCCAGGACGTGCTCTTCCAGCACTTCTACACGGCGCTTGTGGGCTGGGACTTCGAGGCCGACGCGCCCGTCTTGTCGTTTGCGTACGCCAACAGCCAGGTCGTGCCCGTGACACTCTTCTTCTCCCAGGACGCCTGGGAGCGGACCCTTGGGGGGAGCGTCTCCGTCCCGATCCTGCTCTCCGCCGAGCGCCAGCAGGTCGTATCCGTGGGGTACACGCGCTCGGAGCGCAAGCCCCGACCCGAACCCGAACCCCAAGAAGAGGGAGAGACGGAAGGCGAGGCAGGCGAGGGCGGGGAACCGGAGGGCCTGCAAGCTGACGGTCCCGCCGTTGTCGAGGCAGGAGAGGACGGAGAGCCCACCGTTCGCCACACGATCTCGGGGACGTACTCCTACACGCTGAGCCGCGGGCGGGAGCGGTTCCGGGACCGGCTCCACATCGCGCTCTCGGGGGAGCTGTTCCGTGAGGAAGGCGAAGGCGAGGACGGGTGGCGCAGGGCGCTCACCTTCTCCTGGCGGGAGTCGATCCGCCTGCCCTTGGCCCCGTCCCAGCGGGTCGATCTGCGCTTCGTCGCGGGCTGGACGGACTCCGAGGACGAGGAGGACGCCTTTGAGCTGGGCGGCCCGTACGGCCCCTTCGTGCTGCGGGGGTTTGCGCCCGGGGCCTTCTCCGGGAAGCAGGCCGTCTCGCTGGGGGTGCAGTACGACTTCGAGCTCTTCTCCCTCGAGCGGGGCTTAGGGGGTTGGCCCGTCTTCTTCGACGACGTGGGCGCGCGGCTCTTCGTGGACGCCGGGATGGCCGGGGACGAACTCAAGGTAGAGGAGCTCAAGGTGGGCTTCGGCGCGGAGCTCTCCCTCGCCGTCACCTTAGGGTATGGCCGACGCATCACCGTCCGAGCGGGAGTGGCTCAAGCCCTCGGGGAGGAGATGCCCCAGGTCTACTTCAAGATGGATCTTCCGTTCTTCTAAGTCGGCACGGCACCCCGTAGAGATGAGGGAAGTCCACCGTAGCAGTAGCCGTGGCGGAGTCGCAGGGGGATCCCACAAGGGCTAAGATCAAGATCGAGAAAGAGAGGAAAGAAACGTGGGAAGAACACATGCGGTCCCGGCTCGTTTGTCTCTTCTCGGAATCGGGATGCTGGCGCTCGGGGGCCTGCTCGTTCCCCCTTGGGCGAGCCCGGGAGCGGCAGCCGAAGACTTCTCCTGCGCGTCGGACGGGGTAGCCGTTGAGCGGCGCATCCCTCCCCAGGCCACGGATCCTGCGATCGAGGACTGGCTCGAACCCCATATCGTATGTCGGGATCCCAGCGTCCCGCCCCGCGACTCGTTGTTGGTGCACCTGCCGGGATCGTTCGGGGTACCGGAAGGCAGCCGGCTCCTGTTGCGAGAGGTCGCGCGCACAGGCACGCCGGCCATCGGGTTGCGGTACCCCAACCGCTGGACGATCCTGGGGCTCTGCCGGCGCTCTCCGGATCCGGAGTGCACCGCTCGTGTCCGGGAGGAGATCCTCGAGGGTCGTGACCTCAGTCCCCTCGTACGGGTCAGCGAGGCGAACTCAATCCGGAATCGCCTCCGGAAGCTCCTGCAGTACCTGGACGGGAGATACCCTCAAGAAGGCTGGGGACGCTTTCTCCGAGAGGACGGCTCGGTCGCGTGGGAGCGGGTTATCCTCTCGGGCCACTCCCAGGGCGGCGGGCACGCCGCCTTCGTCGCCCGCCGCTATGAGGTCGCTCGAGTGGTGATGTTCGGCGCTCCGGGGGATTTCGTGGGCGCACGAGGGAACCTCGCGCCCTGGCTGACGGGTCCCCACCGCACCCCCAGCGAACGCTACTTCGGATTCGCGCATCGGCGCGATCGAGGCTATCCCTATTACGTGCAAGCGTGGCGGGCCCTCGGGATGGGAGCTTTCGGTCCCTCGCGCAACGTCGACGAAGCCGCTCCCCCGTACGGAGGATCCCACATGCTCTTTACCGAGGCCCTGCCGGCCACCGGGCGCTTCGCCGGCGACGCCCACGGCGCCGTGGTCCGCGACCGCAAGACGCCCCGAGCCCCGGACGGAACCCCCCTCTTCGCGCCCGTATGGCGCTACCTCTGCTGCGCGTTTCCCCACGAGGGAGCCGATTGAGCGGAGTGGGACTCCTACCGCAGGGATGCTACCGCCATGACGGAGATCTACCTGATTCGCCACGGCGAGACGGACTGGAACCGCGACGGGATCTGCATGGGGCAGCTGGACATCCCCCTCAACGAGCGGGGGCGCAGGCAGGCCGAGCGCACCGCCGAGCGCCTCGCCTCGGAGCGCCTCGACCGCCTATACAGCAGCGATCTGTCCCGCGCCCTGGAGACGGCACAGATCATCGCCCGGCGTCAGCCCCACTCCCCGGAGATCCGAATCCGCCAGGACCTGAGGGAGCTGCACTACGGCCACTGGCAGGGCTACCGCCGGGAGGAGGTCGAGCTGCGCTTCGCGGAGGCCTTCCGGGAGGGCGATCCCCACCGCGTGGACCCCTTGAGCTTTCAACCCCAAGGGGGCGAGAGCGTGCGCCAACTCTACGAGCGCGCCGTCCGCGCCTTTCGAGAGATCCTGGAGGAGTCCGAGGGGCGGAGCGTCGCCGTGGTAGCCCACGGCGGGGTGATCCGCCACATCGTCAACTACGTCCTCCAGCAGGGCGCGCCCCTCTTCCGCGATCGGGAGCCGGAGTTCGTGAGCTTCGGCTTCCTCGTGAGCAACTGCGGGATCACCCACCTCTCCCGCGAGGAAGAGGGCTGGGTCCTCCGCACGCTCAACGACACCTGCCACTTAGAATCCCTCGGCCCGAGCCGAGACGGACGCTCGCTCTAGGAGCCCGCCGGGTGGCCCCCCGATTGGGGCTGGGTCTGGGACGGGTTGACAGCGCGGAGGTTTCCTATGAGAATACGCCCGAGAACCCGCTCGGATCCTCCGTGCAAAGGAAGGCAGGGAAGGGGAAACCATGGCTCGCATCTCAACCCGCGCACACGAGACGCAGTTCTCCCCGATCCGGAAGCTCAAGCCCTTGGCCGACGAGGCCCGAAAGCAGGGGAAGCGCATCTACAACCTCAACATCGGCCAGCCGGATCTGCCCACTCCCCAAGCGTTCCGCGAGGGCCTTCGCGAGGTCCCTGAGGTCATCGCCTACAGCCCCTCCCAAGGGCTCGACGAGGCCGTCGACGCCCTCCGGCGATACTACCGCGACCTCGGGATCGAACTGGGGCGGGATCAGCTCCTCGTCACCACGGGGGGGAGCGAGGCGCTGCTCTTCGCGCTTCTGGCGATCACGGACCCCGGCGACGAGGTGCTGGTGCCGGAACCCTTCTACACGAACTACAACTCCTACGCCGCGATGGCCTCCGTCCGGCTCGTCCCCCTGGAGACGGAGCCCGAGACGGGGTTCCACCTGCCGGAGCGCGAGGCCATGGAGCGAAAGATCACGGAGCGCACCCAGGCCATTCTGATCTGCAACCCGAACAACCCCACGGGGACCGTCTACACGTCCGACGAGCTCCGTACGCTTAAGGAGATCGTCCTCGAGCACGACCTGTTCTTGATTGCGGACGAGGTCTATCGGGAGTTCGTCTACGACGGGCTCCCCCACCAAAGCGCGCTGCAGCTTCCGGGGCTCGAGGAGCGCGTGATCGTCTGCGACAGCATCAGCAAGCGCTTCTCCGCCTGCGGGGCCCGCCTCGGCGCGATCGCCAGCCGCAACCCCGACGTGATGGAAGCGGCCCTGAAGTTCGCCCAGGCCCGGCTCTCGCCCCCGACGGCGGAGCAGTTCGGGCTCGTCCGCCTCCTGCGTTCGGGGGACTACCGGCGGGAGATCCGGCGAATCGTGGAGGAGTTCGCCCGCCGGCGGGACGCCCTCTTCGAGGAACTGCAGCGGGTCGAGGGCGCGTTCTGCGTCAAGCCCCAGGGGGCCTTCTACGCCGTGGTGAAACTGCCCGTGGACGACGCGGAGAGGTTCTGCGCTTGGCTTGTAAGCGAGTTCGAGCACGAGGGCGAGACGGTGATGCTCGCCCCCGCGCGGGACTTCTACTCGACCCCGGGGAAGGGCCGGGACGAGGTGCGCATCGCCTACGTGCTGGGCGTCGAGAAGCTGCGCCGGGCGATGCGGATCCTACGGGCTGCCCTGGAAGCGTACCCCGACCCGGGGCGGACGGGCTGATTCTTGGGGCTACTGCCGGGCCCCGCTGCGACTGCCGCGGCTCCGACGGCGGCTTCTCCCTCGTCCCCAGCTCCGACCTTGCCCCTCACGACTCCCCCGGGACCGGGAGCCGTATCGAGGCGGAGCGGGCGCGCTGTACTCGAAGTCGGGGACGCCCACCCGGGGCAGCGAGCGCTTCAAGCGCCGCTCGATGTCCCTCACGAGATCCTCCTCGTCCATGGCCACCAGCGTAAGGGCCTCGCCCCGGGCGTTCGCCCGGGCGGTGCGGCCCACCCGATGCACGTAGGCGTCGAAGGACTCGGGGACGTCGTAGTTGATCACGTGGGAGATGTCCCGGATGTCCAGCCCGCGGGCGGCCACGTCGGTGGCCACCAGGATGCGGTGCTTCTGCTCCCGGAAACCCTGGAGGGCCCGCTCCCGCTGGCTCTGGGTCTTGTCCCCGTGGAGGGCCACCGCGGGGAAGCCCTTCTTGGCGAGCGCCCGTGCGACCCGTTCAGCCCCGCGCTTCGTGCGCGTAAAGATCAGCACGGACTTGTGGGGCGTGATCTCCAAAAGCCTTGCGAGCAGCTCGGTCTTGAGGTGACCCGCCACCGGGTAAAGGGATTGGGAGACGCCCTCGGCGGGGGTGGCCTGCACGCCGATGGAGATCCGCACGGGATCGCGCATGAAACTTCGGGCCAGCGCCTCCACCCCGCGGGCCATCGTGGCCGAGAACAGCAGGTTCTGTCTCCGGGCGGGCAGCTCGCTCAGGATCCGGCGGATGTCGGGCAGAAAGCCCATGTCGAGCATCCGGTCGGCCTCGTCGAGCACCAGCACCTCCAGCCGGGAGAAGCGGACGTTCCCGCGCCCCAGGTGGTCGAGCAGGCGCCCCGGGGTGGCGATCACCACGTCGGGCTGCGCGTGGAGGGCCTGCACCTGAGGCCCGATCGCGACGCCGCCGTACAGCACCGCCGATCGCACCCGGAGGAAGCGCCCGTAGGTCCGGACGCTCTCCTCCACCTGCAAGGCCAGCTCCCGGGTGGGGGCGAGCACGAGGCACCTCGGACCCTTCGGCTTCGCGTTTGCGTCTTTGTCTTTAAGGGTACGCGCGATCCGCTCCAGGACGGGGAGCACGAACGCGGCGGTCTTGCCCGTCCCCGTCTGGGCGGTGGCGATTATGTCCCGGCCCTCGAGGATGGGCGGGATGGCCCTCTGTTGGATGGGCGTAGGCTCCTGATAGCCTGCCCGTTCGACTCCGTTTACGATGGGCTCCGAGAGCCCTAATTTGGCGAATGGCAAAGTGAAAAGCTCCTTTCAAAAGCACGTTGGGTGAGCTTGAACTCTACGCGGACATCTTGGGAGGGATATCGGCGGGCAAGCTCGCGGTTCTTCGTTCATCGAGGTTTACTATACAGGAAAACCGAACGGATTACAAGCTCGCCCTCAGATCTCCCCTGCAGATGGGCAACCCCTTCTTCCTCGTACGACGAGCCGAGGCCTCAGCGCGGACTTCCTCCCTGAAACAGCTCGACGCGAATGCTCTCCGAGCGTAAGCGAATCCAAAGATCCCCTGTTACATGAATCCCATCCGTCCCAAAGGATCGGGCTTGAAACTCGTCGGGCAGATGAATCACCGTTCCCGGGCGGATCTCTCCGGGACCGGGCATCTCCATGCCGGGATCCCCAAACCGGATCTCGCTACCGGACGGGACCGTAAAGCGAAGGAAGAAGCTCTCCTCCTGAAACGTCCAGTCCACGGTTGAGCGAAGTTGGTCGAATAAAATGGAAATGGCAAACCGCGAAGCCTGAACGTACAACTGGTCGGACGTGACCCGAAACCGTTGAAGGTCTCTAAGGGGGAACTCTATCTCCACGGTCTGCGGGGATTCAGCAACTAGAACCAGAGTCGTCTGAGAAGGCTCCGAGAAAGAACTTGGCGCTACACCCAGTAGGATGAGGACAAAGAGGTATAAGGACGAACCGACTACAAGTCGTAAGGATCGACATGTCATGCGTCTCACCCCTTCTCGTCATTCGATTAAGCGATTCTAGGAGCTTTGTCGAGAGGTCGTCAAGGGCGTACGATACTCAGGACAGACGAGGGAAATGGGGACAAAAGCCAAAAAGCGATTGGATCTTCTGCTGGTCGAGCGGGGCCTGGCCCCCAGCCGCGCCCTCGCTCAGCGGCTCATCCGGGCAGGCCGGGTGCTCGTCGATGGGGAGGTCGCCGACAAGCCCTCGCATCCCGTATCTCCGGACGCGAGCCTCGAGCTTAAGGAGAAGCCCCGCTACGTGAGCCAGGGGGGCTACAAGCTGGAGAAGGCCCTGCGCGCCTTTCGCCTTGACGTCGCGGGGAAGGTGTGCCTAGACGTCGGGGCCTCCACGGGCGGCTTCACGGACTGCCTGCTTCAGCACGGGGCCGAACGCGTCTACGCCGTGGACGTGGGCAAGGGGCAGCTCGACTGGACGCTGCGCAACGATCCCCGGGTGGTCGTGCTCGAAGGCGTAAACGCCCGGCATCTCACCGGGGAGCAGGTCGGCGAACGCGTAGACTTGGCGACGGTGGACGTCTCGTTCATCTCGGTGAAAAAAATTCTCCCCGCGCTCCGGGGGATCGTAAAACCCGACGGGGACATCGTCGTGCTGGTCAAACCCCAGTTCGAGGCGGGGCGCGAGCACGTCAAGAAGGGCGGCGTGGTGAAAGACCCCGAGGTGCACGAGCGCGTGCTGCGCGGCGTCGCGGAGTTCGCGGAGCGCGAGCTGGCGATGCCCGTCCTCAACGCGACGCATTCGCCCTTCAAGGGTCCTGCGGGGAACGTCGAGTTCCTCCTGCATCTGGGGATGGGGAACGCGCCGGGGCGCTCGCGGGCCCTCGACCGGGACTGGGACTGGGCCGAGCAGGTGCGAAGGGCACACGAGGAGCTGCAGAGCTGAAGGGGATTACAGGCCTCGCAGCAGGCGCAGGAACTCCTCCTTCGTAAGCTCGGCTTTCCGGATGAGGCTGCGAAGCGTGCCGACCTTCAGCACCTTGTGATCGGGATTAGCGCTTGCCTTCGCCTTGGCTGCGGGATGCCGTCGTCGGCTCGGGCACTTCGACCTCGACGGTGGTGACGAAGACCGGAGCCTCCGGGTTGAGCTCCCCTTCCTCCAGCTCTTCCAAGTACACCGCGATCGCCTGGCGGATGTTGGCCAACGCCTCTTCGTACGTCTCGCCTTGGGAGACGCAGCCGGGCAGCGCGGGGACCTCGACCGTATAGCCGCCTTCCTCCGCCCGGCGTACGGTCACCAAATAGGTTCGCCTCATCGTGCCTCCATTATAGCGCTCCGTTCCGGTTGTCCCAGCGGGCTTGGGCGCGCTATAACCAAAGGACCATGCTGATCGTCGGACTCACGGGCGGGATCGCCAGCGGGAAGAGCACCATCGCTCGGGCACTGAG
>JALSGO010000106.1 GCA_026982655.1 Candidatus Bipolaricaulota bacterium
GGACCGCCTCCCCGCGTCGAGATCGTGGACCTTCAGGGGGAAGACCGTCTGCTTACGCCCCTGCTCGCAAAGAAGATCGCGCAACGGCTCAAGGCGGGTGAGCAGACGCTCTTGTTGCTCAACTTACGGGGCTTCTCGCGGGCCGTCCTCTGCCGGAAGTGCCGCGAGACCCAGAGGTGTCCCCACTGCGGGATCGCGCTCGTCTATCACTACCGGGGCCAGCGGCTGCGCTGCCACACCTGCGGGAGGACCTTCCCCGTGGGGCGCTGCCGCCGGTGCAGGTCGCGGGACCTCGCCTTCCTGGGAGTGGGGACCCAGCAGGCAGAGAACGCTTTACGGGAGGCGTTCCCCGGCGCACGGGTGGTGCGGATGGACTCCGACGCCGTCCGCCGCGGACAGCACGGCCCCCTCTTAGAAGCCTTCCGCAAAGGAGAGATCGATATCCTCCTGGGGACGCAGATGATCGGGCTGGGACTCGACTTCCCCAACGTGACGCTCGTCGGGATCCTCTCCGCGGATACCCTTCTCGATCTCCCCGACTTCCGCGCGGGGGAGCGGACCTTCCAGCTGATCAGCCAGGCGATCGGGCGGGCGGGCCGCGGCCCCAAGGGCGGCGAGGTCCTCCTGCAGACGAACCATCCGGAGCACTATGCCGTCTCGCTCGCCGCCGCCCAAGATTATCGCACCTTCTATGCCGAGGAGATCGTCTTCCGCGAGTCGCTGAACTACCCGCCCTTCTCGCACTTGATCCAGATCACGGTCGAGGACTCCAAGGAGGAGCGGGCGGAGCGCGGAGCGGCGCGGCTGGCCGAGGCCCTCCCGACCCTCAAGGGCTTGGAGGTGCTGGGGCCCTACAAGGCGCTCCCCTATCGGGTGCGGGGGCTCTATCGGCACCGGCTCGTGCTCAAGGCCAAGGACATACGAACCACCACCGAGGCCCTGAGGGATCTGCTGCGGGAGGGGTCCCTTCCCCCGACGAAAATCGACGTGGACCCGCAGAGCTTGGTGCTCTGACGTTATCACCGGCCGGAGAGGCATACTCGCGGGGGACGTCTTCCCAACGGCAGTCGATGCGCAGCACGTACACGTACAGGATCCCGTTGAGAACGCGGCGGTCGTCGGCTCGCGGGCGACCTCGTCCCCTGCGGGGTAGTAGGAAAAGCGATTGAAGCCCGTCCCTCAACGTTTCAGCTTTTCCTTAGCGCAGTTGCCGATCTTAAGCAAGCTGTGCTATAACGAGCTGGGAGGGATAAGCCGACATGAACGTTCATGACATCAAGACGATTGCCGTGATCGGAGCGGGGACGATGGGCCACGGGATCGCCGAGCTGGCGGCCCTAGCGGGCTATGACGTCAAGCTCTACGACGTCAGCGAGGAGCTAGCGCAAAAGGGCTATCAGCAGATCGCTTGGAGCCTTAAGAAGCTCGCCGAAAAGGGCCTCGTCTCAAAGGAGCAGATCGAGCCTACCCTAGAGCGCATCACGCCCCTGGCGGACCTTAAAGCCGCCGTCGAGAACGCCGACTTCGTGATCGAGGCCGCACCCGAGAATCTCGAGCTTAAGCGCGATTTGTTCAAGAAATTCGACGAATGGGCTCCGAAGCACGCCGTCTTGGCGACGAACACGAGTTCTTTGCCCATCACCCAGATCGCCGAGGCCACTGCGCGCCCAGAAAGGGTGGTGGGAATGCACTTCTTCAACCCCGCGGTGATGATGCCCCTCGTCGAGGTGATTCGGGGCCAGCAGTCGAGCGACGAGACGGTGCAGCTCACCGTCGAGTTGGCCCGGAAGTTGAAAAAGACCCCCGTCGTCTGCCGCAAGGACGTGCGCGGGTTCATCACCAGCTCGGTGTTTGAGGGCTTCATCGGTGAGGCAATGTGGCAAGCTTCCCGCGAGAACATTCCCGTGCAAGCCATCGACGCGCGGATGAAGTTCGGCGAAAAATTCCCCATGGGGCCGTTCGAGCTGGCCGATCTTACGGGGCTCGACATCGGGTACAACGTCAGGAAAGAGGCGGGCCTGCCGAACCCGCCCATCCTCGAAGAGAAGATCCAAAGGGGCGAGCTGGGGCGCAAGACGGGCAAGGGCTTCTACGACTACTCCGAGGGGAAGGGGCCGGACTACAAGCCCGAGGACGCCGAAGGCTTTGACCC
>JALSGO010000107.1 GCA_026982655.1 Candidatus Bipolaricaulota bacterium
CCCCATGACCCTACCCAGCCCCTTGGTTTCCGCGTAGACGCGCATCGCGCTTAGCAGGAAGCCCTGCAAATCCTCGTGCCGAAGAGTAGAGGGGGAGTGCACGATCATCACCCCGTCGAGGAGCTCGGCCTTGACGTCCTCGTCCGTGAGCGCCTCGAACTCCCGCGCGCTCACGTCGAAGATCCTCAGCAGATAGGGCGCCCGGACCTCCCGGTCTTTGAAGAGCAGCCTCATGCTCATGGGAATCACCTTTGACATTGTACTCCTGGGACCCCGTGCAGGCGAAACGGTCGTCTGCTATCCTAAGCGCGCCATGGTTCATGAGATCACGATCCGAGCGATGAGGCCGGAGGACTACGACGACGTGATCGCCCTCTGGGAGGCCGCCGGGCTCCCCTATAAGCCCCGGGGCCGCGATAGCCGCTCGGCTATCGAGCAGCAGCTCCGGTGGCCGACGGCCATCTATCTGGTTGCGGAGCTCGAAGGCCGGATCGTGGGCTCGGTGCTGGGCACCCACGACGGGCGGAAGGGCTGGATCAACCGCGTGGCCGTCCACCCCGACCATCGCCGCAAGGGGATCGCCCGCAGGCTCGTGGAGGCCGTCGAGAAGCGCTGCCTCGAGCTGGGCATCGAGATCTTTGCGGCCCTCATCGAGGACTGGAACGACGTCTCCATGAAGGTCTTCGCGCGCCTGGGGTACACGAAGCACGACGACATCTTCTACTACAGCAAGCGGCTGGATCCCGAGGTCTAGTCCCGGCTTGCGGCTTGACCCCGCGGGCGGCCCGCACGTAGAATCCCCCTCAGCAGCGAGCGAAGCGAAGGAGGAGCCAAAATGAAAGGCCTGATGATGGAGTACCCCCTCACCCTGACCCACCTCTTGGAGCGGGTCCGCAAGCTCTACCCCCACAAGGAGATCGTCTCCCGCATGCCCTCGGGGCTGCACCGCTACACCTACGGGGAGTACTACGAGCGGGTGTGTCGGCTGGCGAACGCCCTCCGATCGCTGGGCGTCCAAAAGGGCGACCGGGTCGCCACCTTCGCCTGGAACCACTACCGCCACTTCGAGCTCTATTTCGCCGTCCCCTGCCTGGGCGCGGTGCTCCATACCCTGAACATCCGCCTCTTCCCGGATCAGATCGCCTACATCGTTAACCACGCCGAGGACCAGCTTATCTTCGTGGACGACTCCCTCATCCCGGTGCTCGAGCGCATCCAGCCTCAGCTCAAGGGCGTGAAGGGCTACGTGATCATGACGGACTCGGAGCGCCTGCCGGAGACCTCCCTCTCCCCCGTCTACGACTACGAGGCGCTGCTGCGGGAGGCCGATCCCCACTTCGAGTTTCCCACCCTCGAGGAGGACGACGCGGCGGTGATGTGCTACACCTCCGGGACGACGGGGAACCCCAAGGGGGCGGTCTACTCCCACCGGGCTTTGGTGCTCCACACCCTGGTGGAGTGCCTCCCCGACGGGATGGCCCTAGGGGAGCGGGACGTGGTGCTGCCCATCGTGCCCATGTTCCACGTCAACGCCTGGGGGCTCCCCTTCGCCGCCACGCTCGTGGGGGCGAAGCAGGTCTACCCGGGTCCGCACCTGCACCCCCGGGACATCGCCGAGCTCATCCAGCAGGAGAAGGTCACGCTCACCGCGGGCGTGCCCACGATCTGGCTCGGGATGTACGAGCTCCTCCAGAGCGAGCGCTACGACCTCTCCAGCCTGCGAACGGTGATCATCGGGGGCTCGGCGGCCCCCCGCAGCCTGATCGAGGGCTTCGAGAAGCGGTTCGGGATCTCGATCACCCACGCCTGGGGCATGACGGAGATGAGCCCCTTGGGGACGGTCTCCAAGCTCAAGAGCCACCTAGAGCAGCTCCCCGAGGAGGAGCGCTTCGCCTACCGGGCCAAGCAGGGGATCCCCGCGCCGTTCGTGGAGCTGCGCGCCGTGGACGACCAAGGACGGGAAGTCCCCTGGGACGGCCAGACGATGGGCGAGCTCCAGGTCCGCGGGCCGTGGATCATCCGCAGCTACTACAACGATCCCCGCACCGAGGAGGCGTTCGACGACGGCTGGTTCCGCACCGGGGACGTCGTCACCATCGACCCGGAGGGCTACATCCAGATCGTGGACCGCACCAAGGATCTGGTCAAGAGCGGCGGGGAGTGGATCTCGAGCGTGGAGCTGGAGAACGCGATCATGGCCCACCCCAAGGTGAAGGAGGCCGCCGTGATCGCGCTCCCGCACCCCAAGTGGCAGGAACGCCCCTTGGCCTGCGTCGTCCCCAAGGAGGAGTTCAAGGACAAGATCACCAAAGATGAGATTTTAGAGTTCTTGAGGGATAAGGTCGCCAAGTGGTGGCTTCCCGATGAGGTCGTCTTCGTGGAGGAGATCCCCAAGACGAGCGTGGGCAAGTTCGACAAGAAAGCCCTAAGGAAGCAGTTTGAGGACTACACCTGGCCCACGACGCCGGATGAGATTTGAACCCCGCTCTCGCTCGCTAATCTAGGGGGACGAACATGGAGAGCGTGCTGATCGGGTGGGGAGTGGCGCTTCTCGTAGGGCTTCTGTTGGCCCCGCTCATCCTCCAAGCGCTCTGGTGGATCCTTGCCCATCACATCCTGGGACGGCTCACGGACCGGGGGTGGATCGCCCCCCGATTGAAGTATGGTACTGCCCTGCAAGTGATCCTCTCCTTCCTCGTGGTATTTGTCGGGTTGCCCTTTTTGCTCGGCCTCTTGTTGATCCTCTGGCCCACCGCTGGGAGAGGAGGAGACTCTCCATCCGACGCCGCACAGGTGCTGAGTATCTTCCTCGCACTTCCGCTCGTCTACGGAGCTTATTTCGTGCTCATCGGTGCGCTCTGGTTGCAATGGCTGTGGCGGCGCTTGAGCAAGGAGCTCCTTCCACGAGCCTTGGAGGAGGGGGTGCTCAGCCCCCGGCTGAGCTACGTTACCGGCGTGTTGATCATGCTCCTGATCGTTGCCCTCTATCTCCTGCAGGCTCTGCTCGGGTTTCTTGCCACCGCCCTATCGGTTCGGAGCCCTTTCCCTTAGCGGGCCCGGAAGCTCCACGCCACGCCGACGAGGAATACGAGACAGAAGGATTCACCCGGAGAGTTGCAATCCTTGCCGCTCTCTCCTAGAATCCCGTTGCCATGAAAGCGCGGACGGGTGCGGAGATCCGCCGGCTCTTCTTGAAGTACTTCGAGGAGAAGGGGCACGCGGTCGTCCCCAGTTCCCCCTTGGTGCCGGACGACCCCACCCTGCTCTTCGTGAACGCGGGGATGGTCCAGTTCAAGAACGCGTTCTTGGGGCTGGAGAAGCGCCCCTACACCCGCGCCACGAGCTGCCAGAAGTGCATGCGCGTCTCCGGCAAGCACAACGACCTAGAAGAAGTGGGCCCCAGCCCCCGCCACCACACCTTCTTCGAGATGCTGGGGAACTTCTCGTTTGGGGATTACTTCAAGCGCGAGGCGATCCGCTACGCCTATGAGTTCGTCGTGGACGTCTTGGGCGTCGACCCCCAACGATTGATCTTCACGGTCCACCGGGACGACGCGGAGGCCCCCCAATACTGGCTCGAGATCCCCGGCGTCCGCGAGGAGCAAGTGCTGAAGATGGGCGACGCCACGAACTTCTGGAGCATGGGGGACGTGGGCCCCTGCGGCCCCACGAGCGAGATCCACTACGACTGGGGGCCCGAGTTCTGCACCTGCAAGGAGCCCGACTGCTCCGTGGCACGGGACAACGGCTGCGGAAGGTGGCTCGAGATCTGGAACCTGGTGTTCATGCAGTACGACCAAGCCTCCGACGGCTCGCGCGCTCCGCTGCCCCAGCCCGGCGTGGACACGGGGATGGGCCTCGAGCGCATCGCGTCGGTGGTCCAGAACGCGCCCACGAACTACGACACGGACCTCTTTCGGCCCCTGATGGAGCAGATCCGGAAGCTCACGGGCCACTCCGAAGGCCAGATGCGCGAGAACATCGTTCCCTACCGGGTGATCGCGGACCACGGGCGGGCGATGACCTTCTTAATCGCCGACGGGGTGGTGCCCGGGAACGAAGAGCGCTCCTATGTGCTGCGGATGCTCATCCGGCGCGCGATCCGCTTCGGGAAGAAGCTGGGGTTGGAAGGGCCGTTCCTGGGCGGAGTAGCGCAATCCGTGATCGCGGCGATGGGAGACTTCTACCCCGAGCTACGGGAGCGGCAGGACTTCATCGTGAAGGCGATCGCCCAGGAGGAGGAGCGCTTCGCCCGCACGTACCAGGCGGGCATGGAGTGGATCGAGAAGCTCTTCGCGAAGAAGGAGCGCAAGGGCGAGCGGGTGATCACGGGCGAGGAGGCGTTCTTCCTCCACGACACGCACGGCTTTCACATCCAGATCGTGGAGGACATCGCCCGCGAGCGGGGCTTCACGGTGGATCGGGCGGGCTTCGAGCGCGAGATGCAAAAGCAAAAGGAGCGCTCCAAGCAGGCCTCGCCCCGGGAAACGGCGGTCTTCTCCAAGGGCACCAAGCTCGACGTCCCCCCCACGGAGTTCGTCGGGTACGAGCAGCTCGAGGCGGAGGGGGAGCTGCTCGCCCTCGTGGACGAGCGCCAAGATCCTGTGGGCGAGCTGGCCCAAGGGGCGGAGGGGCAGCTCGTGTTCACCGAGACCCCCTTCTACGCCGAGGGCGGGGGACAGGTGGCCGATACCGGAGCGGTGGAAAACCTCGCACGTGCCGGACGGGCTCAGGTCCTCGACGTCCGGAAGGACGCCCGCGGGGTCTTCTACCATCGGGTGAAGGTGCTCGAGGGCTCCTTCTCCCCGGGGGATCGCTGCCTGTTGAAGGTGGACGCCGAGCGCCGCAAGAGAGTGCAGCGCAACCACACGGCCACCCACATCCTCCACGCGGCCCTTAGGGAGGTGCTGGGGCACCCGGGGGGCATCCAGGCGGGGTCGTTGGTGGCCCCGGACGAGCTGCGCTTCGACTTTACGCACTTCGCTCCCCTCACGGACGCGGAGATCGAGCGGATCGAGGAGCGGGCCAACGCGGTCATCCTGGCCGATCGCCCCGTAGAGATCTCCTTCGAGTCCCTGGAGGAAGCCAAAGCGAAGGGCGCGATGGCCCTCTTCCCCGAGGACTATCAAGGCAAAGAGAAGGTGCGCGTCGTCTCCATCTACGAGAACGGAGAGCCGTTCAGCATCGAGCTGTGCGGCGGGACCCACGTCCGGCACACGGGGGAGATCGGGCTCTTCAAGGTCGTTCGCGAAGAGGGGGTCTCCGCCGGGGTGCGGCGCGTGTACGTAGCCACGGGGGACAACCTCCTGCGCTACCTCGAGGAGAAGGAGCGGCTCCTTCACGAGGCCACGGCGCGGCTGCGGACCTCCGAGGGCGAGCTCCTCAAGAAGCTCGAGGCCCTCTTGGAGGAGCGGGAGCGCCTCCAAGAGGAGCTTCACAGGCTGCAGCAGGGACGGCTCCGGCAGCTGAGGGACGAACTCCTCGCGAAGCGCGAGCGCGCCGAGGGGTACGAGTTCGTGGTCGCCCGCGTGGATCTAGACGTCGAGGGCCTCAAGGAGCTGGTGGATTTACTCAGTGACGGGCTGCAGCGGGGCGTCGTGCTCCTGGGGACGGAGCGGAACGGGCGGGCCGTCCTCGTGGCCAAGGTGAGCGATTCCCTCACGGACTCCCTCCGAGCGGGCGACTTGGTGCGCGAAGCTGCGGGAGTCGTGGGCGGCAAGGGCGGGGGCAACCCCCGATTCGCTCAGGGCGGCGGCCCCGACGCCTCGAGGCTCGAGGAGGCCCTGCAACGGGTCCGGGATCGCCTGAGGCCTTAAACGGGGAGCCCTAAGAAGCCCTAAAAGGTATACCGCACGCCTATCAGAACGCCCTCGGCGGGACTGTAAAGAAAGGGAAAGCCAAAGATGGCGATACCAAACTCTGCGAAAAGACGCAGTGAAGAGCCCTCCGGGCGGTGCTCCAAGCCCCCCAGCACGTGAAAGCTGTAGACGAACCTTCCCTGGAAGAACGCAAGGCTTACGCCTCCCCCACCGAATGGGTATATGGAGACCCCATACTCCTGTAAGGTGAGGGGACCAAAGAGGAACTTCAGGTTGGCCAGGAGAGCTACGCCCTCCCCGATGACCCGGAAGGGGATCCCGAGCTCGCCGACGAACTCGTCGCTTACCTCAAGAGCTCCGTACGGTTCCGGCAGGGTAAAGAGAGGGACTTTCACCCCCATCGAGAGCTGAGCCCATACCGGAGCGGGCATAGCTCCCCAAAGGAGCCCTATTCCCAGCAGACACCTCAAGAGCCGACGGTTTCGACAAATCTTGCGACGATGGCCCATGCCTGTACTCTAGCTTATAGATTCTCCCCCTGCAAG
The DNA here is from genome assembly GCA_026982655.1 of Candidatus Bipolaricaulota bacterium. Taxonomy (GTDB): domain Bacteria; phylum Bipolaricaulota; class Bipolaricaulia; order RBG-16-55-9; family RBG-16-55-9; genus JALUUA01. Next base: position 6,365 of record JALSGO010000107.1, read on the forward strand.
CCCCGGTGCTCCGGCATCGAGGGGGCTTAGGGTACAGACCTCGCTCACGCGCCGGTGGAACCCGGAGCACTTGACCCCGACGAGAGGGGGCCGTATACTGAGCCCACTTTGTGATCCGAAGGGAGATGCACACGAGCATGGCCCAAATGCAAGATTCGAAGTCTGCCCTTACCCATCCGGATTATCCGGAACACCGCCTTCGCTCCGAAGAGGAGCAGGGCTTTCACGACTACGTGATCGAGTTGCTGGTGGAGAGGCTGCAGCAAGAAGGGCCTATGGAGATTCGCACCAATCCGGGGATGTCTCGCCAGAACGCCATCGTCCTCGAGGAGGGCAAGGAGTTTTACCCCGATGTCTTCACCGTCGCAGGGGATGAGGTGACCGCCATCTGTGAGGTCGAGACTCCGAATACCACACACGAGAGCTCGGTGGCTCAATGGAAGGACTATGCAGCGATCGGGGCGACCTTCTTGCTGATCGTGCCGGAAGAAGAAGCGGATACCGCCGCCCGCCTCCTCGAGGAGAATGAGATCCCTTGCCACGGTATCCTCACCTATCAGCTGACTACTTCCCCCGAGGGAGAGTAGCCCCCTAGGCACCCTTCGGAGGGACAATCCCGGCTCCCGCGCCGGGCCGGGAGGGAGTTCTCGTTCCGACTCCATCCTAGGACCAAGCCTACCCGGCCGCCGGATGCGGACGCGGATGCGCCTATACCTCGAGCACTTGCTGCTCCTTCTCTTTCATGAGTTCGTCGATCTTCTCGGTGAACTCGTGGGTGATGTTGTCCATCTCCTTGAGGGATCGGTGGAAGTCGTCCTCGCTGAGCTCGCCCTCTTTCTTTTGGCGCTCTAGCTCCTCTTTCATATGGCGACGGATGTTGCGAATCGCGATCCGAGCTTCCTCCGCCTTTTGGTGGACGACCTTGACGAGCTCCTTGCGCCGCTCTTCGGAAAGCTTGGGCACCGCGATCCGCACCACCTCTCCGTCGGAGGAGGGGTTAAACCCCAAATTGGCCTCCAGGATTGCCTTCTCAATGGCAGGAATCTGGGATTTGTCGTAGGGTCGGATCACGAGGAGGTTGGGCTCCGGCGCGGTGATCGTAGCCAGGTGTTTGAGAGGCGTTCTCGTTCCGTAATAGTCGACCATGACCTCCTCCACCATGGCGGGATTCGCCCGACCCGTGCGCAGGTGCCGCAGTTCCTCTTCGTAGACGTGGAGCGACTTTTTCATGTGTTGCCGCATCTCCTCCAAGCTCTTGTCCGGCATGCCTTTCACCCCCCTGCGAATACGGAAATTATAGTTCTCCCGAGGAGCCGGAGCCACCCGACAGGGAACTCAACCTAGGTCGCAAAGCGCTCCGGAGAAACCGCCCGGTATGCGATCCGTCCGCCGCCGCGATCGCCTCCGGGGGGCCTTCGGCCACGATATACCCTCCGGCGTCCCCGCCCTCGGGTCCCAGATCGAGGATCCAGTCGGCGACTTTGATCACGTCGAGGTTGTGCTCGATGACGACCACCGTGTTGCCCTTGTCCACCAGGCGCCGGAGGACGTTCAGTAGCCTCTCCACGTCCGCGAAGTGCAGCCCCGTCGTGGGCTCGTCCAGGATGTAGAGGGTGTGTCCCGTGTCCCGCTTGCTCAGCTCCTCCGCGAGTCTGACGCGCTGGGCCTCGCCGCCCGAGAGGGTCGTCGCGGGCTGGCCCAGCTCCATGTACCCCAGGCCCACATCGTAGAGGGTCTGCAGCTTGCGCCGGATCGCGGGATGATGCTCGAAGAACTCCAGGGCCTCCTCCACGGTCATCGCCAGCACGTCCGCGATGGACTTGCCCTTATATTGAATCTCAAGGGTCTCGCGGTTGTAGCGCTTCCCCTTGCAGACCTCGCAGGGCACGTACACGTCGGGGAGGAAGTGCATCTCGATCTTGATTAAGCCGTCCCCACGGCAGGCCTCGCAGCGCCCGCCCTTGACGTTGAAACTAAACCTTCCGGGCTTGTATCCCCGCGCCTTCGCTTCGGGAACTTGGGCGTACAACTTGCGAATCAAGTCGAAGAGCCCGATGTAGGTGGCGGGGTTCGATCGCGGCGTGCGCCCGATCGGGGACTGGTCGATCTCGATCACCTTGTCGATTTGATGTAAACCCTCGATGTCGTCGTGCTCGCCCGGCTTCTCCACCACGCGCCCTAATCGTTGAGCTACGCCCCGGTATAAAATTTCGTCCACGAGGGTGCTCTTCCCCGAGCCCGAGACGCCTGTAACACAGACGAACACCCCCAGCGGGATCTTGACGTCGATGTTTTTGAGGTTGTGCTGCCGCGCGCCCCTTATGAGCAGAAAGCCTTGGGGCTCTCGGCGCCTCTCGGGGACGGGGATCTGCCTCCTGCGGCTGAGGTACTGCCCCGTGATCGAGTCCGGGCAGGCTTCGATGTCCTTCACGGAGCCCGTGGCGACGATGCGCCCGCCGTGGGCCCCCGCGCCGGGGCCGATGTCCACGATGAAGTCCGCCGAACGGATCGTCTCCTCGTCGTGCTCGACGACGATCACCGTGTTCCCCAGATCCCTCAGCCCCTGGAGGGTGCGGAGCAGCCGTTGGTTGTCGCGGGGGTGGAGACCGATGCTCGGCTCATCGAGGATGTAGAGCACGCCCACGAGCCCGGAGCCGATCTGGGTCGCCAGCCGGATGCGCTGCGCTTCGCCGCCCGAGAGCGTCCCCGCCGGGCGGTCGAGCGTCAAGTACTCGAGCCCTACGTCCAGCAAGAACTTGAGCCGGGCTTTGATCTCCTTGAGGACCTGGTGGGCGATCTGCTCCTCCCGCTCCGGGAGCCTCAGCTTCTTGAAAAATTCGTACGCCTCGCGGATGGAGAGGGCCGTAAGCTGCTGGATGTTGAGCCCGCCGACGGTCACGGCCAAGCTCTCGGGGCGGAGCCGTCCGCCCCGGCAGTCGGGGCACTCCCGCACGCTCATGTACTTCTCGATTTCCTCGCGCGCCCCGTCCGACTCGGCCTCTCGATACGCCTGCTCCAAGGCGGGGATCACGCCGGGCCAGACGTCTTGGAAGTAGCGGGTCCGCCCGTAGCGGTTCGTGTACGGGAAGACCACGGGCTCGGGGACCCCGTACAGGATGATCTCGAGTTTCTCCGGGGAAAGCGCCCCCAAGGGCGCGTCCGGGTCGATGTCGTACGCCTCGCACAGGCCCCGAAGCAGCCCGCGGAGCCACTTGCTCTTGCGATCGGCCCAGGGGACGATCCCCCCGTTCAAAAGAGACTTCTCGCGGTCCAAGACGAGATCGGGGTCGATCTCCATCTTGTAGCCGAGTCCCACGCAGCCGGAGCAGGCCCCATACGGGCTGTTGAACGAGAACATCCGGGGCTCCAGCGCTTCGAAGCTGATCCCGCAGTCGGGGCAGGCCAGCTGCTCGCTTAAAAGTCGCTCCTCTTGGGAATTCCCCCCCTCGTCGAGGACGCTGAGCAGCACGAGCCCCTCGCTCTTTTGGAGGGCCGTCTCCACCGCGTCCGCGATCCGCGTCTTGCTCTGAGGGCGGACGATCAAGCGGTCCACCACCAGCTCGATCGTGTGCTTTCGGTTCTTGTCCAGGGACAGGGCGGGGACCTCCTCCAGGGGATGGATCTGCCCGTCCACGCGGACGCGGGCGAAGCCCTCCCGGCGCAGCTCCTCGAAGAGCTTTCGGTGTTCGCCCTTGCGCCCCCGGACCAGCGGGGCCAACACTTGCAGCTTGGTCCCCTCCCCCAGCGCGAGGATCTGATCGACGATCTGCTGGGCCGTCTGCTGTGCGATGGGGCGACCGCACCGGTAGCAGTGGGGCTTTCCGATCCGGGCGTACAGCAATCTTAGGTGATCGTAGATCTCCGTGACGGTCCCCACGGTGGAGCGCGGGTTCTTGTGCACCGTCTTCTGGTCGATGGAGATGGCGGGCGAGAGCCCCTCGATGAAGTCGACGTCGGGCTTGTCCATGCGCCCGAGGAACTGCCGCGCGTAGGCGCTCAAAGACTCGACGTAGCGCCGCTGGCCCTCGGCGTAGATCGTGTCGAAGGCGAGCGACGACTTCCCCGAGCCGCTTAGGCCCGTAAAGACGATGAGCCGGTTTCGGGGCAGTTCCAGATCGACGTCTTTGAGGTTGTGCTCCCGCGCGCCGCGGATCGTGATCTTCTCGTGGCTCAAAGGACTCCTCCGCCTCTCCTTCCGCTCCTCACCGCTGCCGAGGCCGGGACCGGGGCGGCCCTAGTTTGCCGGATCGTCGCCTAGACTTCAATGCAATGCGGAAGCGGGGGGCCACTCCCCGAATGGGACGTCTGTGCGAACCCGTGTCCCTATCGTGTACAATACCAAGTCCCAACAGCCGAAAATCCCTCAGCACGGAGGTGACGCGATGCGACGCCGATTTCTCGCCGTAGTAGCCGCGTTCCTTTCCCTCCTTGTGCTCCCCTTCTCCGGTCTTCCGGCGCAGGCTCAGGAGGCGGGGGCGGAGGCTTCCGAGTCGGGCCTTACGATCTCCACCCCCTATCCCGCCCAAGTCATCGAGCCGCGGGAGACCGTGAACCTGTCGCTTACGGTGCGCAATCGGGACCTGCCGCCGCAGATCGTCTATCTCGACGTCCGGGAGGCGCCGGAGGGCTGGACGACCCGCTTCTCCGGGGGCGGGCGCACCGTCAAGGCCGTCTACGTGGACACGGACGACACGGTCAGCGTGAGCCTCAAGCTCGAGCCCCCGGAGGACGTCCCCGCCGGGACGTACCGCTTCGTGGTCGTCGCCCGCGGCGAGGACGCGGAGGCGGAGCTGCCCATCGAGCTTACGGTGGAGGAGAAGCTCCCTCCCCGGCTGAAGCTGGACGTGGAGCTGCCGACGCTGCGGGGCTCGCCGAACACCACCTTCCGCTATCGGGCGACCCTGGAGAACGAAGGGGACGAAGAGATTCTGGTGAACCTCGACGCCGAGGCCCCCGAGGGCTTTCAAGTGACGTTCAAGCTGCGCTTCGGCAGCGAGGAGGTCACGAGCATTCCGCTCAAGGCGGGGGAGTCCAAGAGTCTGGATATCGAAGTGCGCCCGCCGCGCCAGACGCCCGCGGACGAGTACAAGATCCGGGTCCGCGCCCAGGGGGGCGAGGCGTTCGCCGCCCTGACGCTCACGGCGGTGGTGACGGGCCGCCCCGATCTGGACGTGACGACCCCCGACGGGCGGCTCTCGGGCCGGGCGACCGCGGGCCGGGAGAACCCCTTCAAGATCGTGGTGCGCAACCGCGGCAGCGCCCCCGCCCGGGACGTGGAGATGAGCGCCTTCGAGCCCTCGGGCTGGAGCGTGGAGTTTGACCCCAAGCGCATCCCGGAGATCCCGCCCGACGGCGAGCAGGAGGTGGTCGCCCGCATCAAGCCCTCCGAGAAGGCCGTCGCCGGGGACTACATGCTCACGATCCGGGCCAACGCCCAGGGGGAGTCCGACTCCGCGGAGCTGCGGATCACGGTGGTGACCTCCACGCTCTGGGGCGTGGTGGGGATCGCGCTCATCGCCGTGGCCCTGGGGGTCGTCGGGTTGGCGGTAGCCCGCTTCGGTCGGCGGTAAAAGGAGGCTCCCATGGCGGGCAGCGGCAACGGCGTCGTGATCCAGACGGAGGGGCTCACGAAGCGCTACGGGGACCTCGTGGCCGTCGATCACCTCGATCTCAACGTCTACGAGGGCGAGGTCTTCGGGGTGCTCGGCCC
>JALSGO010000108.1 GCA_026982655.1 Candidatus Bipolaricaulota bacterium
GCGGCGTGGCGCAGGCGGTCGATCTCCTCGTTGATGGAGGCGTCCTTCTCGATGTAGGTGTCCGTCTGAGGGATGTACGCCTCGGGCTGGTAGTAGTCGTAATAGCTCACGAAGTAGTGGACGGCGTTCTCGGGGAAAAACTGCCGAAACTCGTTGCAAAGCTGGGCGGCTAGAGCTTTGTTGTGCGCGATGACGAGGGTGGGGAGCTGAACGTTTTGGATCACGTGGGCGATGGTGTACGTCTTGCCCGTTCCCGTAGCACCCAGCAGGGTCTGATAGCGCAGGCCCTGCTCCAGTCCTTCGGTGAGCTCTTGAATGGCCTTGGGCTGATCGCCCTTGGGCTCGTAGGGGGCGATGAGTTTGAACCGTTCGCTCATCGTGAATGGGGTTTAGGACCTCTCTTGCGCGCCTTCAGCCATCGCTCCCAAGACCGTGGGCTCTCTGTAGATCGCTTGCCCGCCAGGAGCCCCTCGACGCTGACGTCCTCATCGAGATCGGGCCAGTGGATGCCGTACCCGGCCCCTACGATCTCAAAGCGTTGCCGCTCCTCCGGCGTGGCATGGGTCAGCCGGGGATACCACATCAAGGGCACCGAAATCGTCCGCCTGCCCTCGAGGTCTACACTGAGGGCGTCCTCGGTGATCCGAACGGCGGTAATCCTAGGGAGATCCAGCGTCATCACCACAGAAGGCATCCCATCTCCTCCGGAGAAGCTCTGAATGTTCCGTTAGCAAGCGTTCGATGTCCCTCAGCTCCGACCGGGAGTACCCGTGGTTCCGTGCTAGGGTCACGACCGGATCCAACTAGAACTCCGGTCTACGTGGACGTGCCGTGGCTCCCCGCAGTCGTGGGAGAGATATCTCGATAAGGCCCCGTGCGGAGCAGCGTGGGACTCATGGCGCTTCTCCCGTATCCCGCATCATGGTAAGAACGGAGGAGAAGATCGTCAACCGGAGGGGTCTACGGCACCGGATCGGGCCCGCCGGGGTGCCAGGGATGACACCGTAGCACCCGCCTTGCGCTTAGCCAAAGGCCCTTGATGATCCCGTGTTTCGAGAGGGCCTGCCGGGCGTACTCCGAGCAGCTGGGGGAGAAGCGACACGACGGGGGGAACAGGGGCGAAATCAAGAGCTGATAAGCTCTCACCAAAACGACAAGCGCCCGGCGCACCATCCCCATGGCCTCCTCTTCTCGTGGATGGTACGCGGGCGCCCCCGGCCCGTCAAGCGCGCTCCTGCCGCTTACCATCGGGCCCGCCCGCCTTGCCTTGTGTCGTCTCTCACGTCGGACGGATCCCGGATGGAGATGGAGACCTAGATGCCGCTCTTCTCCTTGAGGCGCTCCTCGTCTTTGACGATGATGCGGTAGCGTTTCTTGTCGAGGATGCCCTCTTTCGCCAGGCGGTTGAGCGCGCTTGTGGTATTCTCCCGAGCGCTCCCGATGAGATCGGCAAGCTCCTTGTGGGTGATCTTGAAATCGATCTGGACCCCCTCGCGGGTCTCCACGCCGTGCTCCTCGATCAATTTCAGGATCTGGCGCGACAGCCGCGTGGGGATGTCCTTGAAGACGAGATCTTCGAGCTTGCGCTCGATCTCCTGGGTGCGCCTGCCGAACAGCTCCATGACCTCGAGGGCCAGCTCGGGTTTTTCCCGCAGCAGCTCGAGGAAGCGGCTCCGCTCGATCTCGTAGATCACGGCGTCTTGGAGGACCTGGGCGAGGAGGTCCCGCTCTTTCCTCCCGATGAGCACCATCTCCCCGAAGATCTCCCCCTCCCCCAGGATGGTCAGGGTGAGCTTGCGCCCGCTCTCGTCGAGATAGGCCAGCTTCACCTTCCCCGAGTGGATGTAGTAGAGGCTGTCGTCGATGTCGCCGGGCTGATAGATGACGTCGCCTTTGTGGTAGCGCCGGCCCTGGCGACGGGCAAACAGGCGCTTGAGCTCCCGGATGAGCCGCTTCTCCTCCGCCGTCGGGTTCCCGAAGGACCCGGGGAAGCTACCGTATAGGTACGATCGGTTCATCTTTGTGGTGGACATGATCGGTATCCGTACTGTAGCGGATCTGAGGAGGGGACGGAAGGAACGAACGGTCCAAGCGTAGGGAGATTCTGTGTGCCCGCGGGCAGACCCCCGCGGCCTTGAGGTGACCCCTGCGACGACCTAGGGAGAGGACCGGTGTCCCGAACCGGCGGGTGGGGAGGGGGAATCGGCATCCGAACGGCGCAAGCGACGCAACCGAAGGAGGCCCACGGCGAAGAGCACGATTCCGAGAAGGGCTAGGGCGGCCACCAGGACCTCGGAGCTCCCTACCCCGGGGAGGAGGACGCTGCGGGCGAGCAGGCGCTCTTCGAGGACTCCTACCCGCTCTTGGAGGTTTTGGACCTGTGCGCGCAGGCGCTCGAGTTCTTCGCGCGTGGGCGCCTCGGGACGGGTCTCGAGCAAGGCCTCCAGCCGGCGTTGGAGGTCCTGCAGGCCCTCGGAGAGGGAGGCGACGGGAGGATCGAGGAGCTCCGCGATGCGCTCCTCTACGCGTTCTCGAACGCGTTCTTCGAGGGCTTCTTCGTCCACGGCCGGCGGCAGCCTACGGAGGATCTCCTCCCGCCAGGTTTGCAACCGGCGCTCGAGGACCTCCTGGAGGGCGAGCAGGTCCTGGACGCTTGCGAGGTCTCGGTCGGGGTCGGGGAGGCGTGTGAGGAGCTCCGCGAGCACGGCCTCCATCCGCAGGACGCTCTCTTCCAAAGCCCCTACACGGCGGGGGAGGTGGAGGGCCTGCACGGCGGGGGAGGTGGGCAGGCCCGACGGGGAGAGGCCACGGAACCCCTCCCCGGCCGGCTCCCCCAGCCAAAGCCACGTAGCCACGATGCGCAGCAGCGGGGCGGTCCGCACGCGTCGATCGACGATCCGCCACCCGAGTTGAGGGTCGAAGCGGGCTGCCGCCACCAGCACCGGGGGTTCGTCCACCTCGCCGATCCAGGGAACGGGATCCCCATCGGCCGCTCCCCCGGCCTCCCGGGATTCCGACCGGAGGAGACCGGTGCGCTTTAAGCCCTCCAGGAAATGGGCGTAGAGCGATCGAATCTCCTCGAGGGAGGGGACGAGATCGGCGTCCTGGGCCCGCACGGAGAGCATCGCGTGAAACGCGGAGAGGACCTCCGCTACGTCCTCCACGGTCAGGAGGTAATCCCCAGGGGGATCCGTACGGGGAGCCGGAAAGCGGAAGAGCCCCAGTTCTTCATCCCAGGCTTGGAGGAGGAGCGCCCACGCGCGTTCGGCCTCTCGGAGGTAGCGGCGATCGTCCGTGAGGGCGTAGGCGTAGAGGAGTCCGCTGACGAGCGCGGCTTGGCTTCGTAGCTCCGGCGGCTCGGGCGGCGAGAGGGCGGCGGGGTCGGGTTCGGGTTCGAGGGAGGAGCGAGCGTTGAGCCTTCGCAAGCGTTCGGCGTCTTCGACGAGGCGTCGAGCCGCTTGGGCCCGCAGGACCTCATCTTGCGTGGCTTGGACGTACCAAGCGAGCGCCCAAATGCGAAGGGCGACCTCGGGGATCGGGGGGGTAGTCTCACTCCAAGGATCCGCGCGCTGGAGTGCCTGGAAGAGAGCATCGGCAGGGGAAAGGGGGAATCCGGCGATCGAGGCGGCCGATAGCGCGGCCAGCCAAGCGAACTGTGGAGACCAAGGAGGGGGGCCCTCCTTGAGGGGGAGATCCCGCCACCAGCGGAGCGCGTTTTCGTAGAGCCCGTCCGGTCGCCGTAGCTTGCTCTCGGCGAACTGCAGGCTTGCGCCGGCCAGGGCCCGCAGGAGCCGAGCTTCCCGCCGCAGGGAGACAGAATCACTCTGCACGTGGAGAAGCTGCTCCAGGCGGTCGGCCCACCCGATCGCGGTCAACACGGCAAAGGCCAGCGAGTCCAGCGCGACCGTCTCGTCGGAGACCCCGGCGCGCCAGCGTCTCGTCTCGGGCCGTCCGGGGACGGGGTCTTGCGCGAACTCAGGGCGTCCTGCACGGAAAGGGGCGAGCACGGGCGAGAGGCCCGCGAGGTCCTCCCCGGGAAGCGCCAGCTCCCCGGGTCGTGGAGGGACCCCCATTCCCGAAAACAACAGGAGGCTCTCCATGCCGGAGAAGGAATACCAAAACGACTCCTCCGCGGCCGGCTCCCAGGGGAGGGGCTCTCGAGCCGTCGCCACGTCGGGGGCGGAAGAGGAGAGGAAGAGGGCGGCGAAAACTCCCAGCGCGATCCCCCGGACCGGCCCCCCTTCGGAACCGATCCCGAGCGACCTCTGTCGGCGCTGCCGCAAGGGGCATCGGATCATCTCGTCCCCACGATACGTCTCGGGGAGACGCTCCCCGAGGAAGTCTGTCCCCTCGAGGGGGGACCGTATTATACCCGAGAGGGTAGCCGGTCGGGCGACACCTCCGTAGAATGAGAGCAATGAACTCCGGAAGAAGGTCGACGAGACGGTCCCCGACGGGCGCGTTGCGGGCCATCTTGCTCCTCGGCTTCGGGGCCGGGGTCGGGCTCAGCACCGCGCTGGCGCTGGCGACGGCGGAGCACCGCTTGGGCGCGGACACCGGCGCGGAGCTTCGCATCCTCCCGGCGGAGGGAGAAGCCCTGATCTGGCGCTTTGACGAAGGGGGGACCTATGTCGTCCGCGAGGCCCGAGGACGGGTTCCCGAAGGATGGCTGTGCGGAGCGCGGCGCATCGTCGGCCCGTCGGGGCGAGGCGGCGCGCTCTGGTTTGATGGGAGAGACGACTTCGTCCTCCTGCCCGTCGCTTCGGCCCTCTCTCCCCGGGATGGACTCACCCTTGCCCTGTGGGTGTGGTTGGATCGCCGTCCGGAGATCCCTTGGCGCAACGACTTCCGCTTCGTGCTCGCCAAGCCGAGCCTCCGTGCGTATAGTCTGGTCTTGGAGCAGGACGGCACGCTCCAGGGATCGGTCTACGTAGGGGGCCGGCGGCAAGGGGTACGCACCCACTCCCCTCTGCCATTGAGGACGTGGGTGCACGTGGCCTTCCTCTACGACGGCCGCACAGGCCGGGGGCAGATCTACCTCAACGGGCGCTTGGAGGCGGAGGAGGTGCGGACACCAGGCTCGCTCGAGGTCAACGACGATCCCTTGGTGTTGGGATCGGCCCTCCTTCACCGGGTGGGCGACCCGGGTGCGGGGATCCGTTCCTTCCCGGGGGGGATCGACGAGCTGCGGATCTACCCTCGCGCTCTGGACCCGGACGAGATCGCGCGGCTGGCGACGCTGCCCTCCTCCGCAGCACGTCGACGGGGCGGGGACGACGCGCCTCCCCCTCCGGCGCGGTTGGTGGTGCAAGCGGTTCAGGACGGAGAACCGGTCGTCGCCCGCGTGGTCGTCTGGCCTGTCACCGCTCCCCCCGCCTGTCCTGAGGTGGCCTACACCGACGGCTCCTTGACTCCTCCCCCGCCCCCGGGTCTCCTCCCGGCCGGGACGAGCGCGAGCCCGATGGCCTACGCGGGGAGGGCGGACGGCGATCGGGGGACGGCAGAGCTCTTCCTCGAGCCGGGGCGAGCGCGGATCGCGGTGGACCTGGGAGGGGGGATCACCGGGGAGGTCTGGGAGCGGGAGATCGCCCTCGAGCCGGCGCGGACCTATAGGCTCTCCGTCGAGCCACCGAGGACCTACAACCCGCGACTCCGCCGGTACTTCGGAGCGGACCTCCACCTCCACAGCCGCGCAAGCGGGGACGCGGTGACCCCTCTTGCGAGGCTGATATCCGCTCAACAAGCGGCGGATCTCGATCTCGTCGTACTCAGCGACCACAACACCGCGGTGGGGCACCTCCCCTTTGCGGAGATCGCCGCACGCCGTGGGATTCCCTACCTGCTGAGCGAGGAGATCACCACCGCCTCCTGGGGCCACTTCAACCCCTTCCCCCTGCGGCCGGGGGAGGCCATCCCCGTCTCCGCGGGGAAGCGCCCTCGGGATTACTTCCAAGAGGCCCGCTCTCGAGGGGCGGTCCTCATCCAAGTCAATCACCCCCTCTGGGGGGGAGGCCAGGGGTACCTCCATCTCCGGGACGACCCCGCCTTCGACGGGAACTTCCAGCTCGTAGAGGTGCTCAACGGCTTCCTGGGGAAGCGGGTCGGCGAGACGGACCGCCGGGCCGTGGAGGCCGTCTTCGCCCTCTGGTCCCAGGGGAGGCGGGTGGTGGCCACCGCGGGCTCCGACGACCACAACGCGGATAAGCTCGTCTCCCAAGTGGGAACCCCGCGGACGTACGTCGCCCTCGAACTCGAGGAGGGCGAGCCCCTGACGGCGGAGCGTTGGCTGGACGCCCTGGCCCAGGGACAGGCCTTTGTGACCACGGGACCGCTCGTCTACCTCGAGGTAGTACGGGCGGTAGCGGATCGCCCGGAGGCGGGACCGGGCCGCCGGTTGCGCCTCGACGCGGCGGAGGAGCTTCGCTTCCGGATCGCCCTGGAGAGCGTGCAAGAGCTGAGAAGCCTCTCCCTGTGGTACAACGGACGGGTGCTGCGGACCTACCCTCTCCAGGGCCGTACGGCGCAGCTGACGTGGGTCGGACGGGCCCGGCCCGGATGGTACGCCGTCACCGTCGAGGCCGAGGGCGGAGGGTTCGCGCTCACCAACCCGGTGTGGGTGGAGAGCAGACCCCCGGTCGCTCCGGGCCAGGGCCAGGGCCAGGGGGTGCCGCCGGGCCCCTAAGCGAAGGGAGCCAACGGGAGGGATCTCATCGCATGAATCGCAATACCGAACGGGTGATCACCGGTCGGCTGCCGGGGGCCCTCCTCCTGTTCCTGCTCCTGCTCCTGCCCGGCGTGGGGGAGCTGGGAGGATGGGGGGCGATCGTCCTTGATCCCTCGCTCGCGCGCAGCCTCGTGGCCTATTGGCCCTTGAACGAGGGGGCCGGAGAGGAGGCACAGGACGCTTCGGCTCGAGGCCGCATCGGACGGCTGCGAAACGGGCCCACATGGACGGCCGGTTGGACAGGTCGTGCCCTGCGGTTTGACGGTCTCGACGACTACGTCTGGGTTCCGTATCACCCAAGCTTCGACCTGCCTCAAGGGTTTTCGCTGGTCCTCTGGGCTCGGCTGGAGGCAGCGCCCGACACCACGCCGGGCAACGATTGGCGTCTTCTCGTGGGACGTAGCGGCTTCCGACCGTACGGATTGGCCTTGGAGCAGAACCGGCAGCTCACCGGATCGGTCTACGTGGGCGAAAGGAGACGCTCGATTCGCAGTCGTGAGGAACTCCCCGTGGGCGAGTGGGTGCACTTGGCCTTCACCTACGAAGCCTCCTCGGGCACCTTGCGCCTCTATCGGAACGGCGCGCTCGAAGTCGAGGAAGTCAGCAACCCGGGGCCTCCGGACGTCCAAGCCGGACGGCCTCTAACCCTCTCGCTGCCGGCTCCGTCTGCGGGAGGGGAACGGCGGGCTTGGCCCGGGGTGCTGGACGAAATCCTCCTCTTCGACCGGGCCCTCCGTGCGGAAGAGATCCGCGCCCTGTGGGTCGGGCAGCCGGACCCGTATAATAGAAGCACTCATATCGCGACGAGGAGGGCGCATCGATGAAAAGGACGATTCTTACGGTCGTCGTAGGCACCCTAGGGGTGATCGGGGGAGGCCTGCTGGGGGGAGGACCGCCCGCGGCGCAGCCGACGGACCCACCGGTGCCTCTGTCCGAGGGCCTGATCGCCTATTGGGCCTTAGACGAGGGGGCCGGAACGATCGCCGGGGACGGTTCGGGCAACGGTCACGACGGAGAGCTCCAAAACGGACCGGTGTGGGTGGAGGGAGTCCGCGGAAGCGCTCTGCGCTTCGACGGGTGGGATGACTACATCCGGGTGCCCTATGCTCCGGCTTGGGACCTTCGAGAGGAGATCACGCTGGTGCTGTGGGCCTACCTGGAGGAAGCCCCCGACCGGAGCGAGGGGAACGACTGGCGGCTCCTCATCGGCCGCAACGGGTTCAGCCCGTATGGCCTCCTCCTCGAGCAGAACGGGCGCCTTAACGGGACCGTATATATCGGGTCGGAACGACAGGCGATCCTCAGCGAGACCCCTTTTCCCCTACAAGAGTGGGTCCACGTGGCGTTTAGCTACGATGCGAAGGCGGGTCGGGCTCGTCTCTACCTCCAGGGAGACCTTCTCGTGGAGACGGAGGCCGCGGTGGGAACCTTCAAGGTGCGGGAGGGACGCCCCCTTACGATTTCCCTCCCCAAGCGAGAAGACTCGCCCGATCTCCACGCTTGGCCGGGCAGGTTGGATGAGATCTACCTGTTCCGGCGGGTCCTCCGTCCGGAGGAAGTCCGTGTCCTCTTCGAACACGCAGCCCTTGAGGCGAACGTCCCATGAGGGATCGAGCTTGCTCCCTCCCTCGTCGACCGATCGCCGGGTGTCCGTGGCGTCTGAAGCTGCTGGTCGGAGCGGTGACGGTGGGAGGCCTGGGGGGGGTGTCCCTGGGGTCTGTCTCCGCGTCGGTCCCCGAAGCGGACGCCCTCCGCGCTGCGGCCCAAACGGTAGAGTGGGTTGTCTTGCGATCGGGCTGGGGGGTTCCCTGGACCCCCTCGGCGTCGATGGAACGACGTCTGGAGAGAGCCCTCGGGCGCCCTTGGAAGCGACAGCGGCCGCTGAGCGCTCCCTATGCCCGCTCAGATGAGGAGGTCGTCTCCGCAGCCGTCCTCGCCTGGGCGGTGCTCGCCGAGATCGCTCAAGCACAACGCCTCGATGCTCAGGGGGATCCGGCTGCCCTCGTCTACCTTTACCTGGCCTCCCGCCACGTCGGCTTCGCTCAGGAGGCGCTTTGGGATGAGACGACCGGCCTCTACCTGCCCCGGTGGGATCCGCGGACCGGAGCGCAGGGGGACCCCCGCTTGGACGACCAGATGCTATGGCTCTGGGCCCTTTCGGTGTACAGCACCGTAGGGGGATTGCTCTCCCTGCAGGAGGGGCCGGGCGCGCAGGTCTTCCAAAGGCAGGCAGGCCGGTTGGCCGATCGCCTCTTCCGATCTCTAGTGCCTCTCTGGAACGCGCCGAGTCAGGGGGAGAAATCGTCCGGGGAAGCCCTCCTTCTGCAGGGGGCTGCTCTCACCGCCTATGTGCGCGCAGGCCGGGTCGAGGCACGGGAGGGGGAGAAGATCCGGGCCGCTCTGCTGCCTCGCTTGCCCCAGCCGGAGGAGATCCTCACACAGGCGCTCCGCCCGTGGGGCGACGTGTTGCGCCTCAGGGAGCTGGCTCAACGGGCCGTGACCCTGCAGGCCGCTCTCGTCGTCTTTCGGGACCGGGACCGGGACGCGGACCGCCGTCGGGTCGAGGCGGCTCTCCGCGACGCCCTCCGGCGCTTGTTAGGGGCTCCGGCCGCCCGCGCTCTCCTCCGGACCGTCCCGTGGCCTTCGCAGGTCGTCCGCGCCGCAGGACAAGGGCCCGAGGAGTGGCGTCCGGCGCCTCCGGAGGCGTCGGAACGATCGGACGTGGAGGCTTCTCTAGCCCTCGCCTATAGCCTGCTTGCCGCGTTCCCTCCGAACGGACGACGGGAACCGCCGCCGGAAGCGCAGCCGGAATCCCCGCTGCAGGGCCTGGAGCGGGTGGCCCAAGCCCTACGGCAGGCTGAGGAGGAAGTGCACCGCCTGCGCCTCCAAGCCGCGACCTTGCTTGCCGAGAGGGATGAGGATCGTCCCGCTCCTCCCGCTTTCCTGCCGACGGAGGCCGAGGGGACGGCCGGTCGGCCGACGCGCGAGCCCGAGGCTGTAGGGAGCTTGGGGATCGATCGCACCGGCACCGGCGCGTGGTGGATGGGGGTAGGAGGGATCCTGCTCCTAGGAGCGGCGCTCGCGGTGTGGGGATGGCGTGCGATGCGGGGGTAAGGCGGCGTGGCTCCTCTCGTCGTCTTCGGCACCCGACCCGAGGCGATCAAGCTCGCCCCCGTCTTGCGGGAACTCACGCGAAGGGGGGTCCCCTACCGGGTGTGCGTGACGGCCCAACACCGCGAGCTGCTCGACCCCCTGTTGAAGCTCTTTGAGATCCCCGTCCACTACGATTTGGGCGTGATGGAGCCCGACCAAGACCTCTTCCACGTCACCACCGAGACCCTGAGCCGGCTCAAGGGTGTGCTCCGCCGGGAGAGGCCCGAGCTGCTGTTGGTCCAAGGGGACACGACCACGTGCTTTGCGGCGGCGCTGGCCGCGTTCTACGAGCGCGTCCCCGTGGCCCACGTCGAGGCGGGCCTGCGCACGGGCGATCCCTACTGCCCCTACCCCGAGGAGATGAACCGCAGGCTCACGGACCACCTCTCGCGGTGGCTCTTCGCGCCCACGGCCCATGCGGCCCGCAACCTCCGAGCGGAGGGCGTGGACGAAGGGCGCATCGTGATCACGGGGAACACGGCGGTGGACGCGGTTCTGTGGGCCCTGCAAGACGAGCGCTTCCGCTCCACGCCCCCGCCGCTGGAGATCCCGGAGGACCGCAGGCTGGTGTTGGCGACGGCCCACCGCCGCGAGAGCTTTTCGCAGGGCATTCCCCGGATCTGCGAGGCCCTTCGGGAGCTGGTCCGGCGCCATCCCGACGTCGAGATCGTCTATCCCGTGCACCCGAACCCCAACGTCCGGAAGGTGGTCGAAGAGCGCCTTCGGAGCCTAGAGCGGGTGAGGCTCCTCGAGCCCCTGGAGTATCTCCCCTTCTTGAAGCTGATGGCCCAAGCCGCGCTCATCTTGACGGACTCCGGGGGCATCCAAGAGGAGGCCCCGACGCTAGGAGTTCCTGTGTTGGTGCTGAGGGAGAAGACGGAGCGGCCCGAGGGCTTGGAGGCGGGCATCGCCAAGCTCGTGGGCACCGACCCGGAGCGGATCGTGAAAGAGGCTTCTCCCCTCTTAGAGAGCCCTCAAGAGCGAGCCCGGATGGCCCAAGCGAAAAACCCCTACGGCGACGGGCAAGCTGCAAGGAGAATCGTGGAAGTCCTTCTCTCTTCCCTCCGAACATAAGCTCGCAGTACAATGCCGTAGGAGGTGATGGGCGTGATCGGGTCGCTTCAACGACCGTTTCTCTTCCTCCTTCTCTCGGCTCTCACGTTTGCGGGAACCCACGCTCAGGAGCCACCGGGTCGGGTGTGGACGGTCTGTGCCGAGGGCTGTGACTTCACGAGCATTCAAGAAGCCATTGACATCGCCGCGGACGGCGACACGGTTCGGGTGCTGCCCGGTGGGTATCGGGAAAACCTCGTCCTCGAGAAGGCCATCACCCTGGAGGGCCTCGCCGACGAAGAGGAGGGAGAGACCGTCACGGTCCACCCGGAGAGCTTCGAGGAGCCGACGCTGCTCATCCGCCGTCCCGGGGCGCTTGGCAGCTTGGAAGGCGTCCTCGTGCGGGGCTTTGTCCTTCGCACCCTGGATCTGATCCCCGGGACGCCACCCCGCGCGGGCGTCGCCGTGCGGATCGAGGGCGTCGGCGCCGTCCTCGAGGGGAACCGCATTGTGGAGGGCATCGGCCTAAGCGCCTTCGTCCTGGGAGGGACGGAGATCGTCCTCCGCGGGAACGAGATCCGGGGCAGCGGCGCGCTCGGCATTCAAGCGGCAGGGGACGGGCGCCTGCTCGTCGTCGACAACCGCGTGGAGGACAAGTTCTCAGGGGTGGCGATCGCTGGGTTGCTCCGGGCGGAGCTGCGCCGGAACCTCATCCAGAACAGTCAGACCGGGCTGGTCATAAACGGCTCGGGCGAGGTCCTCGCGGAGGAGAACGAGATCCTCTTCAACATCGTGGGCGTGCAGCTGGCGGGGTCGCCCGAGGTGGAGCTCAACCGCAACGAGATCGCCCGTAACATCGATTGGGGGTTGGTCCTCCACAAGCCCGCCTGCACCGAGTCCTTCGATCCTAAGTTCGAGTTCCAAGGGGCGGTCCAAGGGCGGGACAACACGATGTTCGACAACGGGAACGGGAACCTCTGCCCCGGCCCCGAGGACTACCCCTGGCCGGAGGGGTTCGTACGGCCTCCCGATGAGGGCGGGTCCGACGATGACGATGACGATAACGCTTAAGCCGTAAGCCCCCGCAGGCGCCGGGTGGCCTCGACGACGTTCTTGAGCACGATCGTGGCCGTCATCGGCCCCACGCCCCCGGGAACGGGCGTGATCATCCCCGCCTTCTCCTTGACGGCCTCGAAGTCGACATCGCCCACCACGCCCTCCTCCGTGGCGTTGAGCCCGATGTCGATCACCACCGCCCCCTCCTTGACCATGTCCGCGGTGATCAGCTTCGGGCGACCGGCGGCCACACACAGGACGTCCGCCCGGCGGGTGTGGGCCCCCAGATCCCTCGTCCGGGAGTGACAGATCGTGACGGTGGCGTGGGCCTGGAGCAACAGCAGGGCGAGCGGCTTGCCCACCACCTCGCTGCGGCCCACCATCACCGCGTCGGCCCCCTGAAGCTCGACCCCCGAGGCCTCCAAGAGCTCCATCACCCCGTAGGGCGTCGCGGGGATGAGCCCCTCCTCCCCAATTAAGAGCTTCCCCAAGTTGACGGGGGTGATCCCGTCGACGTCCTTCTCCGGGGCGATCGCCGCCCGGACCGCTTCGGGGGAGATCCCCTCCGGCAGGGGGAACTCCACGAAGATGCCCTCCACCTCCGGGTCTTCGTTGAGCCGATGGATGCGCTCCAAGAGCGCTTCCTGGGAGGTGTCGGCGGGCAGGACCTCGCCGCGGAACTCGATCCCCAGCTGAGCAGCCAGCCGCTGCTTCGAGCGATAATATACCCCGGAGGCGGGGTCCTCGCCCACCCACAACACGGCCAGCGTGGGCACGATCCCCTCCGCTTTCAGCTTCTCGACTTCACGGACGAGTTCCTCTCGAATGCGCTGAGCAATCGCCTTGCCGTCGATGAGGGTTGCGCTCATGGTGTTTGCTCCTTCTGTTGTTTCTCTTGAGGTTCGGGTTCGGGGTTCGGTTCCTGCACGAGTTTCTCCTTGTAGATGCGGTCAAGGATGCCGTTGAGGAAGGCGGGGGAGCGCTCCGTGCCGTACTTCTTGGCCAGCTCCACGGCCTCGTCGATGACCACTTCCGGGGGCACATCCGGGCGGTAGAGCAGCTCGTAGATCGCCAAGCGCAGGAGGTTGCGGTCCACGCTGTGGAGGCGCTCCAGAGGCCAGCCCTCCGCCCGCTCCTCGATCAGCCGGTCGATCTCCCCCCGATGCGCCTCGACGCCCTGAACCAGCTCCCGTCCGTACGGGTCTTCGGGGAGGTCCTCCTCGCCCAAGGCGTTCGTGAACTCCTCCTGAAAGAGGGCTCGTAGCGCTTGTTCTCGGGCTTGGCGGCGTCTCATCGTCGTTGCCCCCGTCAGCGGAAGAAGACGGAGAAGAGCTCGCGCGCCTTCTCGCGCAGCTCCTCGGACTCGAGAATTCGCCCCGTGAAGTACCCCAACGCTGCCGGGACGACGATCACCAACAGCTTGGGGTACAGGATGACCGCCCCCAGCAGCCCGCCCACGAGTCCGCCCACGATCGAGGGGGAGAGTTTCATGCCCGATCACGCTCCGATCCTTGAGGGCCTTCTTCGGTCTCCGTTTTCGCTTCCGCTTCCGCTTCCCCCGGCTCCGATTCCTCCTCGGCCTCCCTGCTTCCCTTTCCGTCTCCGGCGTCCGCCCGCCGGGCCGGGATCTGAATCGCGGAGGCCGGCTCGGGGGAAGCGGAGGTGGCAAGAGGCGAGGGGGTCGGCTGCACGCTTCGGGCCAGCACCTCCACCCGCTCCACGGTGACGCCGATGCGCTCCTCCACGCGGGCCTTGACGTGGTCTTGGATCTTGGCCCCCAGCTCCGTGACGCTCTGGTGCAACGGCAGGGGGGTGCGCACGTGGACAACGATCCCGTCCCGCCCCTGCCTCAGGGAGACGGAGGCGTGGGCAAAGCCCATCTCCTCCCGCAGGGATTGCAGGATAAACTCCCGGATGGCGCTCTGGGAGATCCAGATGGGGCCGCGCGGCCCGGCGCTCATCACCCGAGGCTCCGCGCCGCGGGCCACCCAAACCCCGCGGACGAGGAAGTAGAGGGCCAACAGGAACGAGAGCCCGGCCCAGACCGTGAAGGTCTCCCTCCCCGGCCCCTGAAGGAACTCCGCCACGCGGGGGGGTAGCCTCTCGAAGCGTACGGCCAGGAGGTAGAGCCCGGTAAGGACCAGCACGAGAAACGCGAGGCCGTGGAAGACCTCGGCGAGGAAGACGCTAGAGCGCCTCATCGGGAACCGGTGCCCTTCCCCTTTCCTTTGGCCTTGGCCTGTCGCTCTCCGCTGTCTCTTCCGCCTCCGTCTCGGGCTGCAACCGCGCCGCCGCGGGGTCCTGCGGGGCCTCGGAATCCCAAGCCCTCTTGGGCAGAGTGAGATCGCTTACGTAAACGTCTACGGATCGTACGCGCAACCCCGTCATCCCCTCCACCTCCGCTTTGACCACCCGCTGGAGCTTCTGGGCCACCTCGTGGATGGGGTGGCCGTACTCCACGGCCACATGGAGCGCGAGGTAGACGTCCTCCCCTTCGACTCGGGTGGTCACCCCGCGGCCCGACCGGCCTTCCTCCCCCAAGATGGCCTTAAGGTTGTCCGCCACGCTGCCGCGCAGCTCGCTGACCCCCTCGACGCTCGCGGCGGCCATCCCCGCGATGGAGGCGATCACCTGCTCCGTGATGTTTACCCGGTGACGCATCTTCTCCTTCCCGCCCCCGATGCAGTCGGTCACGAACTCACCCGCTCGATGTATCGCCCGTCGCGGGTATCCACCTTGACGACGTCCCCGGCCTTGACGAAGAGGGGCACCTTCACCTGGAGGCCCGTCTCCAGGGTGGCGGGCTTCTCCCCGCCGGACTGGGTGTCGCCCTTGACCCCCGGGGGGGTTTCGACCACCCGGAGCTCCACGGTGATGGGCAGCTCGATCCGTAAGATCCGCCCCTCGTAGAAGAGCCCCGTGACGTCCGTGTTCTCCTTGAGGTAATACTTGCGATCTCCGATCTGCTCCTCGGAGAGGGTGAACTGGTCGTACGTCTCCTTGTCCATGAAGTGGTAGCTGCTCCCGTCGTGATAGAGGTACTGCAGGGGCCGCTCGTCGAGGCGGACGACCTGGAAGTTGTCCGCATCCGTGAGGGTTTGTGAGATCACCCGGCCGGTGAGCAGGTGCTTGAGCTTCGTCTGGGCCACGGCCTTCCCTCGGCCCTTGAACATGTGGCTGTAGTCGACCACGGTGTAGAGTTCGCCTTGGTACTCGATCGTCACCCCGCGGCTAAGGTCGCTTACACCCATCGGTCGTGCCTCCTCGCCTTCTCCTTCTCCTTCTCCGTCTCCTCCTCCTCCTCGGCTTTGTGGGAGGGGGGGATCCCTAGAGCAGGGCTTTCAAGTCGTCGGTTCGGTCTCCTCCCGGACGGCCTCCTCTTCGGGGCGGGCGAACCGGGTGGCCAAAAGGCCTATACCGTATAATAGCACAATGGCGCTGGCCATCGCCACTTGCGTGAAGATGTCGGGCGGGGTGAACATCGCCCCCACCAGAAAGGCCCCTAAGACCACGAAGCGCCACTGACGCACCAGGGTTTGGCGCTGGACGAGACCGAGTTTGACAAGGAGATACATGGCCAGGGGCATCTCGAAGCTGAGCCCGAAGACCAACATGAAGAGCATCGTGAAGGAGACGTAGTTCCCCACGGAGAAGAGGGGGCTCAACAGAGGGCCGCCGATGCCGATGAGGAACTGCATCGCTAAGGGCAGAACGACCCAGAAGCAGAAGACGACCCCGGTATAGAAGAGCCCGCTCCCGAAGACGAAGAAGTTGACGAGGTATTTGCGCTCATGGCGATAGAGCGCGGGCATCACAAACCGCCACAGCTGCAGGAGAACCCAGGGCATCCCCGCCAACAGCCCCGTCAGGAGCGAGAGCTTGATGTACGTGAAGAAGGCTTCCACGGGGTGGGTGAAGATCAAGCCGCCGACGAGGAGCTGGGCGGCCCGGCGGGCCACCCGCTCGGAGATCCCTTCGGCCTGCAGGTGGGCGATCAAGCGCTCGTAGTCCTCCGAGGGGCCGAAGGTGCCCTGCAGGGGACGGATCAGAAACTCCAACAGAAAATCCTTGAAGACGTACGCCACCACGGCAAGGAGGAAGACGACGAGGATGGCACGGATGAGCCGCATCCGTAACTCATCGAGATGCTCCGTGAGGCTCATCTTATACGCCTCAACCTCGTCTTCCGGTTCGGTAGGCCCTGTGGGTTCCGTCTGCCCTGCCGATACCGAGGCTTGGGCTGTCTCCTCCGTCGGGCTCATTGAGCTCTCTCCTCTCTCCCTCGGTTGTTCTCGAGCGACGCATCGCGTGATCGAGCCGGGAGGCACCGAACGCCCCCGTTAGTACCCCATTAGGGGACACTACGGCCCAAGGACGGCGCGGGCGGCGTCCACGAGCCCGCGGCCCTGGGCCTGGACGAAGAGCCCCAGGTCCTGAGCCGTCTCCTCCAGTCGTCGGCGGACGGCTCCCGCGTCCCGCAGCCCGGCGGCCATCACGAGCGCCGCCACGCCCGCCACCTGGGGCACGGAGAACGACGTCCCGCTCACCCGCTGGTATTCCCCGTCCCGAGCGGTAGTGAGGAGATTGGTCCCCGGCGCGACGAGGTCGACCTCGGGGCCCATGTTGCTGAACCAAGCCCGTTGGTCGTTCTCGTCCGTGGAGGCCACCGCGATCACCTCGGGGTACGCCGCCGGGTACAAGACGCGATACCCCTTGTTCCCCGCCGCGGCGACCAGCAGCACGCCCGCTTGATGGACTGCGCGGATCGCGTCCCGCAGGGCGGCGTTGTCCTCCTCGGTGCCCAGGCTCATCCCGATGATCTGCACGCCCTGCCGCAGGGCCCACTCCAGCCCGCGGATGAGGTCGCTGATCGAGCCCCGCTCGTCGTAGCTCAAGATCTTCACCGACCAGATCTTCACCCGGGGGGCCGTGCCCACTAAGCCGAGGCCGTTCTCGGCGGCGGCCAGCAGCCCCGCCACCCCCGTCCCGTGGCCGTTGTCGTCCGAGGGATCGTTGTCGCCGTTGACGAAGTCGATGCCCCCCAGAACGTTGCTCCTAAGATCCGGATGGGCAAGGTCGACGCCCGTGTCCAGAAGGGCGACGGTGACCCCCTCGCCGAGCACGCCCGGATGGGGCAGCACCCACGCCGCCGTACATCCCGAGAGCGCCGCGAGCGTCCCCACCAGCAGCCCGCCCACGACGAGGCGGGATCGGCGGCGCAGCGGGCTCATCCGAAGCCCCAGCGCCCCCAGTGCCCAGAGAACCCCCAGGGCGCCGAGCGCCAGAGCTCTGCCGGATCCCGTATCGGATGCCCCGGGGACCGCTGCGAGTCGGGTGCGGTGGACCTCCGGGGCGCGGATGCGCTCGACCCCCCAGCTGTAGAGCTCCACGGGGATCGCGGAGCCCGTCACGCTCCGGGGGGCAAGCGACGGCTCCCCGGACCCCTGCTCCGGACCCGGAGCAGGAGCGAGGCGGGCCCAGAACTCGGGCGTCCCCACCACGCCGTCGGGGACGACGTAGCGCACCCGGGGATCGCCCTCCAGCTCCTCTCTCAGCTCCGCGTCGAGGGTGGCCACGACGGCGTCGATCAGCTCCAAGCGCTCCTCGACCCGCCCTCCCCCGCTCTCGATGCGGACCTCGAGGGCGCGCACCAGGCCCTGAGTGGATACCCCTACCCCCTGAGCCTCAGCGCGCAGCCCGATGATCACCCTCTGCTTTGGATCTGGGGTTCGGGCTTGGGCTTGCGCTTGAGCATCCCAAGCGCCGAGCGCCAGCGCAACAAGCCCTACCAAGGCGATCCCGACGATGCCCGGAAGCCGGATGCCAAAACCGTTCCTCATGAAGCGCTTGTTCCCTCCCTCTGGGTTATTTCAACTCCACGACGGTGACCCCGTCTCCCCCCTGATAGGCGGGCGCGGGGTAGATGCGGGCCACCCGGGGGTCCTTGGCGAGGCGATCCCGGATCGCCTGGCGCAGCGTCCCCGTCCCCTTGCCGTGGACGATGTAGGCCTTGCGGATGTCGTGGAGCGTCAGTCGGTCGAGGTAAAGGTCGACCTCTCTCAGGGCCTCGCTCGTGGTCATCCCGCGGACGTGCAGCTCCAGGCCGGGGCTCTCCGGGGAGAGCTCGTGCGGCGGCGGCGTAGCCCTTCGCGTGGGCTCTTGGGCTTTCGGCTTGGCCCGCGCGGCTTGGGGGGGCGGGGGCGTTCGAAGGTCCTCCCGCTTGGCCCGGATCTTGACGCTCCCGATCTCGATCTCCACCCGCTCCCCTTCGGCGTCGAGCACCTCCCGGATCACCCCGGTCTGGCCCAGCGGGATCACGTAGACGGCCCGACCGGGGACCACCTCCTCCGGGGCCAAGGGGCGCGAAGGCTCTTCCACCGCGCGCTCCGCCGCGCGCAGCCCCTGCTCCTGGGCGCGGAGCTCGTGAAGCTGCCGTCGCAGTTCCTCCTCCCGCGCCCCCCGGCGGGCGCGGTGGAGCGCCTCCTCCAGTCGGCGACGGGTTTCCCTCAGCTGCTTCTCCAGCTCCCGGATCTCGGCCCGCAGCGCGCTCGTCGTCTGCTGCTCGATCTGCTCGAGCTTCCGGCGGAAGCGCTCCCGCTCGGCACGGGCCGCCTCCCGCTCTTGTTGGAGTCGAAGCCGCTCGCGGGAGAGGGCGAGTCGCTCCTGCTGAAGCTGCTGGAGGATCTCCTCGAGGTCGAGCGCGCCCTCGGAGAGGAAACTCTGCGCGTCGCGGACGATCTCCTCCCGCAATCCCAGCCGCCGGGCGATGATGAACGCGTTACTCGCCCCCACGCCCTCCACCAGGCGATAGGTCGGGCGCAGCGTCTCGACGTCGAACTCCACGGAGCACGTCTTGAGGCGCTCGTGCTGGTACGCGAAGTGTTTTAAGGGGCTGAAGTGCGTCGTGACGACGACGCGCGCGCCCGTGGCCAAGAAGGAGCGCAACAGGGCGATCCCCAGCGCGGCCCCCTCCTGGGGGTCCGTCCCGGCCCCCAGCTCGTCCACCAGCACCAGGGAGCGCTCGTTCAGCTCCTCCAAGATGCCCACCAGGTTGCGCATGTGGGAGCTGAAGGTACTGAGATTCTGCTCGATGGACTGCTCGTCGCCGATGTCGCTGCGCACCACGTCGAAGACGGCCAGCTCCGTTTCGGGCTCGGCGGGGACGGGGATCCCCGACTGGGCCATCAGGGTCAGGAGTCCCACGGTCTTGAGGGTGACGGTCTTGCCTCCCGTGTTCGGGCCGGTGATGACCACCCCCTGATGGCAGCCCCCGAACTCGAGGTCGATGGGCACCACGCTTTTCGGGTCCAAGAGGGGATGGCGGGCCCCCTTCAAGCGGATCCGGCCTTGGGCGTTGAGTTGGGGGATCACGCATCGGCACTCGAGGGCCCAGCGGGCGCGGGCGTACAGGCCGTCCAAGATCCGGAGGGCCTTGAGCGTCTCCCGGATCCCGCGGGCCTCGCGGCGCAGCCTCCCCGTTAAATCTCTCAGGATGCGCAGCTTCTCGTCCCGGATCTCGCTTTCGAGCTCGCGGACCTCGTTGTTGAGTTCGACCACGGCGCGAGGCTCCACGTAGAGGGTCTGCCCGGAGTCGGAGCTGTCGTGGACCACACAATCGAGATCGCGCTTGTGGCCGCTCTTGATGGGGATCACCAAGCGCCCGGAGCGGCGGGTGATCAGGGGCTCCCGAATCAAGGCGGCGTTCTCCGGGGCGTACAGAAACTCTTTCAGAAGGGCCTCGACTTGCTCTTCGAGAGCGAGCTTGCGCTCGGAGAGGGCGCGCAGGCGGGGGGAGGCGTCGGGGCGCACTTCCCCGTCTTCGTCGAACGTCCGCCGGATGGCCCCCTCCAGCTCGCGGAAGACCCCGACCCGCTCCGCCAGGCGTCGGAGTTCGGGGTAGTCGCCCTCCAAATCGAGGAGGGCCTGCCGGAGGCGGCGGGCGCTCTCCAGCGTCTTGAGCACCCCCAAGAACTCCTCGCCCCCCAGCGCGGTGGTCTCGTGGGCCTGCTGCAAGAGGGGCTCCAGGTCGTCCATGGGTCCGGGGGCGAGGGCGGGACCGGCCTCCTCCAGCGCGCGGCGCATCTCCTCCACGCGGGTCAGCTCCCTCCGGATCTTCTCTACGTCTGCGGTGGGGAAGAGGGCCGCGACGGCCTCCCGGCCCAGGGACGAGGCAGCATAGCCTTGAATGCAGGCTTGGACCCGCTCCAGCTCCAGGTCCCGCAGGGTCTTCTCGTTCGCCACCGGGGCTGTGATCACGGTCATCGTAAGCTCACGAAAGCTTAGGCCATTCCCAACGGAATTTCAACGCCCCGGCGCTGGGGATATATACCAGGAACAAACGTCCCCTCCGGAGGGGGAACGTGTCCTTGAGGGGGCTTGGAGATGGGGTAAGATCCGATATCAGGAGAAATCTCCTGGAGAGGGCTTGGTGGCCTGATCTGGGGTCCCTCCTTCCCCAGACCAGGTCGGGGGCTGCCAGAGTTTTGCCGCGTGCCCCGCCTCTTCACGCGGATTTTTGCTCAGCAGCCCTCCAACAGGCCAAGTCCCTCTTTTTTTATCGCACAAGCTCCTCCCGCTCCTCCGGCTCTACCTTCCCGGAGAGACCGCCTCCGGGGGCTTTCTCCGAGCGACGCCCGAAGAAGGCGTAGAGCGTTACGGTCGAGATCGTGTAGAAGAGGGCCATGAGCGCGAACTCGACGGAAAACCCCCGCTCAAACCCCAGAAGATCGCGGAGCCATCCCGATACCCCGGAGCTTACGGCCCAGGTGAGGCTCCAGACGACCTCCGTGGTGCCGCTGAAGGTGGCCCGCTCCCTGCGGGGGAGCCGCTCCATGCAGAAGGCCATGTACACGGGGTTGGCCATGTTCATGAGCATCCCCCGCACCAAGAGGGCCACCGCCACCAGGGGGAAGTAGGGCGCGTAGCCCATTACGAGCAAGAAGGGCAGGGAGAGGGCCTGCACGATCACCACGGAGCGGACCTTGCCGACCCGATCGGCCAACAGGGGCTGCAGGAGCATCCCCACCGCGGTCATGAGCGAGGAGAGGGCGTAGAGCCAGCCCAGTTCCTCGAACGAGATCCCGAACTTCCCGCGCACGAAGAGGTTGAGGAAGGGCATCGTGAGCCCGGCCCCCAAGCCGATGAAGACCGTCGGCACCAAGAGCTTCCCGAAGAGCGAGGGGTTCTGCAGTCGGAGCCCCCCGAAGGCCCGAGAGGCGGGCGGGGCCGGAGGGGCCTCTCCGCCCGGCGGCACCTCCGCCGCTCGCACCGAGGCCGCGGACGCGACTCGGGAGCCGTCGGCGCTTCGACCCCAGCCCTCTTCGGGTTCGCTCAAGGGGGAAGCCTCCCGCAGCAGCAGGAGCGGGAAGAGCGCGAGGAACTGGAGCAGGGCGACCACCCCCAGGGTGACCCGCAAAGGGAGCACGTCGTGGGGGGTCATCCCCAGAGAGGACGCGACGAGCGCGGGAAAGTACCCGCCCAGAAGGCTTCCTAAGAAGCCCGTGGCTGTGGACAGAGCGGCCTGCAGGCTGAAGAGGGCCGTGCGCTGGGCCGCGGTGCTGTGCTCGGCCAGGAAGGGCGAGATGTTCGTAAAGATCGCGGTGAGCCCGATCCCCGAGAGGACGGTGAACCCCAGCAAAAGGGCGGGCGTCGAGGAGAGGGCCACCCCCAAGGAGCCCAGCGCGGCCAGGAGGGTGCCCCCCAGGAGCACGGCCTTGCGGGAGACCCGATCGCTTAAGATGCCCACAGGGATGCCCAGCACGGCGGCGGTGAGCGACCCGGCGGCGTTGATCGCGCCGATGAGGGACTGGCTCAGCCCCAAGCTCTGCAGGTAGAAGTTGAGCATGAGCCAGCCGACGCTCATCCCGACGCTGCCCAGCGTGACGCTGAGCAGGAAGAGCTTGGCCTCCCGCGAAAAGCCGCGGAAACGGCGGAGGTATTCCTGTAACGAATGCACGGGCGGGATCGTCCCCTCCTCCTCCGGCAGCATGGAGCGAGTCACCGGATCCGAGAAGCAGGTCCTGGAGTTCGCATTGTACTACACGTCCGCCGGCTCCGGCGACCCTCCCGGCAGCGCAACGGCATCTTTTGCCCTGTCCGGCCGGACAAGATCCAAAGGGGGTGCTACAATAGTCCAACGGTGACCGGTGTCGATGGAACACGACAGCGTTCAGGTGCCCTCGGCTCGGGTGGCGAGGAGCAGGCAAGCCGTGTGGAAAGGGGCTTGGAAATGATAGGGGTGGAAATTCTCGTAATCCTCCTGTTGGTCGCGCTCAACGGGGTGTTGGCGATGTCCGAGATCGCCCTGGTCTCCGCGCGCAAAGCCCGATTGCAGGAGTTGGCCAACCAGGGGGATCCTCGGGCCCGTCTCGCCTTGGAGATGGCGGAGGCCCCCACTCGGTTTCTCTCCACGGTCCAGATCGGGATCACCCTGGTCGGAGTGCTGGCCGGGGCGTTTGGCGGGGCGACCCTGGCCGAGGAGATCGCCGAGCGCCTCCGAGTCGTCCCGGGCCTGGGACCCTACAGCGAGGTGTTGGGAGTGGGCTTGGTCGTCCTGGGGATCACGTACTTGTCCTTGGTGCTGGGCGAGTTGGTCCCGAAGCGACTGGCTTTGTACAATCCAGAACGCGTGGCCGCTGCTGTCGCCACGCCGATGCGGGTACTCGCAGCGGCGGCTGCCCCCGCCGTGCACCTGCTGAGTCTCAGCACGGAGATGATCATCCGGGCGATGGGCATCCGTCCCCGCCCTGAACCCCCAGTGACCGACGAGGAGATCCGGATCCTCATGGAACAGGGGATTCAAGCGGGCACCTTTGAAGAGACCGAGCTGGACTTGGTGGAGCGGGTCTTCCGCCTGCGCGATCGGCGGGTTAGCGAACTGATGACGCCACGGACCGAGATCGTTTGGTTGGAGGTGGACGACCCTCCGGAGAGGATTCGACGCAAGATCGCCGAAGGCATGCACTCCCGTTTCCCCGTCTGCCGCGGCGGCCTCGATCACGTCTTGGGCGTCGTGGAGGTCAAAGCCCTCCTCCCCCAAGTCCTGGCCGGACGACCCATGGACCTTACGACTTCGCTGCAGGAGCCGGTCTTCGTCACCGAGAGCATGTCCGCGCTTAAGGCCCTCGAACTCTTCCAGCGCTCTCGGACGGCCCTCGTCTTGGTGGTCGACGAGTACGGCAGCATTCAAGGGTTGCTCACCCCCAGCGACCTCCTCGAGGAGTTGGTGGGGGAGATCGCGTTAGGCGACGCGGCACGACCCGAGTCCGTCCGTCGAGAAGGGGACTCGTGGATCCTCGATGGACGACTGCCCCTGACCCGCTTGAAGGACCTTCTAGGGTGGGAGACGCTGCCGGACGAGGAGAAGGGGTACTATCACACGGTGGGAGGGTTCGTGTTGGCGAGGCTGGGACGCATCCCTTCGGTCGGAGATCGCTTCGAGTGGGGAGGAGTCCGCTTCGAGGTGGTGGCCATGGATCGGCACCGCGTGGCTCAGGTGCGGGTCTCGCCGGTCGCTCCTCCCTCCACCTCCACCTCCACCTCCCAGACCCGAAGGTCCGAGGTCTCCGAGCGCGGGCTCCCGGATGCCGACAACGGGATACCGGAGAAGAGAGGGGAAGGGGAGGGTCGTCGTGGACCGTAAGGGGCGTCGGTGGGGGGGGCGAGGTCGAGAGCGGCTCCGACCTCAGAACTCCGTGGAGGCCATCTTGCGGATGGTGGTCCGCTTCATCCACCAAGAGACCACCAGCGGGCTGCTCTTGTTGGGGGCGGCCGTGACGGCCTTGATCTGGGCCAACTCCCCCTGGAGCTCCTCCTACTTCGCGTTGTGGGAGGTCCCCCTTGCGTTTCGTGTGGGGGATCTCTCGTTGGAGAAGCCCCTGCTGCTCTGGATCAACGAGGGCTTGATGGCCCTGTTCTTCTTCGTGATCGGGCTGGAGATCAAGCGCGAACTGCTTGTGGGCGCGCTCTCCTCGCCCAAGCGGGCGCTGCTCCCCCTGGCCGCCGCCGTGGGCGGGATGCTGGTTCCTGCGCTGATCTACGCGCTGGTCAACGCGGGGGAGCCCACCCTGCGCGGCTGGGGGATCCCCATGGCCACGGACATCGCCTTCTCGCTCGGGGTGCTCGCCCTCTTGGGGACGCGCGCCCCCCTCAGCTTAAAGGTGTTCCTCACGGCGCTGGCCATCGTGGACGACATGGGAGCGGTACTCGTGATCGCGCTCTTCTACTCAGAACCGCCCGTTTGGGGCTATCTGGGATTGGGGGTCGGGTTGCTCGCCTTTGCGGCCCTGCTGGGGGCTCGGGGGGTGCGCCAACCCTGGGTCTATGCCGTGATAGGGGCTGTCCTCTGGTGGGCGTTCCTCCAATCGGGGATTCACACCACCGTAGCCGGGGTGCTCTTGGCGATGACGATTCCGGCCCATACGCGCATGGAGGCCGGTTCCTTAGCGGCCTTGGGGCGCCGGATCGTGCAGGAGTTCGAGCACCCCGCACCCGCAACAGCGGCCGGTTCCGTCGATCCGGACATGACGGCGCGCCAACAGGCCGCCGTGCAGGCGTTGGAGCTGGCCTGCAAGGACATTGAGTCTCCGCTCCACCGTCTGGAGCGAGCGCTCCACCCGTGGGTAGCGTACTTCGTCGTTCCCCTCTTCGCGTTGGCCAATGCGGGAGTGGCCCTCGACGAGGGCGTGTTGCGCTCGGAGATCCACCCCGTGAGCTTGGGGGTCGTCTTGGGGCTCCTGGTGGGCAAGCCCTTGGGGATCGCCGGGTTCGCCTGGCTGGCCGTCCGGTTCAAGCTGGCTGCGCTGCCCTCGGACTTGGGGTGGCGGCACATCACGGGCGTAGGACTCCTGGGCGGGATCGGGTTCACCATGTCGCTCTTCATCGCCCAGCTCGCCTTCCCCGCTCCCAACGGAGCGTGGCTTGGACGGGCCAAGGTCGGAATCCTCATGGGATCGCTGCTGGCCGGCCTAGCAGGGTGGATCGTGCTGCGCACCCTGGCCCCCCACTCCCCTGCGCCGACTCCCTCTTCGGAAGCGGCCCGACCGGAGGAGGAGACGGCAACGGCTCAGGAGGCAGCAAGGGTAAGCCATGAGGATCGTGCGAGCCACCCCTAGGGCGATCGCACGGGCTGCGGAGCTCCTCCGCCGGGGGAAGCCGGTGGCCTTCCCCACGGAGACGGTCTACGGCCTGGGGGCCGACGCCCTCAACCCGGAAGCCGTCGCCCGCGTCTTCGAAGTGAAGCGCCGCCCTCGATTCGATCCCCTCATCGTGCACGTCGCCGATCCCGAGGAGATCGAGAGGCTCTGCACCCGGGTGGACGAGCGGGCGCGCGCCCTGATAGGGGAGTTCTGGCCCGGGCCCTTGACGTTGGTGCTCCCCAAGCGGGAGCGGGTCCCCGAGATCGTGACGGCGGGGCTGCCCACGGTGGCGGTGCGGATGCCCAACCATCCCGTGGCGCTAGAGCTGATCCGAAAAGCGGGAACGCCCATAGCGGCCCCGAGCGCGAACCCCTTCGGGTATTTGAGCCCCACCACCGCGGAGCACGTCCGGGAGCAGCTGGGGGAGCAGGTCGAGCTCATCTTAGACGGCGGGCCCTGTCCCGTAGGGGTGGAGTCCACCGTCTTGGACCTTACGGAGGAAGAACCCCAATTGCTGCGGGCGGGCGGGGTGCCCGTAGAGGAGCTGGAGCGCGCCTTGGGGGGCAAGATCCGCGTTCCTCAAGCGGGAGATCGCCCGCGATCCCCGGGACAGCTGCCGAGACATTATTCGCCGAGGACGCCCCTTCGGCTCCTCGCGCCCGGCGAGGGGGAGCGGGAGGACGTCGGGCCCCCGGAGGGCCGGCGGGTGGGGCTCCTTTTGTTTCGCAGGCCCAAGACGCCTCTCCGGGGATACGCCCACGTGGAGGTCCTCTCCGAGGGGGGGGATCTGCGCGAGGCCGCGGCCCGCCTCTTCGCCGCGCTGCACCGCATGGACCGGGCCGGGCTGGACCTCATCCTGGCGGAGCCCGCCCCGGAGGAGGGCTTAGGGGTAGCGATCAACGAGCGGCTGCGCAAGGCCGCAGCCGTCGGACTCTCCCCAGAGGACCAATCCTTTCGTTAACCCCTACCCTTGCCCTTTACGAAGGCAGGATTTGAAACGCCCCCCGCCCGTGCAGACGATAGACGGAAAACCCGCGGCGATCTAGGGTAAACACTCGATTCGTGCCGATTTCTTCCCCCAAAGCCACCAAGGTGGCATCCGCGAAGTCCATAGGCACGTCTTGGTATTTCTCCATGAGGGTCGAAACCCTCCTCAAACTCTCCCGGGAAGAGGGAATCAATAGCACCGCCCCGCGCAGGACGAACTCCAAGCAAATCCGCTGAGCCTTCCAGCTTGGACCTACCAGATCGAGGGTTTCCGTCAAGACGGCCTCCGTAGTGACGATCTGTCCTGTCCAGCCCTCTAGGACGGTCACGCAGGCTTCATGATACTGTTCGCTACGATCCATCAGGGCAACCCAGGCCCCGGTGTCCAGCAGCAAGACCTCGGGCATTGCGCTTACTGCCCAGGAAGGGAAGAAGATCGCCGCAGGCGCGCGATCAGAGACTCCCGATGTCGTTGGCCGAGATCGGGCACTCCGCTCTCGATCTGTCCCAGAAGATCCCGCACCCGCTCGATGGGCCGAGTCATCTCGTCTTCGACATCTTCAAGGACGTCTTTCAGGAAGCGCTCGAGGGCCAGTCGCACGACCTCCGAGCGCCGTCGGCGAAGGAGTCGCGCTGCCTCCTCCAGCTTCGCGGCCATCTCCTCCGACATCCGAACCGTGAGTTGCTGCCCCATCGGGCTTTCCTCCCATCGTCATGGCCTGTATGCATTGCATTGTAATGCAACGCGATTCGCGAAGCAAAGGGGGATCATTGAGGCATGACGTGCCCGCCGCCAGCGGGCCTGCTCCGAGGCCAAAAAGACGAGGGCACAACATGCCCATCTTGGCTCTCTTCAGCTTGTCCGGGCCTGTAAGGTCTTCATCGCGATCTTCATGAGCACGCGTACGCTCAGCTCCAGGCTCTCGAGGTCGATGCGCTCGTTGTCGTTGTGGATGAGCTGCGCCCGTTCGGCCAGCGACATCTTCGTCGAGAGCGGGTAGAAGCCGTAGGCCACGGCCCCGATCTCGCGGAAGAAGCGGGAATCCGTCGCGCCCGTGAGCAGATAGGGCACCGCCTCCGCGTCCAGCTCCTCCCGCACCGCCTCCTCGATCACCCGGTAGAAGTCGGTGTCCGCCGGGGACTCCGAGGCCTGGTGGTGCTGCAGCGTCTCCACTTCGATCTCGATCCCCAGCTCCTCGGCGAGGCCTCTTAGCACCTCCTCGATCTGCTCCCGCGAGTAGCCGGGCACGTAGCGGAAGTCGAGCACGAACTCGCACGAGTCGGGGATCACGTTCTCCTTGAGGCCCGCCTGGATCTTCGTCGGCGAGCAGGTCGTCCGCAGGAAGGCGTTCACCAAATAGGGGTTCATCGGCGTGCCCTGAAGATAGCGCTTGAGCTCCTCGAGATCGGGCCGGTCTCCCTCAGAGACGAGCAGGCTTACCAGCTGGCGGCCCGCCTCCCCGAAGGCCTCCCCCGCCTTCTCGAAGAAGGCCCGCACCGAAGGGGAGACGATCTTAGGAAACTTTTCGCTGGCAATGCGGTCGATAAAACGAGCGCTCTTGACCAACGGGTTGTCGTCGTGGGGCACCGAGCCGTGGCCCGCCGTCCCCGGGACCGTGACCCGGACCCACCAGAGCCCCTTCTCCACGGTGTCCACGGTGTAGAAGGTCTTCCCGTTGAGCTGCAGGGGCATCCCGCCGCCCTCGTTCAGCACGTAATCCGCCTTCACTTTGTCGGGGTGCTCCTCGGCGAGGAACTTGGCCCCGTAGGTTCCGCCCATCTCCTCGTCGGCCACGGCCACATACAAGAGCTCGCCCGCAAAATCGAGGTTCAAGCGCTTAAAGAGCGAGAAGACGACGGCCTCGGTGGCCGTCATCGACTTCATGTCCAGCGCGCCGCGGCCCCAGACGTACCCCTCGGCCACGGCCCCGCTGAAGGGGCCGTGCTCCCACTGATCGGGGTTCGTGGCGGGCACGACGTCCGTGTGCGAGAGCAGCATCAGGGTGGGGCCGGGCCGCGAGCCCCTAAGGCGCGCCAGGAGGTTCGTGCGCCCCGGCTCCTTCTCCAGCAGCTCGCACTCGATGTCGTATTGGGCGAAGTATCTCTGCAGGTGCTCCGCGGCCGCCCGCTCGTTCCCCGGCGGGTTCGTGGTGTCGATCTGCAGCAGCTCCGAGAGCAGCCGGGTCGTCTCCTCGCCCCATTCCTGCCAACGCGCGTTGAGATCGGCCATGGATAAACCTCCTGTTCGACATCTCTTCTCTTTGTGGTTCCGCATGAACGCCCGATTGTACCCCGTACCCTCCCGGGCGGCACCTCGGGGGCGAAGTTGCTCGCACCTCGACGCTCTTCTAGAATTAGGGGCGCTCAATTCCGATAGGAACTCGCCGAATCGGCACCGCGGACGCAAAGCGCAAACGGAGGACCCCATGGCGATCTACAAGGACCAAGTGAAGGAGCTGCTGGCCTTTCGGGAGCGGGCTCGGGAGCACCCCGTAGTGAGCTTATACCTCAACGTGACGCCGCCGCGGCCCTTCGTAAGCGAGCTGCGCTCCCTGCTGCACGCCCGCCGCACCCGACTCCGGGAGAGCGATTGGGCCAAGGGCGAGATTCGAGCGCTCGAGGAGCTCTTCGAGCGCATCGAGGCCCGGGTGGAGGAGCTGGAGCGGGCCCTGGAGCGGACGCGCCTCCTGGTGCTCTTCGCCGACCCGGGGGGCTTCTGGCAGGAGTATCGGCTGCCCGTGGCCCTGCCCAGCCGCCTGATGGTCGAGCCCGATCCCTACGTGCGCCCGCTCACGGTGCTCCTGGACGAGTTCGACCGCTATTGCGTGGTCGTCACCGACGCGCGCAAGGCCCGCCTCTTCTCCCTCTATCTGGGCGACTTCGAGGAGCACCCGGACGTCTTCGTGGAGGACGAGGTGCCGAACCGCGTGACGGTGAGCCGTTCGCTCACGAGCGCCTCCGGGAGCGGCGTCTGGGGCGGCCTCGGGGATCAGCGCATCCAGCGGCACATCGAGGACCACGTCCATCGGCACCTCAAGCGGGTGGCGGACCTCACGTTCCGGTTCTATCAGGAGACGGGGTTCGACCGGCTCCTCCTGGGCGGGCCGGAGGACAAGGTCCTGCCGTGGCTGAGAGACCACCTGCACAGCTACCTCCAGGGGCGGGTGGCCGGGGAGTTCCACGCCCGACCCGAGTGGAACGAGGCGCAGCTCAAGGAGCGGGCGCTCGAGGTGGCCGCCCGCTGGGAGCGCCGCTGCGAGGAGGAACTGATCGAACGCCTGCTGGAGCTCTGTCGCCCCGGCGGGAAGGGCGCGCTGGGCCTGGAGCCCGTGCTGGAGGCCCTCATGCTCGGCCAGGTCCACACCCTCGTCGTCCGGCACGACTTCCGCGCCGAGGGGAGGCTTTGCCCTCAAGACCATTACCTGTCCACGTATCTGGAGAAGTGCCCCCTCTGCGGCGGGGCGATGGAGCCCGTGGAGGACCTCGTGGACGAGATGGTCGAGGAGGCGATCGCCCAGAACGCGGAAGTGGAACACGTCTTCACCGAGCACGAGGGCTTCTCGGAGCACGGCGTCGGGGCCATCCTGCGGTTTACCCTCTAAGCGTTGACGGTCGGCTGCCGACCGGCGTACCCTGAAGCGCACGGCGAGGACAGAACATCCACGAGGAGAGGGAGGGGGAGCATGAAGGCCGATCTACAAGGGAAGGTCGCGTTGGTCACGGGAGCGGGCAGCGGGATCGGGCGGGCGATCGCCCTTGCGCTGGCGGAGAACGGCGCGAACGTCGCCGTAAACGACATCGACCGGGAACGGGCCGAGGAGACGGTGCGGCAAATGGCCGAGCTCACGGGGGAGGGCTTCGCGGTCATCGCCGACATCACGGACTACGCCGAGGTGCGCCGCATGGTCGACGACGTCATTCGATACTTCGGGCAAATCGACATCCTGGTGAACAACGCCGGGTGGGACAAGCTGGAGCCCTTCCTGCAGAACCGCCCGGAGACGTGGGAGCGGATCATCGCGATCAACTTCAAGGGCCCCATCCACGTCACCCGGGCCGTGGCCGAGCACATGGCCGAGCGCAGGACGGGGAAGATCATCAACATCGCCTCCGACGCCGGACGGGTGGGCAGCACGGGGGAGGCGGTCTACTCCGGCTGTAAGGGGGGACTCATTGCGATGAGCAAGACCTGGGCCCGCGAGTTCGCCCGCTACCAGATCCGGGTGAACGTCGTAAGCCCCGGCCTGACGGACACGCCCCTCTTGGAGGAGCTCAAGCAGACGGAGTTCGGGGGCAAGATACTGGGGGCGATTGAGAAATCGATCCCCTTCGGGCTGGCCCGGCCTGAGGACGTGGCCAACGCGGTGCTCTTCTTCGCCGACGACGCGAGCAACTACATCACAGGACAGGTCCTCAGCGTCTCCGGCGGGCTCACCTTCCACGACTGAAGCCCGAGGGAGTACCCCCGTAGAGATCGTCCCGCTCCCGTGGGGGAGGGGAGGGGGTGCCTTCCGGCGATGTCGCGGTAGCGCAAGTCGCTTAGCGGAACCGGGCGTAGAGCACGAGCAGGGCGGTCGTCGACGGGTCCGGGGCTAGGTCCAAA
Organism: Candidatus Bipolaricaulota bacterium; assembly: GCA_026982655.1. GTDB lineage: Bacteria > Bipolaricaulota > Bipolaricaulia > RBG-16-55-9 > RBG-16-55-9 > JALUUA01. The sequence continues at coordinate 30,713 of JALSGO010000108.1, forward strand.
GCCGGGAAGAGGGCCAAGAGGGCCGTCTCGCTCAGACTTCCCGCCTGGCTCCGGCTGTACAGCCGGAGGCCGATGGGGATCTCCTCCTCGGTGCGAACCCATAGGTTGCGCCGCCAACCGGCTTGCGCGAAGTGTCGATCGTAGAAGGCGACGACCTCGGCGGGGGAGGACGGTAGGGTGGAGAGGGTCGCCCGGAAGACCTCGGTAGCTGCCACCAACCGGCGGGCGAGCTCGGTCGAGATCTCCCCGGCAACCCGGCCTAGCTCGTAATAGATCGAGAGGAGGACCTCCAGCTCTTGGCCGCCTTTTGCGTAGGCGCCTTCAAGGCGGGGGAGCAGCTCCTGCAGCGGGGGGAGCTCGCGGGTGAGCTCCAGAAGCACGTTCAAGACCCGTTCGATGCCTCCAAGGAAATCCTCTCTCGTGAGGAGGACCTCGAACTCGAGTCGAGCTCCCGGGTAGGAAGGGACCGTCTCCTCGGGGGACGCCGATTCCGAGGAAGGCTCCAGCGCCGACGGCGGAAGGGGGACGAGGCTAAGCCCTCCCAGCAACAGGAGCAAGACGAGCCCAATACCTCTCCCCAGCGGTCGCACACGCCATTTCCCTCGCATGCGCATGATCCATCCCCCCCTTCTAGGGAGAGGGCACATCTTCTACGGCTACTGCACGCGCAGGGTGCTGCGGGCCTCGTTGTTCTCCTCGTTCGACTCGGGGACCTCGTCGTTGATGTCCACGACCACCAGGATCTCGAAGCGTCCGCGCCAGATGATGGACGTATCGAGCTCGGCGCGGAGGGTCCGCTCGGCACCCGCGGCCAAACCGTCTAGGCGGAAGTTGGCGAAGTTGACCTGTCGGTCCCCACCTTCTCGACGGTAGAAGAACACCACCCGGAAAGCCCCGGCGTCCCGGGGGCCCTGGTTCCGGATCGTCGCTCGTACGGTGACGATCTCGCCTACGCGCGCCTCTTGAGGGATCAGGCGCAAGCGGGCTACGACGAGATCGGGGCCTTCCCCGACGGCGACGCGGCCCTCGCCGAGGAGGTCGAAGGAGAGCACGAAGGCGTTGTTGGTCTCGTCCCGTTCCGGGATTTCGTCGTCGGGGTCGACGACGACGCGCAGCTCGTAGCGGCCGGGTGCGAGCGAAGCGGTGCCCAGTTCGACCTTGGCAGCGGCCTGGTCTCCCGGGGCGATCTCCGGGAGCGTCACGCGGGCGAACGGCTCGAACTCGGGGGGCGGCCCCTCGCCCTCGCCCTCGCCCCCGTCCCGGTCGGTCTCCGGGGGAAGCGGTCGGAGGGCAAACTCCACCGTCAGGGGACGCGCCGGAGGCCCCTCCCCCTCGTTGCGCACGTCGGCGAAGAGGGTGAGCTCCGTCCCGACGGCGACGGGCGGGGTGGGGGAGAGGACCACGCGTTCGACGCGGAGGTCCGGCTGCGGGAGCACCCCGAGCGGCAGGACCGAGGTGTTGTTCTCCTCCACTTCCTCGGCGACCCGTCCGAAGGGGCGGTTGGCCTCGGGGGGGTCGACCACGGCCACGATCTCGACGTTCCCCGGAGGCAGGGCGGAGGTATCCAGCACGGCGCGGGCTTCCACGAACACCTGAGGATCCGCTGCCAGGCCTGGGAAGGGGACTCGTGGGCCGAAGGCGGTGCAACGGGCGCTCCCCACCGGGCGCCAGCAGAACTCCACGTCAAACGCCCCGGCTGCGGCGATCCCGATGTTGAAGACCTGTGCGATGACCTCGACCGGCTCCCCGCGGTTGACGACGGGAGCGAGGGGGGAGATCCGTGGGTCGGCGTAGCGGAGGCTGAGGATCACCAAGTCCGGCCCGCGCACGAAGAGGGGGGCTCCCACCTGCGGGTTGGTCCCCGTGCGGAAGGCGTTATTCGTCTCATCCAGCTCCTCGACGCGGTCTTCGGGGTCTGCGACGATGCTCAGCTCGTACAGACCCGGTCGCAAGGGCGCGGTGGGTAGGAGCGCCTGGAACTCGCGGCGTTGACCGATCGCCAGGGACTCCAGCTCGAAGCGAGCTGCCGGGATCGTCTCTCCGAAGGCGACCTCCGCCGCGCCCGGGTTGAACTGTTCCAGGCGGCGCAGGGCGACCTCGACGACGAAGTCCTCGGCGTCTCGCTCCCCGACGTTCTCCACGGAGAACGTAAGGGTCAGGGCAGTGCCCCGGGGGACCTGCAGTCCCGGCTCGACCCGCACGCGGGTGGGGTCTACGAACAGGTCGGGCAGGCGGGGGGCCAACAGGGTGAAGGCGCTGCGCATCTCGTTGTTCGTGTCGTCTTGTTCGGGCACCCGCCCGTCGGGGTCGACCAGGACCCGGATCTCGTAGTTGCCCGGGGCGAGGTCGGAGAGGGGGAGGCTGCCTTGGGCCGTGGCGCCGGAGCCGGGCGCCAGCTCCGAGATGGTGCAGCGCGTCGCACAGGGGATGGGGACCCAGCGCAGGCGTCCGGCGGCCCGATAGAAGAAAGCGATCTCGAAGTCCTCCGCGGCGACGTCTCCCGTGTTGACCACTTCGGTCAGGACGTTCAATCGGCGCTGCGGGCGGATCTCCACAGGCGAGCTAGGCTCTAAGATCAACTTCTTGGGGTGGAGCTCCGCTCGACGGGGGACCCGCGGCTGGAGGGTGAGCGCCGAACGGATCTCGTTGTTCGTCTCGTCCCGTTCTGCGATTCGGTTGTCAGGGTCGACGACGACCCGCAGCAGGTGAACGCCGACCTCGATTCCCCAAGCGTCGGTGTCCAGGACGCCTTCCACCGTCACCTCAGCCCCTTGGGGGATCGTCACCGTGGGGCGGGCGAACTGCAGTCCGTCGAGGAAGAAAGCGACTTCTACGTCTTGAGCCGGACCCAGCCCCGCGTTCTCCACGGCCACCGATACCCGGATCCGTTCCCCTACGCTCGGCACCGTGGGGGCAAAGCGCAGAGTGGTGGGGAAGAGCTCCGGCCCCTGGAGGAAGAGGGAAGCGAACAGCACGTTATTCGCTTCGTCCTGCTCGTCGATGCGGCCGGAGGGGCGCTCCGGGTCCGTCGGGTCCACCGTCACCCGAACGAGGTACTGTCCCGGGGCAAGCCCCAGCTCGGGGATGGGGAAGTCTACCGCGATGTCCTGAGCGGCGCCGCGGGGGAGGCCGCCGGCGAGCGTCGGGCGGGCGAGCTCGACGAACTCGGTGGGACAGGTCGTCCGCCCCTCCGGCAGGAGACAATAGGCGAACGCCACGTCGAAGGGGGGCGCATCGGCGTCCCCGGTGTTCTCGATCCGCGCCTGCAAGAGTACCGTATCCTGCGGGGTTACGGGGGAAGGGGGTTTGAAGACGAGTCGGGTCGGGCGGAGATCGGGTTGGCCCAGCTTGGAGGGGATCACCCGCAGGGTGGTGATCAGCTCGTTGTTCGTCTCGTCGAGCTCCGGGATCTGGTCGTTGGAATCTACCAGCACTCGGATCTCGTAGATGCCGGGCTCGGGGATCCGTCCGCGATCGGAGGTGTCCAACAGCCCTTGAACTTCAATCTCTTGTTCTTCCGGGGCCAGCCCGTCGAGCTCCACCAGGGCGAAGCTGGTCCAGCTGCCGGATCCTTCCTCCTCCCCTTCCCCCGCCGGCGGCTCGACGCGGGGGCGCAGGAAGAACTCCACCCGGAACGCCGAAGCCGCCCGCGCTCCGGTGTTCTCCAGCTTCGCGATCAGACGGACCGGTGTCCCTTGGGGCACGGGCGAGGCGGGCTCTAGGATCAGCGTAGTGGGGTGGAGCTCCGGTCGGTCTCGACCCTCCTCGCTTCCCGGACCCGGAAGGCTTCCCAGCCCGATGACTAAGATCGTGATCGCCAGCCCTGCGACCCCCCCGTACGCCCACGTCCTCTGATGCCTCATCCGCGACCTCCTTATGCTCCCCCCCTGATCGTACCTGCCTGTCCCCTGTGTCGGGGACAAGGCATCCTAGCACACGTCGGCTCGCCGAGACAAGAGCGAATCGGTATTGAGGATCACCTTCGAGACGGTCTCGTTCAAGGGGTCTCCTCCTCCAAGGGCACGCAGTACGCGGGGACGGCGTCGGAAGGGAGTTCGCCGGCGTCGACCTGGGCCGTGCGCTCGGCGCAGAAGTCGAGGACCTTCTGGAGTTGACGGGCCCCAACCCGCAGGAGCTGATCGGTGCGCTCCTCGGTCGTGAGCGTCCCTTGAGGCTGCTGAGCGAGCCGCACGAAGAGGAGCAACTCGTTCCTCTGCAGGAGGACCTGCTGTTGATCCCGCTCCAAGTAGAGCAGGATCGCCCGCTGGGTCTCCTGCAGGATCGGCTCCGGGAGGAGCTCCGGGGTCTCCTCGGCCTCGGCCCGCAGGTCCCGCGGGGGGGCTTGGAGCTGGGGAGCCTCGAGGATAGCGGCTACGAACGTATCTAGTAGTTCCGGCGTCTCGAAGCGGATGAGCCCGATGACCAGCGACAGGAACCGGTTCGGGTTCGCGTAGGTGGCCACCGCGGAGACCCCGCCCTCCGGCTCCGGACTCAAGCGGTCGACCGTCTTGATCACCCAGCCGGTGTCCTCCAGGACCTCGATGAGCTCCTCTTGGGTGAGCAGCAGCTGAGCGAGCTCTTCTCGTGGTTCCGGAGGCTGTGACAAAGCTCCCAGAGCAGCCATCGCAATCCCCAGGCCCAGCGCCGTCATGCCCAACAGCAGGCTTCCCGTTCGACGTGGCCTCGACCTGGCGTTCCCGTTCCGGGGTCGTGTGCGCTTCATCTTCGCTCCTTTCCTCTTGCGCTTCCCTTGGCCCGGTCCCGTGGGAGGGCTCACCATCGGATCCCGTCCACGTGCCTTCAGCTCCACGAGTGAGTGAGTCCCGTAGGCCCTTAGCCATTATAGGCCGCTGCTCTGCCCCGGAGCAATCGCCGCCTCGTTCTCGAGCTCCTTGGGGCTCCCTCGCCGGCCCGTCGACCCATTCTACCGTTGACCCCCGTGAAACGTTTCACGGGAGCGAGGGGTAGACGTAGGGAGCTTTTGACAGGCTTTTTGTCGATCGGGTAAGATCCTTCAAGAGGCGAAGATCCGCAGCGCGTTCCGGCCGGAGCGGAGCGTGGGAGGGAGAGGAGAAGGGTGAAGCGCAGAGGTGACCGAGGCGGACGAGAGGCCGGCGGGCGGGAGAGGGGAAGGACGGTGACGCGGGCTGTCCTGGCGGCGGCCCTGATCTCCCTGGTGCTGTGGGGAGGGGGAGCGCCGGAGGCCGGTCGGAGTCAGACGGGCCCGGGCGTGCCGAACTTGCGCATCCAGAATATCTCGTTCTCGCCGAGCTTTTTCATCGAGGATCCTCGACAGACCCAGCTCGTCCAGATCGAAGCGGCGATCGTCAACGACGGAACCGCGGACATCACGTCGGGCGCGTTCACGGTGAGCATGGCGTACCGAAGCGAACTCGCCTCGGAGTTCACGCCGATTTCGACCTGTACGGGGACCTCTTACGCCTTTAGCGAGGAGTCCCCCCTGCGGGTGCGGGAGACACGCTTGACTACGTGCTTCTTCCCCGTGGCCACCCTGGAGCCGGGTCGGTATCTGGTCCGGGTGGAGATCACGCCGGTGGGGATCGCCCAGTCGAGCCTCGAGGATGACGTGCGGGAAGCGCTCTTGGTGATCGGGATCCCGGAGCCGGAGTTCCACCCCATCTCGATGGTCTTTAGCCCGCCTTCCCCCGTGGCGGTGGGGACGCGGGTGACGGTGCGCGTCCAAATCGAGAACACCGGGCGGCCCGCCAACCCGCCCCTAGACGTGATCTTCGAGTACTGTCTGCCCCCGGCCAACGCCACCTTCTGCGACGAGGACGAGTTCACCCGCTTCGGCTTCGCTGCGGGACGCAAGAGCCTCTCTTCGGCGCAGACCCGACCCCTCAGCGAGGGCCGGATCCTGGAGGTGTCCGACGAGATCGACACCGGCGTGCTGGAGCCGGGACGCTATCTCTTCCGGGTGCGGGTCCTCCCCCAGCAAGGGACGGAGCTGGACGAGACGAACAACGCCTTGATGGCCTTCCTGCGCGTGGTGGGCAGCCTTCCCGGCGCGGGGGGGACCAACCCACCGGTCTGCCAGCTCGAAGGCGAGGTCATGACCCTAGGGCGCGGGGTGGGGACCTCCGTGGAGGGGGGCAACGTAACCGTCCTCTATGTGGGCGTGACGGACGCCTCGGGGCGGACCACCCTGCACGCCCTCCGCAAGAGCGACGTGGATCGGGCGGAGCCGGGGTCGGTCTGCCCGGAGATCCAAGGGTCGCCCCTCACCCTCCCGGCGCGGATCACCTCCTTTGTGCTGGACCAGCGGGTCAAGCTCCTCTATGTCGGGCTGGAGAACGGACAGCTCTTCCTCGTGAACGTGGACTCCCCCGAGATCCTGCTCGCCACGGCCCGATCCATCTCCGGTCGAGCCCTGACCACGTTGGCCTCCCGGCTCGCCGGGACGGGCGTCGGCCAAGTCTTCGTGGGGACGGCGGATGGGAACCTCTTCCGCGTCGAGGTCCGCAAGAACGCCAATCGCATCGTCACCAGCGCCGTATCCCGCCTCTGCGTGCGGGGCAACGCGGCCATCACCGCCCTGACGATCTTCAAGGGGAACCTCTACTTCGGGACCGAGGACGGAACGGTCTACCGGATGTCGGAGCGCCGCTGCGACGAGAGCGCGGTGGAGTTCTTCCGGGGCAGCGACGCGGTGCGGACGTTGGCCATCGGAGTGGTGCAGCTTACGACCACCACCACCGATCGGGTGCTGATCGGACTGGAAAACGGGCGGTTTCACATCCTCAACCTCGCCGGCCGGGATGTATCGGGCTCCCCCCTGCGGTTGGAGGAGCCGATCACCGCCTTGGCCGTGGACCGCGGCCGACAGACGGCCTTCGTGGGGACGCAGAGCGGAACCCTCTACTCCGTGGACCTCAACGGGCGCTTCGTCCGTTGCGCCTTGGAGGGGACGATTGGTGGAGCCGTCCGAGCCCTGGCTGTGGACGACGGGGGCGACGCCGGCGAGCTGCCGAATCGGGGGACCGTACTGGTCGGATCCGACGACGCGAAGCTCTACATAGTCCGCTGGGACACCTGTGCCCTGGTCCGGGACCCCTTGACGACGCGGGGGCCGATCCGGGCCGAGTTCGTCCTCGACCCCATCGTGGGCTCGTTAGGCATCGATGGGGTCCTCGTCTTCTTCGGCGGGGGCAGCGGACTCTATCGGCTGGCGATCGACTAAGAACGAGGAGGAGAAGCAGGCGATCATGAAGCGGGGGGAGACGGAACGCGGGCGCGGGCGCAGGTGCAGGTATGGGAAGGTGCGCAGCGTCGGGGTGTGGCGAGGGCTTCTGCTTGCGTTGGCGGCCGGGGGGCTGGGAGCGCTTCTCCCGGGCAGCCCGGGGGGCGAGGCCCAGAACCTCCCGGATCTTCAAATCACCTCTCCCTTCACGGTCCAGCCGGGGGAGATCGAGCAGGGCGGGGTCGTCTCGATCCGAGCGGTGGTGACGAACAACGAGACGGGGGCGGTCCCGGTCGCCTTCGATGTGAAGTTCCAGGTGCTGCGGGAGGACACCGGGGAGGTCCGGGATCTCTCGGCCGAGGAGATCGTCTGCGTGAACGCGCCCAAGAGCGGAGACCCCTCGCGTTGTGTCGTCCCTCCGCTTGCTCCCGTAGGCGAAGCGGGGGATTCCTTCGAAGTCCGAGCGCGCTTGGACACCTCGTTCCTCAGCCCGGCCTCCTACGTGTTGCGGGCCGTAGCGGACCCGGACAACGTGGTCCAAGAGCGCACCGAGAACAACAACGAGGGCGAGGGGTTCTTGATCGTTCTCCCCCGGAAGCCGAACCTCTCGATCCTGGCCGACGTCCGCCTGGACCCGGCCGCGCCCCGACAGGGGGACTTGCTCACCGTGGAGTTTGTGGTGGAGAACGACCGGCAGGCGGGGATCGCGGCGCCGATTCCGATCAGCCTGGGGATCCGCAGCCGGGCGGACCTGGCGTTGGGGCGGAGCGACTTCACGGAGCTCATTCCCCCAGCGATCCGCTGCCCCGGCCTGGTCATCCTCACCGGCCCTCAGGGGATCCCCCGCTGCGCCTTGGGGGACGGGTTGCCGGGCAATACCCGTCGGACGGTGACGGTTCAGATCGCTACGGCCTTCATCGAGCCCGGGGAGTATCAGATGCGGATCTTCGTCGATCCCGAAGACGACATCGACACCGAAGCCGACGAGTCGGACAACGTGCTCCTCTTCGATTTCACGCTCCGCGCGCCTCCGAGCAACCTGACCCTCGAAGCGGGCTCCCTCGCCCCCAGCCGTCTCCTCCCCGGGCAGGTCGTGACGGTGACCTTCCGGGTGCGCAACGAGGGGCCTACGGCCCTCGAGGGCGTGGACGTCGCGCTGCGGGTGCGGGAGCTGGCGACCGGGGAAGTGCGGGATGCCCGGGACCTGAGGGGATTTACCTGCGGACCGGTAGGGACCGTCCAGCCGGGGGAGGATCGCTGTCGAGACCTGCGGCTGGAGGGCCGTGCCGGCGTCGAGCTCTTCGCCCAGTTTGCGGTAGAGGGGCTGGCCTTCGGATCCTATGAGCTCGTGATCCGGGTCGATCCCGACGACGAGATCCCGGAGGAGGCAGGCGGCGGGGAAGCCGACAACGAGCTGCGCCTTGCCTTTGCCGTGGTGGAGGAGCCGCTGCCCGGACCGGAGGAGGCAGAGCTCCGACCGGAACTCCACCCCAGCGCCGTGCGCCTGACCCCCAGCTCCCCCCTTCCGGAAGGGGGGACGGCCCTCGTGCGGGCTACGGTGGAGAATCGAGGCACCCGGGATGCTGGGGCCTTCCGCGTGGAGTTTGCCCTGCGCCCTGAGGCCCCGGCCTCCCCCGAAGGGGGAACGATCCCCTTCCAGACGTTCGCCGAGCGGACCTTCCCCCGACTCCGTTTGGGGAACACGCTTCAGGTCCAAGCCCTCCTCGACACCGAGGCCCTCGGCCTGCAGGAGGGAGTCTACGCCCTCCGCGTGCGGGTGATCGCCCTCGAAGACCGGGAGCTCGACCCGAACAACAACGACCTGATCGTCTTCTTTTCGGTGATCTCGCCGCCGGAGTCCTCCCCCTAACGGGCTACGGCTCGAAATCGTCGGCCGGTAAAGAGGCTACGGTAGCATCTTCGCCACCAACCGCTCGAGCCGTAGGGCCCGCGATCCCTTGATCAGGATGAGGTTTCGCCGGGAGCGGAGGCGAGCTCGCACTTGAGCGTAGAGCTCTTCCAAGGTGGAGGCGCTCTCCACGCGGTCGGCCCAGCTCCCGCCCCGGTCGGCCAGGGCCCGCGCCGTCTCCTCGGCGAGCGGTCCGATCGTGAAGACGCGGTCGATCTCGTCGGTCGCGGCGAGAGGAGCCGCCAGCTCGCGGTGGAGCTCCACGGCGTGGGGGCCAAGCTCCCGCATGTCTCCCAGAATGACGACCTTGCGGTGGTCGGGGACGCGCAGACGGATCAGCGTCTGCAGCGCGGCCCGCACGGACGTGGGATTCGCGTTGTACGTGTCGTCCAGGAGGAGCCCATACCGTCTCGAGCGCTTGAGCTCCAAGCGGTGGGGAACGGGGCGGGCGTGGGCCAAGGCCCGTTGAATCCGGGAGACGGGGACCCCGAGCTCCCGCGCCGTGGCCACCGCCCCCAAGACGTTGTAGACGTTAAGCCGTCCCAACAGGGGGGTGCGGATGGGGAACCGTTCCGTGGGGGTCACGATCTCGAACGACAGACCCTCGCAGGAGGTGTCCTCGATGCCGACGGCCCGCACCGTCGCGTCCGGGTGGTCGATTCCAAAGCCCACCGTTCGGCAAGTCAGCGATCCGATCCAGTCGGCCACGAAGGGGGTGTCCAGGTTGAGGACGGCCCACGCGTCTTCGGGGAGGGACTCGACCAACGCCCACTTGGCACGGGCCAGCTCCTCCCGATCGCGGAAGAACCCCAAGTGGGCGTCTCCGATGGCCGTAAGCAACCCGATGGTGGGCCGGAGAATCCCCGCAAGGAGGGCGATATCCCCCGGACGCTGCAAGGCCAGCTCGAAGACGCCGACCTCCGCCTCCGCGGGCATCTCCAACAGGGCCAGGGGCAGGCCGATCTCCGAGTTGTAGTTCCCCGGGGACCAGTAGGTCCGATAGCGTTCGCTCAAAAGGGCGGCCAACAGCTCCTTGGTGGTCGTCTTCCCCGAGCTGCCCGTTATGCCGACCACCGGAATCCCAAACCGTTGCCGGTGGGCCCGAGCCAGCTCCTGCAGGGCCGTCAGGGGGTCGGGGACCGCGATGCAGTTGGTAGCCCTGCCGCCTTCCTCCGCGATCTCCGGGAGATGGATGAGTTTGTCGGCAGCGATCAAAGCCCCGTGGGCTCCCCGAGCGAAGGCCTCGGAGAGGTAGAGGTGTCCATCGGTCCGGGTGCCCGGCAGCGCGACGAAGAGATCCCCGGGGCGCACGGTGCGGCTGTCCACCGAAACCCCTCGGATCGGCTTCGTCGGATCCGATCGGAGGACCCGACCGCCCACGACCGCCGCGATCTCCTCCGCCGTCCACATCCCCCCCGGCCGGTCCCCTGAACCGTGAAGCAGCAGTCGACTGCTTAGTTTAGCGGGGCCGTATCGTCGCTCTCGTCGTCCTCGTTTTCGGTTTCGTTTTCGTCCTCGGGGTCCTCTTCGCCCGGAGCCTCGTCGCCGTCCGGTTCCCCTTCTTCGGGTTCCGGAGCCCCCTCGCTCGGCGCTTCGGGGGCCTCGGGGTCAGGGGTAGGGTCGGGTTCCGGGGCAGGAGCAGGGGCAGGGTCCTCCGGCGGGGTCGGCGCGGGCTTCTCGATGCGGATGGAGGTGCGGACCTCGCCGGTGACCACCCAGTCCCGGAGCTTGTGGATCTCCTGCGTAGGGTCGTCGGCTTGGGCCTCCTCGTCGTCCGCGTCCGGGGGGCGGGGCAGTCCGAGGACTTGGAAGGTGATCTGGTCGTTGGTGGTAAGCTCTTCGATCGCTTCGAGGAGTTCCGGGAGGCTTTCGTATTGGACGTTCTGGGCCTGATTGTTCTGCTGCTGTCGGCGGGGGCCGCCGTAGACGTAGAGCGTCAGTCGCCGGGCGGAGAGGTCCTCGGGCAGGGAGAACGTGCCCGAGATCGTGCGCTCCTCCCCTCGGTACGGCCGGAGGCGGATGGTGTACTCCACCGTCTCACCGGGAGCGTACGTCTCCTTGTCGGTCTCCAGGTCGACGATCTGCAGGAGTCGGACCGGCTCTGTGATGACGATGTCCACGTCGATCCACTCCAGTTGGGGATCCTGGAAGGGGTTTTGTTGGAGGAGGAAGACGACCTGGGCCACTTGGAGGGGGCCGAAGAGGGCGACGTCGCTGAAGCTGGTAAAGACGTCCGAGCGCAACAGCCGGCGGGGGAGGTTGGCCCCGCGGATGGTGTACTCTACGCGCATCGTGCCCGGTCCGATGCGGTTGATGGCGGAGTCGACCCCCTGGAGCAGGGAGGAGAAGACCAGAAAGGCGACGAAGTTGGGGGCATCGGCCAGGTTTACGCTGAGGTCCTGTACCGTGTCGGTGGAGACGTCTTGGATGCGGGCGGTGAGCTTGATGGTCCGCGGTCGGGCGGCCAGGGAGGCCCCGATGGCCTGGATGCGGTCCTGGAGGACGGTCCCCAGGATCTCATCGCGGTCGACTTGGGGGAGGACGAAGGAGATCGGTCCGCTGTTGACGGTGTCGATCACCCGGGCCTTGGCCAGGAAGAGGCTTGCGGATCCCGTGAGGAAGAGTTGGTGGCCGCAGGCCAGCAGCACATCGGTCTCCGGATCGAGGTACGTCGTGGTGCACACGCCCCCTAGGGTGATGTCGCCGTTGGTGAGCAAGGCGGCCATGGGACGACCCGGGGCGAGCTCCCCGGGGAGTTCGCCCGGTGCCCCCGTCGTGGCCGCAAAGGGATAGATAGGCGATCCGTAGCGTTCCTCCAGGCCTCGCTGCATCTCATCGAGGAAGCGGAGTTCCGCGCCCGCGCCCGGCTCCGAAGCGCGCAGGGCGGGCTCCAAGGGCAGGAGCGCGCCCGCATACCGCTGTAGGAGGTTGGCTTCTACCCCTTGCCGCAGCGATTTCAACGCCCGCCCCGTAAGCCCGCTCACCCACAGGGGCGTCCCCAAGGGCACTGCGTAGATCACCTCGGGGTTCTCTCGGCGCTCCGCAAGGCTCGGAGGTCGGGAGACGAACTCCACCCTTCGCCGCTGCCCGTCGATCTCCACATACTCTAATCCCTCTTCGGTAGGGAGCCGGGCCGTCTCCGCGGCCTGCCGGATGGGGTCCACCAGCCGGAGCATCGTCTCGATGGGGCGGACCAGCCCGATGGGGTTGGGGCTCTCGTCGTACAGGAACGCAGCGAAGAAGCCGCCGATCAGGCGGTTGTCGATGTAGATGGGGCTTCCGCTCATCCCCTGCGCGTAGCCGCCGGCCTCCCGGATCAGGTCCCCGCTGGCGCGCACGAGGATGTAATCGTTGAGCTCCCCCGGGTTGTCCACCAAGCCCACGATGCGGACCTGGAAGAGACGCACCCGATCGCCTCCCACGGTCGTCCGACCGATCCCTTCCATGCCTACGCGCAGGTCTTTGAAGGGCAGGAACCGATCCGGGGGGCGATCGGCAGCGGCCGAGAGGGTCAAGGTGCCCAGTCCCATCAGGAGCAGCAGGAGTGCTCCCGCGCGCATCGCTCTCATAGAGCTTCCCTCCTCATTGAGGTTCCGTATCGATTTCCTTCGGGTTCCGGCTCCGACCCCACCGGAACGGGCCGGGCCTCAAGCCCGGATGAGCTGGACGATCCGCTCGGCCCCCTCCTCCATGGAGGCGACGGGGACCACGCCCGCCGCCTCGCACCGGCGGCGGCCCGCCTCCTCGTTGGTGCCCACCAGGCGCACGACCAGGGGCACGGAGACGTCGAGCTTCTCCCGGGCGGCCAAGATCCCCTGGGCCACGACGTCGCAGCGGGTGATCCCGCCGAAGATGTTGATGAAGACCCCCTTGACGTCGGGATCGCTTACGACCAGCTCCAGGGCCTTCTGCATCTGCTCCGCGGAGGCCCCGCCCCCGATGTCCAGGAAGTTGGCAGGTCGGCCCCCCACGAGCTGCACCAGGTCGAGGGTGGCCATCACCAAGCCCGCGCCGTTGCCGATGATGCCTACCTCCCCGTCGAGCTTGACGTACTGCAGGTCGTATTTCTGCGCCTCGCGCTCGAGAGGGTCGAGCACCTCCTCGATCCCTTCGGGCAGCTCTTGGGGGAGGTCGTCGTCGTCCAGGATGAACTTGGAGTCCAGGGCCCAGAGCTCGCCCGAGGGGGTGACGGCCAAGGGGTTGATCTCCACCAGATGGGCGCGGAACTCCGTGAACGCCCGATAGAGCTTGGCCACCACGTCGCTTAAGGGACGGATCTCTCCGGGAGGCACGCCCGACGCAAAGAGGAGGGAGCGGACCTGATAGGGGTGGAGCCCCTCCAGGGGCGAGATGGGGGTCTTGTGGATGCTCTCCGGCGAGGTGCGGGCGACCTCCTCGATGTCCACGCCGCCCTGGGGGGAGAAGATCAGCACGGGCCGCCGTTGCGAGCGGTCCAACGTGATCCCGAGGTAGTACTCCCGCTCGATCTCGACGGCCTGGGTGATCAGGAGCCTGCGGACGGGCTCGCCTTGGATCGTAAGCCGCAGGATCTCCTCGGCTTTTTGTCCTGCCTCCTCGGGGCTTTGGGCGAGCTTGACGCCGCCGGCCTTCCCGCGGCCTCCGGCGGCCACCTGGGCCTTCACCACCACGGGGGCTCCCAGCCTCTTCGCGACCTCCTCCGCCTGCTCGGGGGACTCCGCCAGCTCCCCCGGCGGCACGGGCAAACCGACCCGCTCAAAGAGCCGTTTCCCTTGATATTCCAGCAGCTTCAAGGTCTCCTCATTGCCTCCTCGTCTGCAAGGCGTCTCTGTCTGGGGCTGAGTCTCGATCGGCCCCCGCGATCGGAGATCGCGGTCCGGTCTCGGAGCTCGAACCCGCTCGAACGCAGAACACACCCCTCCCCCTCCAGGGGTCGGAAGGGGTCGGACCCCGCGGAACCCGCCGGAGCTTCCTCAGGGAGAGCTCTTTGACTCTACGGTCTCCGTCGGCTTCGGATCGGCCGAGCTGTGGCCCTGAGCCGCGGCCTGGTCCTGCGGTTTCTCCTTCGACGTTTGGGTCTTTTGGGGCTCGGACTCGGCTTCCAGCTCGATCTCGCTCTTGAGCTTGTGAGCCTCCTCCTTGAAAGCCCGCATCGCCTGGCCCATGGAGCGGGCGACTTGGGGCAGTTTGCTGCCGCCGAAGAGCAGGAGCACGATGGCGAAGATGATCAACAGCTCCCCAGGGCCCGGCCAGCCGGCAATCAGCAGCGTCGGCGTCCACATGTGTATCCCCTCCGTCCCGTTTCGGTTCGGGTGCCTCTCGCTCGTTGACGTCTCGGTTCGGGCTCACTCTACCATAAAGCCTACGATCCGTCAACGGCACGGCGGATGGCGCTCCTCCCACGCGATCCGCAGGCCCTGGAGCGTGAGGTGGGGGTCGTAGACCTCGATGGTCTCCAGGTGTTCGTGGAAGAAGCGCCCCCGCCCCCCGGTGGCGATCACCTTAAGGGGTTTCCCGGGTTCGATCTCCCCGTAGGCGCGGTGGAACCGCCGGATGAGCCCCTCGATCAAGTCGAAGAACCCCCACACGATCCCCGCCTGGAGGTGCTCCACGGTGTCCTTGCCCACCACCGAGGGGGGCGGGACCAACTCGACCTTGAAGAGCTGCGCCGTCCGCTTGACGAGGGTCTCGGCGGCCAGCTCCATCGTCGGCGCGATCGCCCCGCCCAAGAACCTCCCCTCGGAGGAGAGGAGGTTGAAGGTGGTCGCCGTCCCGAAGTCGATGACCAGCGCCGGTCCGCCGTAGAGACGATGGGCGGCCAGACAGTCCGCGATGCGATCCGTCCCCACCCGTTCGGGCTCCCGGACGTCGAGGGGGACCACCCCCCAGCGGTGGTCGAGGAAGTGGGCCTCTTGGTCGAAGTAGCGCCGGACCGCCTCCGTGAGGGCCCAGTTCAGGGGAGGGACCACGGAGCTGACCACCACGCCCTCGATGTCGGTGGGCTTAAGGGAAGCCGACTCCAGCAGCCGGAGGAGGCTCAAGCCCAGCTCGTCGGGCGTCTCTTCCGGGCGAGTGGCCAGGTGCCATTCCGCCTTCAGTTCTTGTCCCCGGAAGACCCCCACGGCGATCGTCGTGTTGCCCACCTTCAGCGCCAGAAGCATAGTAGAAACCTCCTTTTCTCCATACGGATGATAAGGAACTCCAATCCTTTGGGCAAACCCTTGGAGAAGACGCGTGTCTTTTGCGATGGGAAGCGATTTATGCTACAATCAAAGCGCACTTTTACGGGGGTGTGAGGATGTTAGAGAGAGAGAAGACCGCCATGCAGACGAGGACCGATTCGTCCCCGAACGACGGGAGGGGATCCGTCGCCGGGGACGGGGATTACCGCGCCGAACACATCCAAGTCCTCAAGGACCTCGAGGCCGTGCGCAAGCGCCCCGGGATGTACATCGGGGGCACCGGGATCGACGGCCTCATGCACCTCATCTGGGAGGTCGTCGACAACGCGATCGACGAGGCCTTGGCGGGCTACTGCACCGAGATCGAGGTGATCGTTCACCCGAACTTAAGCATCACCGTGGTGGACAACGGACGCGGGATCCCCGTGGACATCCACCCCGAGGAGGGGCTCAACACGCTGGAGCTGGTGATGACCAAGCTCCACGCGGGCGGGAAGTTCGACCACAAGACCTATAAGGTGAGCGGCGGCCTCCACGGCGTGGGGGTCTCCGTGGTCAATGCCCTCTCGGAAGAGCTCATCGCGGAAGTGCGTCGCAACGGGAAACTCTACCGCCAGCGCTTCTCCCAAGGGCGGCGCGTCAGCGACCTCGAAGAGGTCGGCCCGGCCGAGGGCACCGGCACCACCATTACGTTCCGTCCTGATCCCGAAATCTTTGGGGAGATCAAGTACGACTTCAACCGCCTCTCCCGCCGCCTGCGCGAGCTGGCCTATCTCAACCCGGGGCTGAAGATCGTCTTGGACAACCGGGTGACGGGGCTGCGCAAGGAGTTCCACTTCGAGGGCGGGATCGTCGAGTTCGTAAAGCACCTCAACGAGGGGAAGCAGCCCCTCCACGACGAGATCATCTACTTCAAGAGCGAGGAGGGGGCCAACGGCGACATCGTCATCGAGGTGGCGATGCAGTACACCACGGACTTCGACGAGAACGTCTTCGCCTTCGCCAACAACATCAACACCAAGGAGGGCGGGAC
Organism: Candidatus Bipolaricaulota bacterium; assembly: GCA_026982655.1. Classification (GTDB taxonomy): domain Bacteria; phylum Bipolaricaulota; class Bipolaricaulia; order RBG-16-55-9; family RBG-16-55-9; genus JALUUA01. The sequence continues at coordinate 47,017 of JALSGO010000108.1, forward strand.
CCACCTCACGGGCTTTAAGTCCGCCCTCACCCGGGTGCTCAACGAATACGGACGCGAGAAGAAGATCCTCACCAAGGACGTCGAGAACCTCGACGGTCGGGACGTGCGCGAGGGCTTGACGGCTATCCTCTCCGTGAAGCTCACCGAGCCCCAGTTCGAGGGCCAGACGAAGACGAAGCTGGGCAACCCCGAAATCCAGGAGAAGACCTTCAACGTCGTGCGCGAGCAGCTTACGCTCTACTTCAACAAGAACCCCAACGTGGCCCGGGTCATCTTGGAGAAGGCCCTCCAGGCCGCGCACGCCCGCCTGGCGGCCAAGAAGGCCCGTCAGCTCGTGCGGCGCAAGGGGCTTCTAAGCTCCTCGGCGCTCCCCGGGAAGCTCGCCGACTGCTCCGAGAAGGACCCCTCCCGGTGCGAGCTCTTCATCGTCGAGGGCGACTCCGCCGGAGGAAGCGCCAAGCAGGGGCGAAACCGGGAATTCCAAGCGATCTTGCCGCTGCGTGGGAAGGTGCTCAACGTGGAGAAGGCTCCCCTGAGCAAGCTGCTCGACAACAAAGAGCTGAACTCGATCATCACCGCCTTGGGGACGGGGATCCGCGAGGAGTTCGACCTCTCGAAGCTCCGCTACCACAAGATCATCCTGCTGGCCGACGCCGACATCGACGGCGCGCACATCCGCACGCTGCTCCTGACGTTCTTCTTCCGCAACTTCCGGCCCCTGATCGAGAACGGGCACCTCTACATCGCCCAGGCCCCGCTCTATCAAGTCAAGAAGGGCAAGCAGGTCACGTATTTGTACAGCGACGAGGAGCTGGAGGAGTTCCGGGCGAAGAACGACGGGAAATTTGAGCTGAAGCGCTTCAAGGGGCTCGGCGAGATGAACCCGCAGGAGCTGTGGGAGACGACCCTCAACCCCGAGAACCGGGTGCTTAAGCAGGTCACCATCGAGGACGCCCTCGAAGCCGAGGAGCTCTTCACCATCTTGATGGGGAGCGAGGTCGGCCCGCGGCGCGAGTTCATCATGGAGAACGCGGCGCTGACCACGAACCTCGACATATAAACCCGCGCCGCGCCGAACGAGGCGGATGGCCGGAATACGCCTGAGCGAGCTGCTAAGCGCCCTCTCCCCGCCCTACGAGTGGGCCGGGGAGGGCGACCCCTGGATCACGGGGATCACCGGAGATTCCCGGCGCGTGCGCCCGGGGAACCTCTTCGTGGCGATTCCGGGCCGCTCGACGGACGGCCATCGCTTTATTCCGGACGCGATCGCCAACGGTGCCGTAGGGGTCGTCGCCGAGAGGCCCCCCCGCGCCCCCCTCCCCCGGAATGCGATCTACATCACCGTCCGCAGCGGTCGTCGGGCCCTCGCGGAGCTCTGCTCCGAGTTTTACGAGAATCCAACCCGTAAACTCTTCACCGTCGGGATCACGGGGACGAAGGGGAAGACGTCGGCGGCGCACTTCAGCGCCGCCGTGCTGGGAGAGACGGCTACGGAACTCATAAGCACCGTGACGAACGCCCTCCAACGGGATTTGGAGCAGACGACGCCCGCTCCCGAGGACCTCCAGAGATGGGCTTTGGATGCTGTACGCCAAGGGAAACGGAATCTCGTGATCGAGGTCTCGGCGCATGCCCTCCACCAACAGCGGGTTCACGCCGTGGACTTCGATGTGGCCGTCTTTACGAGCTTCAGCCACGATCACCTCGATTACTTCCGCGATCGGGACGAGTACCTGGACGCGAAGCTGACGCTCTTCCGGAGGCTTGCGCCCTCCGCTGCGGCCATCGTCCATCTCGAAGATCCCGCTGCCCTTCGCGTCTTGCGTGCCACCCGCGCCAAGACGATCACCTACGGACGGAGCGAGAAGGCGGACCTCTGGGCGGACGAGATCGAACTAAGCCCCAAGGGAACCCGCTGTCGGGTCCACACGCCCCGGGGGTCCTTCCCGTTGACCCTGAAGGTGCCCGGTCCCTTCATGTTGGAGAACGCTCTGGCCGCCGTAGGCGTCGGACTGGTTCGAGGGCTTCCCCCGGAGCGGATCCGGGAGCGGCTGGAGGGGGTGGAGTCCATCCCGGGTCGACTCGAGATCTACGCCGCGAAGGGCGGGTTCACGGTCGCCATCGACTTCGCGCACTCCCCCGACTCGCTGGAGCGGGTGCTCCGGTTTCTGAGGGAGTTCTACCCGCGGGTGATCGTCGTCTTCGGCTGCGGCGGCGACTCCGATCGCTTGAAGCGCCCCCGCATGGGGGCGATCGCCGCGCGTCTCAGCGATTATGCGATCCTCACGAGCGACAACCCCAAGGGTGAGGACCCGCGGGCGATCGTGAGGGAGATCGAACGGGGTCTCCTCGAAGCCCACCCCCAAGCGCGCTACGAAGCGATCCTCGAGCGTCGGAGGGCGATCGAGCGGGCCTTAGAGCGGGCCCGCCCCGGGGACTGCGTGCTCATCGCGGGCAAGGGGCACGAGCGCTACCAGATCTTCCGGGATCGGGCGGTGCCCTTCAACGACTACGAGTTCCTGGTCGAGCTGGGGGCTCTGGAGGCCCATGGCGCGAGCGCTCCTGCGGCTTGAGCGGGTCTCCAAGACGTACGCCGCGGGAAGCGTGCCCGTGCACGCCCTGCGGGAGGTCACTCTATCCCTCGACGAGGGGGATTTCGTCGCGGTGATGGGTCCGTCGGGCTCCGGGAAGTCGACGCTGCTGCACCTCATGGGCGGGCTGGACGCCCCCACTCAGGGCCGGGTCCTCTGGCGCGGGCAGGATCTGGCGGCGATGAGCGCGGCGGAGCGGGCCCGCTGGCGCTCCCGGCACGTGGGGTTCGTGTTCCAGACGTTCCAGCTGCTGGCGCACCTCACGGCGCGGGAGAACGTGGAGTTGCCCCTCCTCCTTCAGGGGGTGTCCCCGAGGGAGCGCCGCCGCCGGGCCGAGAGGCTCCTCGCGCAGGTGGGCCTTCGGGACCGCGCCTTGCACGGGCGCAAGCCCACGGAGCTCTCGGGGGGAGAGCAGCAGCGGGTGGCGCTCGCCCGCGCCTTGATCACGGAGCCGGAGCTGCTGTTGGCCGACGAGCCCACGGGGAACCTCGACTCCGAGACGGGTCGCGGGATCCTGCAGCTTGTCCAAGAGCTGAACAAACGCGAGGGACTTACGGTGGTCCTGGCCACCCACAACCCGGAGGCGGCCCAATCCGCATCGATCGTGGTCAAGCTGCGGGATGGACGGCTCGATCCCGCGCCGAGGTAAAAGATTTGTGAAAACCCCTCTTTGAGTGTCAGCACGGATGCGAGACGGGAAATAGAGGCTTAGGGAAGCAACGATGCTGTCCAGGAACATCGATCTCCGGCGATTGGGGACGAGGGAGGCGACCCGGTCGGTACTCGATTAGGATTTCCTAAACCGAACGAAGGGCAAGAGGATTGCAAGCCCGGGGAGCCCTCGGTGGAGTCGCGGCGCGGTGGTTTAGTCCCCTTCGGGAAGCTTCTCGATAAGCTGATCTACCCACTCGCTTAGGGAAGAGGAGTGTTCGGTAAGGTGTGCCAAGGAGCCGAAGAACTCTGTCTCCAGCCTGTCTCGGTCCGGACACTCTCCCTCCGGGAGCTGCCGCAGTTGGGCCACCAGTTGAATGAAGCGTGCGCACTCCTCCATCAGTTCGTCGATGTATCGCTCAAAGCCTTCATCCCCCATCTGTAAGGTCCTTCCCACCAGCGAATCCGCCTTAGCCATGGCGATCTCCTCCTTTCTTCCTTCGTTTGCCGGGCAGACGCCGACGAAGTTTATGGATTTGCTCCTGCCAACCGGCGATCTCCTTCTCCCAGTGCGCAATATCTCGTTCATTGGGATAGGGCTTAGCCCGCTCGGCTCGGATCTTAGCCTCATGCTCAGCAATCTGGGCCTCCAATCCGGCGATCCGCCTCTCCCCGGGAGGGAGCAAGCCCAAAGCTTTAGGATAGAGTGGACACGCATTTATCCTTCGGAAAGCGACGAAGCCCCCGTTGAGGGAGCGGACCTCTCCCCGGTAAGCTTCGCCCTCGCTACGAGTTGCCGGAGGGACACCCCAACCGTTGGGCCTCCACGGAGAAGTCTTGGAAGTACACGGTGATCGCGGGGCTGCGCTCCCGGCCCCAGAGCTGGATCGTCACCCAGACGTCGTCCTCGACTTGAGGGTTGGAACTCCACTGGCCGGTGGGCACCCACAACCGCCCGATGGGGTCCCAGTACTCCGTGGTAAAGTTAAAGTTCTCGCGCCGGACGCGCAGCTTCCCTTCCCGATGGGCCGTGGGGATGTAGCGGGCCTGCCTCCCGTTGATCTCGGAGGTGTAAAACTCCCCGCCCGAGGGGTGGAGCGTCTCCTCCCCCCTTCGCAAGCTGACGCGCTCCGAGATGACGGTGCGCAACCCCCTCGCCTTCCCCGTGAGCCCGTGAAGGGTCGTCGAGCCCAAGGGCAGGGGATTCGGATGGACCCCAAGCCCCATGCGAATCCCGTTGGCCGGAGGCCACGTCTCCAAGCGATAGCTCACCCGAGCATCGAAGTCCCCCTCGATGCGGCAGTTCAGCCAGAGGTTCAGCGCGAAGAAGGGAGCGCTGTTCCGCACGGTGAAGGAGAATTGCATCCCGCGCTCCGTTGGAATCACATTCCCATGAGCGTTGACCCGCCCGACCACCCAGCGAGCTGCGTCCAAGGACGAGCTGCGCAGCGAATCGGAGAGGGTTCCCGAACTCGACTGTGCCAGAGGGATCCCGCCTACAAGGAACAGAACACCGAGAATCGCTAACGGCGCGTGGGCTGCTTGGTATCGATTCCTTTTCATCCTCATCTCGTTTGCAGTATAGCCACATGTCTTTAACGTATCCGTGACTCGGGTCACCGACTGCAGCACCGAATCGAGCTATGAATGCAACGGCGATGATCCAATCCGTGTGGCTTTGGGCCTTGGGAGCTTTCTTCGTGGTCTCCCTCGTGGTCACGGCGTTCTTGACCACGCCCGTGTGCCTGATGGCCGGTCCGGGGACGGCCTACCCCACCTTGGAGAGCGCCTTGCGAGCCGCGCAGCCGGGGTGCACCGTCGTGCTTCTCTCCGGGGAGTATCGCGAAAACGTCACCGTTCGCAAGGAGGTCCGCATCCTGCCCCGATCCGAGGTCACCTTTGTGTACTTTACCCAGGGCAACCCGGGAGGACCGCCGTTTGCCGTCTTCGCCGCCCGGGCCCGTCCCGTGACCCTTATCGCCGCCGATCCCGAACGGCCCGCTTTGGAGATCCGCGCCCAAGGGGTGGAGATCCGGGGGCTGCGCGTCCGCGGCGGCTCCGAGGGGATTCGCGTGTACAACACGCGAGATGTGCGACTCGTTCGGAACCGCATCACCCACGCCTCCCGAGCCGGGATCGCCCTCCTCGGAACCCAGAGGATCGTCGTCTCCTACAACGAGATCGCCCAGAGCCCGGTCGGCCTGCTCGTGGAGAACTCCCGCGAAAACGCCCTCTATAAGAACCGGCTCCGAGGAAACGCACAAGGAATCGTGCTCCGAGGATCTCGGGAGAACCGCGTGGCCCGCAACGTCGTCGAGGCGAGCCGGGAGGACGGCATCCTCTTAGAAAGCTCGGATCGCAACGAACTCGTGCAAAACGCGATCGAGCGCAACGCCCGAGGGCTCTCCCTCCTCGCCTCAACCCAGAACGTGCTCAGGGAAAACCGCTGGCGGAACAACCCCAAACCCCTGCGGGTCTGGGGCTCCCTCCCCCGACACTTCGTCCACGCGATCGAGACGAGCAACTCGATCGACGGTCGACCCGTGCTCTACCTGATGGGGCAGAAGGGCGTGAAGGTCACCGCACGCCATCGGCCCGCGTATCTGGCGCTCATCCGTTCCGAGGGCGTCGTGGTCGAGGGCGTCGTCCTCCCGCCGGGCTCCCAGGGGATCCTGCTCGTGGAGACGCAAAAGTCCACCCTGCGCAACGTCGTGCTCCGCCGCACGGAGTTCGGGGTGTACGCCTTGAACTCCCGCGAGAACACCCTCGAGGGGGTCCGCATCGAGCAGCCCGAGACCGACGGGATCGTGCTCGAGGATTCCCACGCGAACCGGCTGGCGCGCAACTCGATCGTGGGCGCGGGGCGCTACGGCGTGCTGCTCGCGCGCGCCGAGGGGAACTCCCTTGCGGAGAACCGGATCGAGCGCAGCCGGGAGGCGGGGATCTACCTCAAGGAGAGCCGCAAGGCCCGGCTGGAAGGAAACCGCCTCCGGGGGAACTGGGTAGGCGTCTACCTCGAACGGGGCGGGGGGCACTCCCTCGTGCGGAACTGGATCCGCGAGAGCCAATTCGGGATCTTCCTACAGAGCTCCAGCGGGAACGCCTTCCAAGCCAATCGCTTGGAGAACAACCGCCATGACGCGAACGTGGCGACTCTTCCGGAGCCGGGGGCCCCACCCCCTGCGCCTCCACCCTCCCAGACAACGGATCCTTCCTCCTCCTCCAAGGGAGGGAGTTAGATCTCGGAAGCCTCAAGAATGTCGCTTCACCCTCTGAAAGGCCATGAAGTTATCCCGGCATGCGCGGAATAATATGCGACTATATCGCATCTCTCGTGAGGAGATCGAAGATGTCCTTGCTCATCCGGATCGTGTCGAGGCAGAAGGACCCCGAAGAGTCGCTTATAAAACGTTTCCATCCCGCTTTGGCGGTCTGCCGCTGAAGGTCGTCTACGTGGAGGAGCAGGGTGAAATTGTGGTGATTACGGCGTATCCTCTCAAGCGGGGCTTCCGGCGACGGGAGCTGCCTCAGGGGTGATCACCATGCAGGTGCGCTACGACAAGGAAGTAGACGCCGCGCACATCCGGCTCTCGCGCAAGCGCCCAACGGGGGCTGTGGAAGTGCAAGAGGGCGTCATCCTCCATCTCACGGACAAGGACGAACTCGTCGCCATCGAGATCCTGGACGCCAGCAAGCGTTTTCCCATCCGCAGCTTATTCACGTTCGAGTTCGTCCGGTAAGCGATCCAGGAGGCCTCCCAGCTCCTCGCCGCTCGTGATCGGCGCCGAGCAGCTCTGCCCTCGGCACACGTACGCCGTCGCTCTCCCCGCTACGGCCCTTAGGGGCCTGTCGCTGGCGAAGGGGGCCGACTCCGCCGGGCCTCCGTCGTCGGGGGGCTCCGGCAGGAGGAGCACGCCGCAGCGGGGCAGGAAGCGCCTGCGGACCTCGCGGAGGAGCCCTTGGGTGTCCTCCCATCCTCGCCGTCCCACGATCGCGATCTCGATCGTCGGCCCGAGCGCGAAGTCCACCCCCAAGAGGGCGTGGGTGTGCGCGAGGGGCGAGGCCGCCATCGCGGGCCGAAGCGCCCGCAGCAGCCGGTCGGCGCGCCCTAGGAGGTCCGCGCGCCCGGTGAGGTGGCCCAAGCGCAGGAGCACCTCCAGGGCGACGGCGTTCCCCGAGGGGGTGGCGCCGTCGTAGATCTCCTTGCGGCGCACCAGGGGCGTCTCCACGCCTTGGGCCGTGTGGTAGAAGCCGCCGCGTTCCTCGTCCCAAAAGCGCTCGAGCATCGCCTCAACGAGTCGCAGGGCCCGGCGCAGGTGCTCCGCGCGGAAGGTCGCTTGGTACAGCTCCAGCAGCCCCCAGGCGAGGAAGGCGTAGTCGTCCAGGAAGCCGGGGACGGCGGCCTCGCCCTCGCGGTAGCGGTGCCACAGCCCTCCGTTCCCGTCCCCGTCCCCGTCTGCGAGCTTCGCCTCGAGGAACCGAGCGGCCCGCTCGGCGGCCTCCCCGTACGCGGGCTCCTCCAGCACGCGGGCGCCCACCGCCAGAGCTGCGATCATGAGGCCGTTCCAATCCGTCAAGATCTTGTCGTCCCGGAGGGGCCGGACCCGCCCCTCCCGGACGCGGAAGAGCCTCTCGCGGATCCTCTCGACCCGCTCCCTCAGCCGGGACTCGGGCAGGCCCCGCCGTCGGGCCGCCTCCGAGGGGGGTCGGGGGAGGTAGAGCACGTTCGCGCCCGTGCGCCGTCCGGTAGCCTCCTCGGCGAAGTTTCCCTCCGCCTCGATCCCGAAGACCTCCACGGCCAGCTCCGCCTCCTCGGGGGACAGGGCTCGGAAGAGCTCTTCCCGGGTCCAGACGTAGAACTTCCCCTCCTGGCCCTCGCTGTCGGCGTCCTCGGCGCTGTAGAAGGCCCCCTCGGGGGAGGTGAGGTCCCGCAGCACGTACGCGAAGACCTCGCGGGCCGTTCGGGCGAACTCCTCCTCGCCCGTCGCTTGGTAGGCCTCGAGATACGTCAGAGCAAGCAGGGCCTGATCGTAAAGCATCTTCTCGAAGTGGGGGAGCTTCCACTCGCGGTCCGTGGAGTAGCGGTGGAACCCGAAGCCGAGCTGGTCGAAGACTCCGCCTGCCCGCATCTTCCGGAGCGTGTGGGTGACTTGGGAGAGGGCTTCCTCCCTCTGGTGGGGAAAGCGGTCCGCGTAGCGCAGCAGGAAACGGAGATAGGAGGGCATGGGGAACTTGGGGGCCGTGCCGAAGCCCCCGT
>JALSGO010000109.1 GCA_026982655.1 Candidatus Bipolaricaulota bacterium
GTCGTGATCGACACCCGAAGGGAGGTCGGCGGCTTCGAGGCCGCGCCCAGCCCTACGGAGCTCCTGCTGATGGGCGTCGGGGGCTGTACGGCCATCGATGTGGTGTCCATCCTCCGGAAGAAGCGCGTCGCCTTCGACGACGTAGAGGTCGAGGTGCGGGGGGAGATCGAGATGGGGCCGCCGAAGTTCGTCAAGAGGATCCATATCGTCTACAAGGTCTGGGGCACGGACGTCCCCCGCGAGGCGGTGGTGCGGGCCGTAGAGTTGTCGCAGGAGAAGTACTGCACCGTCTCGAACACCGTCAAGGGCCGGGCGGACGTCACGTGGGAGATCCAAATCCTCCCGCCTAAGGAGCGCTTTTCTCCCTAAGCGGCTTCCGCGAGGAGCGAGATGGAGCTCAAGAAGCTCATCGAGCAGCGGCAGGACGAAGCCTACGAGCTGCACCGACGGCACCTCAACCCCGCGTTCGTGCGCGTTCTGCAGTTGATCGGCTTCGACAAGCCCTATACGAAAGGCGAGGGCCCCTGGCTCTACGACGACCGGGGCGAGCGTTATCTCGATCTGCTAAGCGGCTACGGCGTCTTCGCCCTGGGGCGGGGGCACCCCAAGGTCAAGCGCGCCCTGCACGAGCTGCTCGATCTCGACCGCCCGAATTTGGTGCAGATGGACTGCCCCCTCCTGGCGGGCCTCTTGGCCGAGCGGCTCGTCGAGATTGCCCGAAGGAGCTTTCCCACCGCCGGGCTGGAGGCCGTCTTCTTCACGAACTCCGGGACGGAGGCTGTGGAGGGGGCGTTGAAGTTCGCCCGCGCCGCTACGGGCCGCCCCAGGTTTCTCTATCTGGAGCACGCCTTCCATGGGCTGACGCTCGGATCGCTCTCCGTCAACGGCGAGCGGCACTTCCGCGAGGGGTTTCAGCCCCTGCTGCCCGCCACCGCGATCCCCCTCAACGATCGGGGAGCACTGGAGCGCGAGCTGAAGAGGGGCGACGTGGCCGCGTTCATCGCGGAGACCATCCAAGGGAAGGGCGTCTACGTCCCCGATGACGAGTTTTTGTCCGAGGCGCAGCGCTTGTGTCGGGAACACGGCGCTCTGTTCATTCTGGACGAGGTGCAGACGGGCTTGGGGCGCACGGGGAGGTGGTTCGCGGGCGAGCACTGGGGGTTGGAGCCCGACGTCGTCACGGTCGCCAAGGCGCTCAGCGGCGGCTACGTCCCCGTGGGCGCGATCCTCACCCGCCGCGAGATCCATCGGAAGGTGTTTTCGAGCTTGGAGCGCTCGGTCGTCCACTCGAACACCTTCGGGATGAACGAGCCGGCCATGGCCGCCGGGCTCGCCACCTTGGAGATTCTGGAAGAAGAAGGGCTCGTCGAGCGCGCAGCCGAGTTGGGGGAGCGCTTCCTGCAAGGCCTGAAGGGACTGCAGCAGAAACACGAGTTCGTGAAGGACGTGCGGGGCAAGGGGCTGATGCTGGGGATCGAGTTCGGGCCTCCCCGCTCGTTGAAGCTCAAGGCGGGCTGGACGGCGCTGGAGAAGGCGCAGCCCGGCTTGTTCGCCCAGCTCGTGGTGATGAGCCTGATGCGAGATCATCGCATTTTAACGCAGGTGGCGGGCCATCGGGTGAACATCGTGAAGTTCCTGCCGCCGCTGGTCATCACGGAGCGCGAGGTCGACGCCGCTCTCGAAGCGCTCGACGCCGTGCTCCACGAGGCGAAGAAGTTCCCCGGCGGGCTCTGGGCCATGGGGGCGGAGCTCGTCAAGAACGCGCTCAAGCGCTAGTATCCGCGGGAGACGTACCCGTTCTCCCGGAACCACGAGACGGCCCGGCGCAGTGCCCCGTCGACGGGCTTTACGGGAAAGCCCAGCTCGCGGGCGGCCTTCTCCGAGCGCACGTAGGGGTGAAAGCGGGCCATCCTCCAGCTCTCCCCGTTGAGCCGGGACGAGCCCACCAGCGTCCCCAGGGCGGCGAAGAGGAGCAGCAGCCCGTAGGGCAATTTCACCTTCGGCGCGGGCAGGCCCGTGATTTGGGAGAGCTTCCCCAAAAGCTGCTCCAGCGTGAGGTTTTCGCCGCCTAAGATGTAGCGCTCGCCCGCTTTGCCCTTCTCGACTGCCAGGATATGCCCTAGCGCGACGGCCTCGACGTCCACGACGTTGAGGCGCGTGTTGACGTACGCAGGCATCTTTCGGTTCAGAAAGTCGACGATGACTCGTCCCGAGGGGGTGGGTTTCCCATCATAAGGCCCCACGGGCATCGAGGGGTTCACGATCACCACGGGCAGCCCCTTGCTTGCGAACTCCCGAGCGACGTTTTCCGCCTGGTATTTCGAACGCTGGTAGTCTCCCACGAGCCAAGGCTCTTCCACGCGCTCGTCGAGGGGCTCGTTTGAGCGGGTCCCCCCGAGGGCGGCCACGGAGCTGGTGTGCACCACCCGCTCCACGCCCCGTTGCAGGGCCGCCTCGAGGACGTTGCGCGTCCCCTCGACGTTCACTTCGTAGAGGAGCGTTCGGGGCCGGACGTTGAAGGCGTAGAGCGCGGCGGCGTGGAAGACGAGCGGGCAGCCTTCCATCGCCTTGTAGAGGGAGTCGGGATCGCGCACGTCCCCTTGAACGAGCTCGACGTCGAGCCCCTGGAGCGTTCTTAGGCTCGAGGAGGGCCGCACCAACGCCCGCACCTTGTAGTTCTTCTGGAGCAGCGCCCGCACCAGATTGGCCCCCACGAAGCCCGAAGCCCCCGTCACCAATGCCTTCATGACGGCTCTTCCGCAGTCGTCTCGGCTTGCGTCTCGGTCGCCGCCTCGGTTTCAAACGGAACTTCGCCCAGCACGTCGAGGACGTCGAGCTCGGTGACGCGGGCGGGGACGCCCACCATCTCGCTCAGGCTGGGCCGGGTGCGCCCCGCGTCCCCCGAGATCAGCTCCTTGATGTAGAGCCCGCCCTCGGCGACGACCTCGATTACGGCTTGTCGCCCGCCCGTCATCTCGCCCTTCATGCTAAAGACCCGCCGGGTCCGCACGAGATCGGCCCGGCGGTGGCTCACCCGTTGAGGCGTTCGCTGTTGGATCTCCCCGACGAGCTTCGCGAGTGCCTCGTCCAGCTCTCGTTGGGTGACGGGCCGCTCGAACTCGACCCGCGCGCGGTACACCTTGCGCTTGTCCTCCAGGCCCTTGATGGCCTCGACGGCCCTGCGGTCCACCGGCTTGAGCCCGTGGACTTCCACTTTTCCTCGAGCCCGCTCGTTGATCGTGCGCTCCAGCTCCTTGAGGTCCAAAGAGCGCCTGCGGGGGCGCTCGATCTCCAAGACGAAGGGCCGCCCCCGGCCCAGCATCAAGGCGTCGATGTCCTCGCGCCCGGCCCCGTGGAGCGCGTGGCCTTCGCCTTGGGCCGCTTCCAGCACGGGCTCCGCGATGAGCTCCTCTACGCTTTCGGGGTACTGCTTGCCCGTGTAGCCGCATTCGGGGCACCCCCGGCCACGACAAGGGCGACAGGGCCACTTCGTCTGCGGGATCCCCCGCACGAGCTTGCGGTAGCGTCCATAAATGTAGAGCGAGTGGACCTTCCTCTCGACTCGGTTACGCGGTAGATCGAGGAGCACCTCCACCTCGGGGCGCTCGAAGTCCACGGTCGCGTCCCTCCCCCGGGCGGCGAGCCGTTCGCGCAGCCGCCTGCCCACCTCGCGGTTGAACTCCTGCTTGAGGGGCTCGGCCTGCTTGAGGGCGATCCCGTAGCGCTTCCAGAGCTCTCTTTCGGCCTCTTCGATCTCCGGGGGTACGCGTGTCCCGACAAGATACGTGCGGAACTCGTAGCCCTCGACGCTCTCGAAAGCCCGCTCCGCCCACGCGTCGACGGAGTGGAAGAGCCCGCGGCAGATCGCGCACGCCTCCGGGCTCACATATCGGGGCTCGCGCCCTTGGAGCATCGCGAGCACCACCCGAAGGGCGCGCCCGCGCTCCTCGTTGGAGAGCCCTGTCCCCAAGCGGGCGAAGCAGCGCCCCAGGCAGCGGTCGCAGAGCCGCTCTTGCAGGTCGATTTCCGCAGCTTGCTCGAGGATTCTCTGCATAGTGGGATCGGGGGTTTCAAGCCCCCATCGTCGCGGAGGAGTCCGATGGGGGAGATGGCGCTCTCCGCAGCGAGCGGAGGGCCGACCGCAGGTCGGCAATCAGCCTCGCAAAAGAGGCGTCGGCGGCTCTCAGGGATTCCAGATCTCGCATGCGCTCGACGATCTCCTCGGCAAACTCCACGCCTCCCAATAGGGAGTGTACCGGTGGGCGGCTCAGAGCATCCCGGAGGACCTGCTTATAGGCGCTCCTTTTGCACTTATAGGGCGGCATCTCGGGCGCACGCTCTAGGCCGGTTGCTTCCTTCAACGCGCGTTGGTCCATCAGGTACCAGCGCTCGATGTGGGGATCCGGGATGGCGAACACGACTCGATCGCCGAAGGGATCCGTGGGTTGGAGCATCCTGCGGAGTTGGGTCGCGCGTTCGCCGTACCCCTTGCAGTTGCCATCCACGGCGACCACGAGAAGATCCGGGAGGGATTCTCGATCCCTGCGGAGATCCACGAGGAATCGGCGGAACTCCCCGATGGCCTTGGATCCGTGGCGGGCGGAGCGGACATCGTGGACGAGAGCATGGACAGGAAGGCCCTCCTCGCGGGCGACGCGCTCTACCAACGCCCGCAGGAACCCCTCCTGGGCGCGGTCCTCCAAGAAGTAGACCACGCGGACCTTAGCCACCGTAGTCCCCTCGGACAATGCGGTCTTCGAGCGCGCCCTCGATGTCCCGACGACGATAGAGAGGGCCGGCGGTGCGGAAGGGATGAATGCGGGTGACCCCCTCTTCCTTGCGGCAGACGAAGAGCTGTTCGTCGTCGAAGTACTCCGGGAGGAGCGGCGAGTGCGTCGTGACGAGGATCTGCTTGCCGGGATCTGCGGCGACGACGTTCTTCAGTAGCTCTGCGATAAGCTTGAGCCGGGTGGGGTGGACGCCGTTCTCCGGCTCCTCGTAGGCCACGACGCTCGCTCGACTGATGGGATGGACGGCGGCCAGCAGCCCCACGAGGCGAAGCGTCCCCTCGGAGATGAGACGCCCGGAATACCAGCGCCCGTTTTCCTGCAACCGCAGGCCTACCCGACCTTCCTTGAGGAGTTCCACCTCAATCTGTGGGTTGTTGGGGAGCATCCGCCGCAGGGTTCGGTTCAACGACTCGAACGCCTTCGGCTCCCGATATTGCAGATAGTTAAGGAACGCTGCGAGGTTCTCGCCGTGGGGGCCGAGGGAGTCTATCTCCGCGAGGGGAACCTCCTCGCGCATCAGCGTTCGGGGCTCCAAGTAGTAGACCCTCCAGCTCTCCAGCTCCATGCGAAAGGCGGTGATATGGGGGTAGTGCGGCTCATAGAGCGCGGTGGAGACGATCGTGTGATCCAGGCCGATGGGGTGGTACGTGGGGTGGGCTTGGCCCTCCATGCGCAGGTGAAGGCGCTGTCCCCGCCGTTCGAGGAACGGGGTGCGCTTCTTCTCCTCCCCGTTGCGCTTGAGGGCGGTCAGGCGCTCATCCCGAACCCGCAGATATCCGGTCTTGGGCAACGCCTCGATGACCAGCTGGTAGCGGAGGAACCTCTCGGTGACGCCCCGATGGGACTTGCCTTTCTCCCCCTTGTCCGCGTCGATTCCACGCCGCTTCTCCGCGATGATCTCCGCAACCCGTCTCTGAACCCGCGGAGAGATCTCCACATCGACTTCGAAACGGAACGACACACGGTCCTTCCGAAGAAGCTCCTCATAGGTGCCGGAGCCATAACCGAAGCTCTCCAAGGGGAAACCTCGGTGGCCCTCAAAGGCTTCCTTAAGATTCCGGCAAGTTACGGCCCGGGACAGCAGGTAGATCGCATCCAAGAGGTTGCTCTTGCCCGAGGCGTTGGGACCGAAGATCACGGACAGCGGTCGCAACTCCAGCTCGAACCCTTGGAAGGACTTATAGCCATCGATCCTGATCTTGCGGATCATCGGGAGGCTCCTTTGTTATACCCCTCACGACGATTTCCTTCTCCTTCCTCTCATGCCATAGACTTCATCCCTATTGATAGCGTAAAGGGACGAATGGAACAAGTGATGCTGATCTCAGGATTTCGCTCTCATCTCATTTGGCGTCCTCACGGTCGATCCGGTATCTTGCCGGGGGAGGCGAGGGCAATGAAGTGGACGGGGATCGCGGCCATTGTGGCCGTCTTCAGCGTGCCCATCGTGGCCATCCTGGCCTCGGAGGCCCCGGAGGCGCTCACGGCCCTCATCCTGGGCGGATCGCTCCTGGGGGCCTCGGCGTTCCTGGCCCGCTCCCCCATCGGCGAAGCGATCGCCGAGTACATCCGGGCCCGAGCCCGCACGGACGCCGAAATCGACGAGATCAAGCGGAATCTCAAGAAGAAGATCCTGGAGGAGTACGTTGAGCCCGCGCTCTTCCCCCGCCGCTCCCCCGAGATCTCCGCCGAGGAGCGCCAGACCCTACAGAGCGAGTTTCCCGAGGGTCTGGTGGCCATCATGTTCACGGACATGGAGGACTTCACCCGCTACGTGGAGCGGGGGGACGACGCCGCCTTCGCCGTTCTTAAGGAACACAACCGCTTGATCCGCCAAACCGTGGAGCGCTGGGGCGACAAGATCGTAAAGGGCTACGGCGACGGGTTCATGATCGCCTTCTCCAGCGCCCGACGGGCCGTGGCCGGGGCGGTGGCCCTCCAGCGGCAATTGGAGGCGTACAATCAAGGCCGCCCTGAAGGGGAGCGGATCCGGGTGCGCATCGGGCTGGATGTGGGCGAGCCCATCCGAGAGGGGGACGACTACATCGGGCGGGCCGTCAACCTAGCCGCCCGGATCACCGCGCAGGCCGAGGGCGGCCAAGTTTGGGTTTCCGAGACCGTAAAGCGTCTGGCCGGCCCTCTCTCCGGCCTGCAGTACGTCGATCGAGGACTCCACGCTCTTAAGGGCTTCCAGGAGAAGCAGCGCCTCTACGAGGTGACGACGATCCCCGCGCTCGCCCACCCGCTGGATTCCCAAATCGAGGAAGAGCTGGCCCGCCTGGAGGACGAGATCCGCCGTCAGGAGCGGGAAGACTAAATGGGCCGCGTTCTAGGCATCGACTACGGCGAGAAGCGCCTGGGGCTGGCGCTCAGCGACGAGACTTGGACGATCGCCTCGCCCCTGGAGGTCTACGAGCGCCGCTCCCTCGAGGAAGACCTTCAGCATCTGCGGGAGGTCATCGAGCGGGAGAAGGTGGAGAGGGTCGTGTTGGGGCTGCCGTTGAACATGGACGGCTCCTACGGTCCGAAGGCCCAAGAAGTCCTGCAATTCAAGGAGCAGCTGGAGGGAGCGCTCCGGCTCCCCGTGGAGCTGGTGGACGAGCGCCTCACCACCCAGGAGGCCGAGCGGGTGCTCCTAGAGGCCGACCTCAGCCGTCGGCGGCGCAGAGAGGTGCGGGATCGACTGGCCGCCGTGCTCATCCTTCAGAACTACCTCGATCGACGGAGGAGCGCACGTCCGTAGAGGGGGTTCGCTTTCGAGGCGGTCTGATGACCGTCTCCTGTCGCACATAGCAGCGTGTCCCGGAGGGGACGTTCTCGCCCACCACCGTTCCGGGTCCCACGAACGCCCGAGCCCCGATGAGCACCCCGGGCATCGTGAGCACCCCGATCCCCAGCTGCGTCTCTGCTCCCACGATCGTGCCCAGGGAGCGCCGCCCCGTGGGGACCCGCTCGCCCTTGACCACGGCTTTGACCTCATCTCGGTGGACCTTCACGTTGGCGGTGACCGTCCCCGCCCCGGCGCGCGCCCCCTCGTCGAAGATCGAGTCCCCGAAGTACCCGGAGTGGGTGCTCGCCCCCCTCTGGAACAAGCAGCGGGCGACCTCCGCGTGCGCCCCCACGGTCACCCCGGGCTCCAGATCGCAGTACTCCCGCACGATCGCGTGGGTCCCGATCACGCAGCCCTCCCCTACGTAGAGGGGCCCCTTCAACACCGCGTACTCGTACACGCGCACGTCCTCCCCCAGGTAGACGTTCCCCTCGATCACCGCCGTCGGATGCACCTGCGCCGTGGGCGCCCGATAGGACTCTAAGCGCTCGTCGAACAAGACGCACACGGCGTCGAAGAGGTCCCAGGGGTACTTCAAGGAGACGCTCGGGTGCTCTCCCACCACCACGCGCGCCTCCCCCCGTTCCCGCATCCACCGGTCGAGGGCTGCCTCGAAGCTGTAGTGATCCTCCCCCACCTCCGGAAGCACATCGCAGAACCCTCGGGGCAGGAGGTAGAACCCCAGCGCCCGCACGTCGCTCGGAGCCTCCTTGGGGGCGGGCTTCTCCACGATCCCCCGCGCCCGATCCCCCTCGAGCGCGAGGACCCCGTACTTCCAGGGCTCTTGGGTGCGCTTCCCGGCGAGCACGATCTCTGCGCCGGTCTCCTCGGCCTTCCGGGCCAGGAGGGGCAGCCACCGGTCCGCCGTGAACGAGTGGCCGTGGACCACGAAGAAGCGCTCGTCCAGAAGGGCTTGTGCCCGGAGGAGGGCGTCGCCCATCCCCCGGGGTTCGGGCTGCACCACGTAGCTTAGGGCGATCGGAAGCTCAAGCTCATATCCCCGAAGGGCGCGCTCCACGGGCCGATGGGGACCCTGAACGATTACGGCCCTCTCCACCCCGGCCCGGGCGAGCGCCTCCAGCGTCCAGGCGATCAGGGGCCTCCCCAGGAGCGCGAAGAGGCTCTTGTGCTTCCCCTCGCAGAGGGGCCAGAACCGCGACGACTCCCCCGCCGCCAGCACCACCGCCTGCTTCGGGATTGGGTCCGCCATGGCCCGATTGTAGCGCGCCGCGCACGGGTTCGCCTATAATCGCCCTGAGGTGATGCTCATGCTGCGCGCCGTCTGCATAGGGGTCTTCCTGTTCGCCCTCCCGTGGGGGAGCTATGGGGCCCTCCCGCCCAACGAGGTCTCCTACACCATCGAGGCCGAGCTCGACCCCCTACAAAACGTCGTCGTAGGCTCCCAGACCGTGGAGTTCGTGAACCGCACCGGTCAAACCTTGGAGGAGCTCTACTTCCACGTCTACCCCAACGCCTTCCGGCGGGGCTCGAACAGCTTCTACCAACAGGAACTTCAACGACGGGCGGGCGTGGAGGACTTGGACGGGATCTACGCCGACCCCGACGACGACGCCTTTCTGACCGTGGAGCGGGTGGCCTACCGAGACCGCTTGGGGGTCGAGGTCCCGTTGGAGTTCTCCGTGGAGGACACGCTCCTCACCGTCCGGCTGCGGGAGTCCCTCGCCGACGGGGAGTCCCTGCGGCTGCAATTCGACTTCATCTACGACCTCATGGAGGCCCCTCCGGGCTCGGAGTTCGCGGCGCGCTGGGCGATCCGCAGCGGCCACCGCGAGGGGGTCTATACGATCGCGCTCTGGTATCCGAAGCTGGCCGCCTACGACGAGCGGGGCTGGCACCTCGAGCCTTATAGTTACATCGGCGAGTTCTACGGCGACTTCGCGGACTACGACGTCCAGCTGACCGTCCCGGCGGACTTCGAGGTGGGAGCTACGGGACTCCTGGAGTTCGAGGCCGTAAGCGAGGAGACGGGGAAGAAGACCCTGCGCTTCGTGGCAGAGAGGGTCCATGACTTCGCCTGGGTCGCCTCCCCCCGCTATCGCGTCGAGGAGGTCGAGCTCGATGGGGTCGCGGTGCGGGTGCTCACTTTCGATATGCCCACCTTAAGCGGGAAGGTGCTCCGCTCGTTGGGGTTCTTCGCGGAACGCTTCGGGCCTTATGCGTATCCCGTCTTCACGGCGGCGCAAGTCACCGTCGGGGGTGGGATGGAGTACCCCGGGATCATCCTGATCGCAGGAGGGAGCGAGTACGAGGTCTCGCACGAGGTGGCCCACCAGTGGTGGTACGGGGCGGTGGGGAACGACGAGTACGACGAGGCCTGGCTCGACGAGGGGTTCGCCACGTATTCCCAAGAGCTCTACTTCATCGAGGAGCTGGACTACTCGGAGGCGCTGGTCCGTAGCACCTGGGAGTTTCGCGAGCCGGGGGAGCCCGTGCTCCAGCCCGCCTCGGAGTATCCCTCGCTGCGGGTCTACGCCCAGGCCGTCTACGTCAAGGGGGCGGGCATTTTGTGGATGCTGCGCGGGCTTTTGGGAGCGGAGACCTTCGAGCGCGTGCTTCGGGAGTACTACGCCCGCTTCCTCTTCCGGAACGTGCGGACGCCCGACTTCATCGCCGTGGCCGAGGAGGTGAGCGGCTGGGAGCTGGACTGGTTCTTCGATCCGTGGCTGCGGACGACCCAGACGTTGAACTTCTCCGTCGGGGGCGTCGAGAGCACCCCGCAGGAGGACGGGCGCTCCTTCAACCGGGTGACGGTCCGCCGGGAGGGCGAGCTGAAGATGCCCGTAGACGTCGCGTTCACGACCGCCGACGGGGGCGTGCAGACCCTCCGTTGGGATGGGATCCCGCCGGAGTTCACCTTCGAGTTCACCACCGCGGCGCCCCTGGTTGCGGTGGAGATCGACCCCTACCGCCGGGTGCTGGAGGAGGATCGGGAGGACAACGTCTGGGGCGGCTCTCAAACCTCTCAGCGAAGCGACTTCCCGCTGTGGGTGGTGCTGGTGCTGATTGCGCTCGGACTGGCCCGTCGGACGGTCCTCGGGGGCTAATCCCTAAGACAAGGGAGCTAGCGGGCGCTTCCCAGCGAGGGCGTCGCTTGGGGGAGGACGCGGTTCTGCTCGTCGACGAGCACGATGCGGGGCTTGTACTGAGCGAGGTCGCGCTCGTCCACCTGGGCGTAGGTGAGGAGGATGACGGGGTCGCCTACCTCGCCCCAGCGAGCCGCGGCCCCGTTTAAGACCACTTCCCCCGACCCGCGGCGCCCGGGGATCACGTACGTCTCCAGCCGCGAGCCGTTGTTTACGTTGACCACTTGGACCTTCTCGTAGGGGACGATCCCGGCGGCCTCCATGAGCTCCGGGTCGAGGGTGAGGCTCCCCTCGTAGTCGACGTTTTTGCCCGTGATCCGCGCCCGATGGATCTTCGACTTTAGGAGTTCCACGCGCATACGATGCCCCTCTCCTGCGTCGCCGTCCTGCGAATCCATGGTACTCTGCTCCCCTACGGCGTGCAAGGGATCACTGATTTGCAGGAGATCCCGCTCCTGTGCTAGCATACGTCGTCTTCCCGCGCGGGGGATTCCGCGTCTATTTCCACGCGACGACATGAGAAAGCGAAAGGGGAAATGGTGATGCAACAATCAACAACAGAAGCGGGAAAGCTTCAACTCGGTCAGGCCGGGCCCAAGTCCCAAGAGCTCGTAAAGCGCAAGGAGAAGGTCGTCGCCCCGGCGTGCACGTCGCTCGCGCCGTTTATGATCGCCGAAAGCCGCGGCACCGTGGTGCGCGACGTCGACGGGAACGAATATCTCGACTTCACCGGCGGCTGGGGCTGCCTCGTCGTGGGCCACACCCACCCCAAGGTGGTCCAGGCCATTCGGACACAAAGCGAGAAGTACGTCCACACGGACTTCAGCGTCATCGCCTACGAGCCCTACATCGCTCTGGCGGAACGACTCGTGCAATACGCACCCGGGGAGCGCCCCAAGCGGGTGGCGTTCTTCAACAGCGGCGCGGAGGCCGTGGAGAACGCCGTCAAGATCGCGCGCTACCACACCAAACGCCGGGCGGTGGTCGTCTTCGAGGGGGCCTTCCACGGGCGCACGCTCCTGACGATGACCATGACCCACAAGGCCTCCCCTTACAAGGCCCACTTCGGCCCCTTCGCTCCCGACGTCTACCGCGTCCCCTTCCCGAACCCCTACCGCACGCCCCTGAGCTTCGCGGAGTGGGAAACGCACCTCAAGGCGCTGGTGGCCCCCGACGAGATCGCCGCCGTGGTGGTCGAGCCCATCCAGGGCGAGGGCGGCTTCGTCGTCCCCACCCCCGAGTTCCTCCCCAAGCTGCGGGAGTTCTGCTCGCAACATGGGATCGTCCTGGTGGCCGACGAGGTCCAGACGGGCGTGGGGCGCACGGGGACGTTCTTCGCCTCCGAGCAGTTCGGGATCGAGCCGGACCTCATCTGCCTGGGCAAATCCCTCGCGTCCGGCCTCCCCTTGAGCGGGGTCCTCGGGGTGGCGGAAGTCATGGATTCGGTCCCCGACAGCGCGATCGGCGGGACGTACGTGGGCAACCCCATCGCCTGCGCCGCGGGGCTCGCCGTCCTGGACGTGATCGAGGGCGAAAGGCTCCTGGAGCGGGCGCGCGCGCTGGGCGAGAAGCTGGAGGCCCGCTTCCGGGCGTTCCAAGAGGAGTTCCCGCTGGTGGGCGACGTGCGGGGCCTCGGCGCGATGCGGGCCTTGGAGCTCGTTAAAGATAGGGAGACGAAGGAGCCCGCCTCGGAGGAGACGGCCCACATCATACAGAGCGCGTTGCGGCGCGGGGTGATCCTCGCCAAGGCGGGCTTGTACGGGAACGTCCTTCGGATGCTCCTCCCCTTGGTGATCGCGGACGAGGAGCTCCAGAGGGGCCTCGACGTGATCGAGGCGGCTTTAGCGGAGATCTCCTCGAGCTAGTTCGCCGCTGCGGAGGCAGTGGGAGAGGAGAGAGGACGCCCTCGAGGGCGAAGAGAAAGCTTCCCGCCCATCCGCAGCCCCGCGAGCACGCAGAGCGAGGCGAACGCGAAGGCCGCGGGATAGCTCCACTCCGCCAAGAGCCCGCCCAGCAGGGCTCCGATGATGGTCCCGATCCCGTGGGAGGCCTGATAGGTCCCGATCGCCTGGCTGCGGCGACCGGGCCGGACCCGCTTGGCCACGATCGCCAGCGCCGCCACGTTCACGAAGGCCC
This sequence comes from Candidatus Bipolaricaulota bacterium, assembly GCA_026982655.1. Lineage (GTDB taxonomy): Bacteria > Bipolaricaulota > Bipolaricaulia > RBG-16-55-9 > RBG-16-55-9 > JALUUA01. The sequence continues at coordinate 12,861 of JALSGO010000109.1, forward strand.
AGCTGATCCCCGTGAGCACGAAGAAGGGCACGAGGGCCACGGGCAGCGCGGGGTGGCCCTTCAGGAGGACGAGCCCTCCGGCGAGCAGGAAGAGCACGGCCCGCACGCCCAAGAAGGCCCGGTGGAGGTGGCGCGTGCGATAACGCTCGGCGAAGCGCGCCACCTGCGGGGTCATAAGCCCCGTCACCCCCTGGTGAAGCACGAACGCGGCGAAGACCCACGAGGGCGGCAGGCCCAACTCCTCCTTGAGGAACAGCGGGAGCGTCACGAAGACGGCCTGGAACCCCACGGTGTACACCACCACGCTCTGGAAGAAGCGGGTGAGCGGCACCCCGAAGCCGTTTCGGCCCCGGAGGACCTGCCCGAGCTTCTGCGGGGTCGGCAGCAGGTGAAAGAGCGAGACGGGCGCGAAGCGGAACCGCTCCCAGAGGAGCGCCATCGCGGGGAGGATCCCCTTAAAGCGACGGTCCACGGGGGCGTGAGCCCGCGGCTCCCGAATCCAGAGGGCCGCGAGCACGGCGGCCAGGGCGGCCAAGCCCCCCAAGACGAGGTAGAGCGTCCGCATCGCGCCTTCGCCGTCGGACTCGACAAAGAGGCGCATCCACAGGGCTCCCAGAATGAGTCCGGCCATCCAGCCGAAGGCCCCGAAGCGGTTGAGCCCCCCGATCCTCCGCTCCCAGAGGGTACGGGGGAGGCCCTCGATCACCAAGGGCGTGATCACGGACGCCCCAGCCACCCACACAAACGTGAGTCCGACATGAACCGCAAGGAGGGTTCCTAGGCGGGAGACGCCCGCCAAGAGCGCAAAGCCCACCGCCAAGCCCCCGAATCCCAGCAGGACAAAGGGCTTTCGGCGGC
>JALSGO010000110.1 GCA_026982655.1 Candidatus Bipolaricaulota bacterium
CCCGTCGTTCGGGATCTTCATGGGCGGAGCCTACTTCCTCTCCGGGACGTGGGATCTGGAGACGGGCCTGCGCTGGCACCTCTCGCCGCAGTTGGCCCTCTCCCTGCAGGCCCTCTTTCTCTTCGACGTCCTCGACGGCTTCGTCCCCCAGCTGGGGGCCGGGGTACGCTGGAGCTTCCCCTTAACGACAACGGGATCGCTAAGGTTCTGGAACGAAGCAGGGCTGTACGTTCCCCTGAAGGAGCGCTTCGTACAACCCGTCTACGGGGCAGGGATCTCGCTGCGGTTTTGACGACGGAGGGTGGGATCCACCGGGCGATGATCCGGCTCCTGGTAAGCAGGTAAGCTTTGTTGGCGAGGATGCATGCCGAGGGACGTCAATGCCCCCACCGCAGTTGACGGTCTAAGACGGGGACAGGTATGATCCCGGGGGGTGAGGTCCATGTCACGAACGGCCCTTACGACCTCGCACATCCGCCAGATCTATGATCGCTTAGCACCGCGGTACGATCGAGGGGCTGCGGTCCTCGAGTGCTTCCTCGGGAGGTACCGGAAGAGGCTGTTGCAGAGGGCCCGGGGACGCGTGTTGGAGGTCGGCATCGGCACGGGGCGGAACCTACCCTACTACCCGCCGGGCTGCCGGATCACGGGGATCGACCTCTCCCCGGAGATGCTCCGACGGGCCGAAGCGCTCGCCGCCCGGCTCGGGCGCGATGTCACCCTCTTGCCCATGGACGCCGAAGAGCTCTCGTTCCCCGCAGGGACGTTTGACACGGTAGTCAGCTCCCTCACCCTGTGCACGGTGATCGACCCCATCCGCGCGCTCTGTGAGATGGCTCGGGTCATCGCTCCGGGGGGACGCATCTTCTTGCTGGAGCACGGACGCAGCTCCCATCTATGGCTCTCTCGGCTGCTGGACCGGTGGGCTCCCCTCCGAGTGGCGCGATACGGTTGCCATCCCAATCGCAACGTGTTGGCCTTGGTCCAGGCGGCTGACCTGGTGATCCTACGGAGCGAAAGACACCTCTTGGGGACGCTCCACCTCGTTTGGGCTCGCCCCCAGGGCTCCGCCCTTCCCCTGACGGCTCCCGGTCAGAACGGGTAGCCCGCGCGGAGGGCCGTGTACCACGCAAGGGCGAAGTCCGCCAACCGGGAGACGACGCCGACGCGGACCTCTCCGCGCAGGAGGCCAAACCCCACGAGGAAGGAGAGGCGCAGCTCCGCTCCTCCCAGGACGACGAATCGAAAAGGATCCACCACCTCCCCCGCCCAACCCGCTTCCGCGAACAGGGAACCCGACAACTCCTCCCCGGCCACCGGGAGGAGGGCCCCGTTCGTGCAACACGCAAGCGGCCCGTCCCGCAGGGGGAAGCGGTACTCCGTATAGACCCGAAGGAGCTGTCGTCCCTCTTGATCCGCGAACCCGCCCTTCCCTCGGAAGCGAAAGGGGACACCGGCCGGATCGGTCCAGCCCGCCTGCACGTACCACTCCAACTCGCGCGCTCGCGTCCCGCGCGGATCCCCCATCGGCAGTTGCAGCCGCTCTCGCCACTCGATCTCCAGGCGGCGGGTCACCCCCTGCCCTCCCCCCGTCGGTTCGGAGCTCCCCCCTTCCCAGCGCGCGGTGGCGATCAAGGCCAGCAGGGACTCTCGAGGGAGGGAAGCCCCCCGCGCGTAATCCTGCCAGAGCGCTCGGACGAAAAGCTCCGTCCCCTCCGTTGCGTGTTGCAATCCCAGGGCGAGGGTGCGCTGCAGGAAGGGGCCCCGGCGGATGGGAACCTCCAACACGACCTGCTGGCGCTGGCGCACCGGGCTGATCGTGGTCTCTATACGGATCGTCGGGGCTGGAAGGGTGGCATTCCTGTAGACGAGGTCCGCGAAGACCTCCCAGGGGTCCACCCCCAGTCCCAGGGTGAGGCGATAGCGGTGCCCCCCGAGGAGGTCCGCTCCGCGGGTCATCAGCCCCACTCGCCCTTCAGCCCCAAGGGGGATCCAATACGTCGGCAGCAGGTCCGGAGCCGGATCGTACGGGCGACGTCGTCCTCGTCCCTCGTCACCGACCTCCTGCTTCAAGGGAGAGGAATCGGGCCGGAGCGCTCGATCGTCCTCCCGTTCCCCCTCACGAGAGGGCCCTACCGGGACTGCAAGGCCCAGACCCTCCGGGGGCAGGGGGAGGAAGCGCAACCGCAGCCCTCTCGGCGTGTAGCCGATGTAAGCGATCCGCGTCCCCTCCGGGGCGACGGTCGGATCGAAGACCCCCAGATCCGGGAGGGGGACCCTGCGGACGAGACGGGTGGAGAGCTCATACGCGTGGAGCTCGAACCTGCCGGTGCGATCGCTGCTGAAGAGGACAAACCGTCCGTCCGGGCTGAAAGCGGGATCGAGGTCTCGGAAGGGATCCCGGGTGAGGGACTCCCATCCCCCTTCCCCCTCTGCGCCCTCGGGGTCGAGGGACACGAGGTAGAGGTCCACGCCCTCCCCCGCCGTCCACAACGCCACGACCCCTCGTCTCCCATCGGGGGAGACGGCCAACGAGTGGACACGACGGGTCGGATCGAACTCCCGGACGATCCATCGACTTCGGCGCCGCAGGTCGAACACGACCAAAGACGACCGTCCGCCCTCCTCGTTGCGGGCCCAGAGCAGCCGCCGACCGTCGGGGAAAGCAGCCAGGGCATAGACGCGCTCCCCTTGGGTGATGCGTCGCTCTCGGGCCTGCAGGACGTCGTAGAGGTATACGTCTCCGGAGGGGGCTTCCGCTGAGCCCGCCGTCCCCTTCACGTAAGCGATCGTCGTCGCATCGAGCCAGACTGGGGAAAAGCAGGGGCAAGCCAGCAAACGCTCGTCCCCCGTGCCGTCGTCTCGAATCCAGCGGAGTTCTCTTCCCCCTTGGGGATCTCGATGCTCGTACACCACCGTCTCTCCGAGGGGGTTCCAGCTGAGCCCATACGGCTCCCCGGGGGGGGTATCGACCTCTGAGCCTGCGGGCTTCGAGGACGCGCTCGTTCGCATCCGCTCCTGAAACTCGGCGTAGAGCGCTTCGGCGCGGCGGCCGGTGAGGACCTCTAGGGCTTGGCCCACCAGCGCGGCGGGGTCCCCGCGGGCGAAGAGTCGGTGTAGACGCGGGAGGAGATCCGGTCCATACCGCCGCTGCAGCTCCCGCAGAAAGGCTCCCCCGAGGGCGCGCGCTACCTCGCGCTGCCGGGGGAGGGTGGCAAGGGGAAAGCTCAGCTCGGCCAACGTGGGGAACCGATCGGAACGCGCCGCCGCCTCGACGGCCAGTACGGCCAGCGGATCCTCCCCCCAGCGCTCGGCCGCCAGGACGTACGGAAGGCCCTCCTGGAGCCACAACGGTTGCAGTCGTCCGGGGGAGATGAGTCGTCCCACCACGCCGCGCAGCTCCCGGGCGACCCCCTCCACGCGGGCGAGGTGGACGAGCTTCCCCACGCCTTCCCAGAGGGCCCGTTCCGGCTCCCAAGGCGCTTCCCACGGCAAGCGCGGGACCTCCCACGGACGGTTGAGACGGAGCACCAGGTGCGGGAGCAGGTCCAGCGTCTGCCTCGGTCCTTCCCCTTCCCGGGGATCGCCTATCACCAGCGCGATCCGCTCCCCTTCGGGAAGGGGACCGAGGCGTTCGGCCCAAAAGGCGTACGCCTGTTCTGCTACGTCCGCTACCCACCGGGCCGCTGCTTCCCCTCCGCGGGGATAGACGACCCGCAAGCGTTCCCCTTCCTCGACCCACCAGCCCGTCCGGGGCTCAGCCCGCTCCGGAGCTCCCAACGCGCCTGTTCCTAAGGATAGCAGGAGGAGCGCCACCAGCAGTCCCAATCCCCTGCCGGCCTCCCCCGGCCCGTTCTCCTTCTCCTTCTCGTTCCCGTTGAACCGCATCCCTGCTCCTCCCCTCCTCCACGGTCGAGTGCGTCGTGCAGGGCCTACCCTACCCTACCTTCACATAGCGATTCGGCTCTGGGCCCGGTCCCCGAACCGGACGGAGGCTCGCTCGCGGGCTCACGGGAGGACGCCCGCTTGAAACCGGAAGCGCAGCTCCCCTGCGCGATTGACGCCCACGCCCACGTCGACGTCGAGGTCAGGGAACGAGAGGACGATCCCCCAACCGAAGAGGATGTGTCTCTCGCGTCCCCAAACCGCTCCCCCCTCGAAGAAGAGCGTCGTGCTCACACGGAGGTAGACGGGGATCCACCCTCGGTCGGGCCCCAGCAAGGCGGTGACGTCTAGAGCCCCCAGGAAGGCTTCCAGGACGTCGAAGCGGCGCTCCAACGAGGCGATCAAGAACCGCTCCCCGGCGATGGGGTCCGGGTAGCTCCGCAGACCGAGGCGGAAGCGGAAGCCGGCCAGCTCCGCGGGGTTGGCCAGCTCCCCCAGGCGGACGCGCAGCGCTGCCTCTCCCCATCGCAGCTCCGCCGCGCTAAAGAAGGTCTGAAACGCTCGTTGGGGGTCGAGCAGGGGCTGCCCGTAGAGGAACTCCCCCCGACTCTCCCATACGGCCCCGCCCGGCAGGGGCCAATGGAGGAACCCCTTGAGGTGGAAGTAGCGCACGGGGGGGCCTGCTCCCTCATCCGGTCCCGGCCACAGCCGCCCCCAGAACCCCGTCCCCTGGAGTTCGCTGCGCTCTAGCACCCGGTCAAGCAGCCCTTGCCGGGGTCCGGTGAGGACCCGAGCTAGAGCTACCAAGTCGGCGGTGAGGTGAGCTCCGACCTCGCCCTGGCGTCCCAGGACCCGGCTGCGAGGCCAGTCCCCGTAGGAGATCCTTACGACCTCGGCCCATCCCAAGCTCGTGCGGAATCGCAGCCGCCGACTCTCCAGGCCCAACAGGCCCCCGGACTCCACCGTCCACCCCCCCCAACGAGGCAACTGCAGATCGAGCCGCAAGTCTAGCCCGACCAGCAGGCCGTCCGCCTCGCTCTGGAGAAGAAGCGGTCGTAAGCGCGGGGTCACGGTGGGCTCCTCTTCCTCTTCCGGCACCCGCTGCTGGGCCCAGCCCTGCAGAGCACCGCAAGCCCATCCCAATCCGAGTCCGAGGGCCAACAGCCCGCCGAGGAGCCACGGAGCTCCCCCGGATAGCCCCCGCTTCCTACTTCCTCGCCGGGGAAGAGCGCTCGAGGACCGCCTCGAGGCGTTCCCTTTCTTGAACCGTCTCATCCCACTCCCGGTAGCATGCTTCCAACTCCTGCCGGGTCTCCTGGAACGACGCGTTGAGCGATGGCAGGCGATCTGCGTCGCCGGCGTAACTCGCCTCTGCCAGCGCCTCCTCCAGCGATCGGAGGGCCTCCTCCAGCGCGGTCACGCGCTCCAAGAGTTCGTCCTCGCGCCTCCGCAACTCTCGCAGGCGTCTCTGTTGCTCCCTTCGCTCGGGATCCTCCCTCGACTCCGGCGAGGAGGGCGAAGAGGGGCGTTTCGCCCTCCTCGTCCCCGTCTTCGTCTCCGTCTCCGTCTCTGTTTCCGCTTCTATCCGCGCCTCTCCCGTTGCTTCCTCCGCGCGTCGGCGACGGTAATAAGCGTAGTCCCCAGGGTAGACGCGACAGACGCCGTTGTGTACCTCCCAGACCTGGGTCGCCAGGTCTTGGATGAGGTAGCGATCGTGCGAGACGAAGAGGATCGTCCCCTCGTATCGCCGCAGGGCCTCCTGGAGAACCTCGCGGGAGGCGATGTCCAGGTGGTTGGTCGGCTCGTCCAGCAGGAGGAAGTTCCCGCCGAGCTGGGCCAGCTGCGCCAGCGCGACGCGGCTGCGCTCCCCTCCCGAAAGCTCGTCGAGGCGCTTGTAGACGTCGTCGCCGGAGAAGAGGAACTGCCCCAGGAAGTCGCGGGCCTCGGAGATCGTCTGGTGCTTCTCGTTCATAAGGGCTTGCAGCACGGTGAGCCGCCCGTCGAGCGCCTCCCAGTGGATCTGGCGGTAGTACCCGATCCGGACGTTGTGCCCTAGACGGAATTCCCCGCCCAGGGGGGAGAGCTCCCCGACGAGGACCCGAAGGAAGGTCGTTTTGCCCGTCCCGTTGGGGCCGAGGAGCGCCACCCGCTCGCCCCGCCGCACCCAAACCTCGCCGGGCACGCGGAAGAGCACCCGGTCGGGAGGGTATCCCACGACGAGGTCCTTCAGCCGGAGGACCTCGCGCCCGCTGGGGGACTCCACGGGGATGGTGAAGTGGATCGTCTTGATCTCCCGGGGGGGCTCGACCCTCTCCAGGCGTTCGAGCATCTTGCGCCGGGCCTTCGCTTGGGCCTCGCGGAAGCGTCCGCCCGCGATGTTCCGGCGGATGAACTCCTCCGTGCGCCGGATCAGCTTCTGCTGCTCCTCATAGCGCTTGCGTTGGTGCTCCGTTCGTTCGCGCTTGATCCGCAAATACTTCGAGTAGTTCCCCGGGTACTCTGTCAACCGCCCCGCCTCCAGCTCCCAGATGCGCCGGGCCAGCCTGTCGATGAGGAAGCGATCGTGGGAGGCGATCACGAAGCCGCCCTTCCACCCCTGCAGGTACTCCTCGAGCCACTCGAGGGCCTGGAGGTCTAGGTGATTGGTGGGTTCGTCCAGCAGCAGCAGGTCGGGCTCCTCTAGGAGGAGCTTCGCCAGGGCGGCGCGGGCCCGCTGGCCCCCGCTGAGGTGCTCCACGGTCTTCTGTTCGTCCTCGGGGGAGAAGCCCAATCCCGCCAGCACCTTGTGGACCTCGCTCTCGTACTCGTACCCCCCCAGCGCGCGGTAGCGCTCCAGCAGCTCGTCGTATCGGTGGAGCAGGTCTTCCCGGGCGTCTTCGGCCATCTTCTGCTCGAGGTCGCGCAAGGCCTCTTGGAGTTCGCGGACCTCGCGGCGGGCTTCGAGCATCTCGGCCAGGAGGGTCCGCCCGCTCCGGAGGCGGGGCTCCTGGGCGAGGTACCCGATGCGCACGCCGCGGGCGCGGTGGAGCCGCCCGTCGGTGGGCTCCTCTAGTCCGACGAGGACCTTCAAGAGGGTGGACTTCCCGCAGCCGTTGGGGCCGATGAGCGCGATGCGGTCCCCGCGGGCGATCGTGAGGGAGACGCCCTCTAAGACCTTCTCCGCGCCGTAGCGCTTCACCAGCCGCTCTGCGGTGATGATGGCCATGGTTTGCGTATCCGCCGCCTCCCAGCGGGCCTGAGCCCCGCACGCCGAGGGGATTGTACGAGAACGATTGAGGGTTTGCATGCTCTCGGCCGATGGGATACCTTACAGTACCATGAGCACCGGCATGGAATCGCGGCAGTCGACGGTGACGTTCGCGGACGTGGAAGAGGCCGCGCAGCGCCTCCAAGGCGTGGCGCATCGCACCCCCGTGCTGACCTCCCGTACCCTCAACGAACTCTGCGGGAACGAGGTCTTCTTGAAGTGCGAGAACTTCCAGCGCATGGGGGCGTTTAAGTTCCGGGGAGCGTACAACGCGCTCAGCCGTCTGAACCCAGACCAGCGGCGGAGGGGAGTGGTGGCCTTCTCCTCCGGGAACCACGCGCAGGCGGTCGCGCTCAGCGGCCGACTCCTGGGGATCCCCACGAGGATCGTGATGCCTCAAGGGGTGGCCCGGGTCAAGCTGGAAGCTACCCGGGGATACGGGGCGGAGGTGTTGCTCTACGACCCGACCGCTCAGTCCCTGGAAGACCTCCTCCGGCAGCAAGTCGAGGAGGAAGGGCGAGTACTCATCCCCCCTTACGACCACCCCCACGTCATCGCAGGACAGGGCACCGTGGCCCGGGAGCTCTTCGAGGAAGTGGGAGAGCTAGACGTCCTGCTGGTCCCCTGTGGAGGGGGGGGATTGCTCAGCGGATCGATCGTAAGTGCCCGTGCCCTCTCCCCCCGATGCCGTGTGTACGGGGTGGAACCCGAAGGGGCCGCCGACGGGGTTCGCTCCCTGGAGACGGGCGAGCTCCAGCGGATCGAGGCCCCCGAGACGATTGCCGACGGAGCCCGCACCCCCTCCCTGGGCACCCTTCCGTTCTCGATCATCCGCAGGTGGGCGGCCGGAATGCTCATCGCCTCCGATGCGGAGTTGATACGTACGATGCGGTTCCTGTGGGAGCGGCTCAAGATCGTCGTGGAGCCTACCGGAGCGCTGGGGCTGGCCCCCCTCTTCCACGGGCGCTTAGGGATAGAGGGGCAACGCGTCGGCGTCGTCCTCAGCGGGGGAAACGTCGATCTGGAACGGGCCTGTGAGCTGTTCCGCAGGGGATGAGGGGCTCCCCTCTCCCCTCTCCGAACCGGACACGGTTGACAACGCCCGCAACCCCAACTAAGATAGGGCGATGAGACCCTGGGGGATCGTCTAACGGCAGGACGACGGGCTCTGGACCCGTTAGTGGAGGTTCGAATCCTCCTCCCCCAGCCCGATATCCCGCTCAATCGGGGACAGGAGCACGGGGAAGCGGGATCACCCACACCGTGCGCTCCCGCGGCCCGTCGAACTCCCCGAAGAGCACCCCCTGCCACGTTCCCAGCTTCAGCTTCCCGTCCTCCACGGGGACGAGCACGGAGTGGCCCAAAAGACTCGACCGGATGTGCGCATGGGCGTTTCCCTCGAGATGCTTGTAGCTTAGGGACTCGGGCACCAAGCGCACCAGCGCGTCTAAGAGGTCTTCCTTGACGGCGGGGTCGGCGTTCTCGTTGATCGTGATCCCCGCCGTCGTGTGGGGGACGTACAACAAGCACGCGCCCTCTGGGATGCCCAGCTCGCGCACCGCCCGCTCCACTTGCGGGGTGATGTCGATGAACTCCTGCTCGCGGCTCGTCTTCACCCGCAGCGCTTTCATCTCAGTGCGTCGGGGCCTCACGCTGCTCCCGCTTGAGCAGCTCCTCTCGGAGCTTGTCGCTGGTGACGGGCTGATAATACGCGAACTCCATCTGGAGCGTCGCCCGGCCCTGGGTGATGGACTTGAGCTCGAGCGCGTAGTCCTGGATCTCGGCCAGGGGCGCCTCGGCCTCGATGCGCTCCCACTTCTCGCTCGCGGGCTCCATCCCCAGGATCTTCCCGCGCTTGCCCGAGAGGCTGCTCATGATGTCCCCCGTGAACTCCCGGGGCGTGAGCACCGTGAGCTTCATCACGGGCTCCAACAACACGGGCGTGTCGTTCTGGACAGCGATCTTGAAGGCTTGAGAGGCGGCGATCTTGAAGGCGATCTCCGAGGAGTCCACCGGGTGGTGGCTCCCGAAGAAGACGGCCACTTTGATGTCCGTCATCGGGTACCCGAAGACGCCCTCCTGCATCGCCTCGACGACGCCCTTCTCCACCGCAGGGATGAACTGGCCGGGGATCACACCCCCCTTGATCTCGTCCACGAACTCGAACCCGCCGCCCCGCGGGAGGGGCTCCACCCGCAAGTGGACCTCGCCGTACTGCCCCCGTCCGCCCGTCTGCTTCTTGTGCTTGTAGTTCCCCTGGGCGGTCTGGGTGACCGTCTCCTTGTAGGGCACCAGCGGGCGGATGAGGCGGACCCCCACGCCGAAGCGGTTCTTGAGGCGCTCCGTGAGCACCGTAAGCTGGGTGTCCCCCATCCCGGAGACGATCGTCTCCTTGGTGACGTCGTCCCGGTGGGAGCGGAGCGTGGCCTTGGTGAGCACCAGCTCCCGGAGCGCGGAGCTCATCTTCTCCTCGTCCTGTTGGGTGAGCGGCTCGATCGCCCGGGCGAAGACGGGCTTCGGCAGCTCCCCCAGCGAGAGGGGCTCGACGCCCTCTTGGTCCGCGAAGGTGTCCCCCAAGGCGAACTCCCCCAGCTTGGTGAGGATGGCGATCTCGCCGGGGCCCACCTCGGGGGTCTTTTGGGGTTTCTCGCCGATGGGCCGCAGGATCTCGCGCACCCGCTCCTTCGAACCCCGGTTGACGTTTGCGATCTCCGCGCCCTCTTTCAGGGTCCCGCCGTAGAGCTTCACGTAGGCCATCAGGCCCAAGTACTGATCCGAGGAGACGTTGAAGGTCAACGCCCGCAGCCCCTCCGTCGTCTGGGCGAGGTCGGCGAAGGAGGGCGTGGCCTCTTGGACGAACGTCACGAAGAGCTCGATGGACTTCGGAGCTTGGGTGGAGGTGGCGAGCACCGGAACGACGGAGCGCTCCTGGACGGCCTTCTTGAGCGCGGCTCGGATTTCTGCGGTGGAGATCTCTTGATCCTCGAGGAAGCGCTCCATGAGCGCTTCGTCCACCTCGGCGACCCCCTCGATTAAGGCCTCGCGGGCGGAGGCCACCGCGTCGGCGATCTCCCCGGGCACCTCCCCCGTCTTGCCGTCGAAGTAGAAGGCCTTCTGCTCGAGGACGTCCACCACGCCTACGAATTGCCCGTTCCGGACGATGGGCCACTGGACGGGGGCGAAGTTCCCGCCGAGTTGTTCCTTCAGCTCCTCGAGGATCTCCGCGAACTTCGCGTTGGGGAGGTCCATGCGGTGCACTAAAGCCAATGCAGGCTTCTTATACTCGTGGATGAGGTCCCAGGCCTTCTCGGTGAGGACCTCCGGGCCCTTCTCGGCGTTTACGACGAGCACGCCCGTCTCGGCGGCCCGAAGGCCCTTGTAGCTCTCCTCGATGAACTCGCCGAAGCCGGGGGCGTCCAAAATGTAAAGGGTCTGATCCCCCTTCTGGAAGCCGGCGACGTTGAGGTCCACGGAGCCGCCCCTCGCTTCGGCCTCGGGGCTGCTATCGAGCTCAGCGGGAGCGCCGCCCCACTGCAGGATGGCCTCGGCCAAGGCGGTCTTGCCCGATCCGGCATGTCCGACGAAGCACAGGGTTCGTACGTCCCCCACGTCCTATCCCTCCTGTCTGAGTTCGCCGCTCCGCACTCGCTTGCCTAAGCGGTTCTCGGCTTTCGGTCTCGGATGTTCGGGAGTCGACTGACGCTGGGGAGTATAGCACGCCTACGCCCCGAGCGGCAAAGCGGACCCCTTTGTCCGCTCCTCTTCACCGAGTCAGCGGACGGTGACCCGATCCCCCAGCCTCTCGAGGAGCCGGGGGCCGATCCCCGGCACCTCGAGCAGCTCCTCCAGGGAGCGAAACGGCCCGTGCACCCAGCGGTATTGCAGAATCCGCTCCGCCCGCGTAGGCCCGATCCCCGGAAGGGCCAAGAGCTCCGAGAACGAGGCCCGATTGAGGTCGAGGGGCTCCGGAGGATCCGCGCGTTGGAACTCCGCGGGCAGGACGATCTCCCCGGTGTCGGAGAAGCCCTCAACGAGCGCCAGCCCCAGAAGGACCACGGCCACGAGGAGCAACGCGGCTCGACCCTCGGAGCGGCGGAGGCGGAACACCTCGATCACCCCGCAGAGTCGTCTACGAAGGGCGAAAACAGTTCGCGGATCACCCGCAGCCCGTGGTCGCGGCGCTCGAGGCGCATCCGCTCGGGCATGTGGCGGTACTTGGGGAGGTCGTGCTTCCAGCGGTAGGCCTTCAGGAAGAGGTCGCAAAGCTTTCGGGCCGCCTCGGGCGCGGCTTCCAGAGCCTCTTTGCCGGATCCCTCCCGGCAGAGGCGCTCGATCTCTGCGGTGAAGACGTCGATCTGGACGCTCTCGCGGAAGCGGGCGAGCGCCCCCTCAAAATTGCGTGCGGCGAGGGCCTCTTCCCCCTCGCGGAAGAGGCGTCGGCGGCGCAGCTCCGCTTGGGCGCGTTCGCGCATCCGGCGTTCCTGCTCCCGATAGTACTCCCGCTCGCTGCCGGGGAACTCCAGAAGGGAACACCGGCATCCCGGGTGGAGGGGAGGGGTTCCCTCGCCCTCGGCTCGGTCGAGGATGCGGCCGTGATGATGGAGACAGACTTCACACGTCTCCGGGTGTATGGTGGCGTAGAGTTGATACCAAACCGTGCGCGAGGGACGACGCCGAGCCCTCCATCGAGCAAAGAACTCGTTGCCCCGCATGCGGTCATTATACGGCAGAGGGCGGAATCGGAGCAAACCGTTGACAAATAAGGGTCTTCATGCTATAGTAGAGGGTGTCCTTGATCACCCAGAGAGGTCACAAGCGGCAGCACTCCTTGGAGAAACGTGTCCTTGATCCCCGATACGGGGGCCCAAGGGCTTTTCTCTTTCGAGGAGAGGGACTCCCCCTGAAATCGACTCCGAGAAGCAAGTCGGCTGCGCTCCGCGCGCGGCACGCCCGCCGCAGACCTCCTCTTGGGTGCCCTGTAGGGGATGAAGGGCTGCAGCCAACCCCGTTCCGGACCGTGAACGGACCGGAAGGACCAACCGGTGCAGGAGGGCAAGAACAGGAAGGGATCCACGGTGGAGATGCAAGATCACTACTCAATCGGATTGGAGGACGAGGAGGAGATGGAGCATCACGGCGGAGGGGGGTCGGAGATCGCCGCGCTCTTTTCCGACCCGAGGGACGGAGCGGACCGAGCCGAATCGGGGATAGGAGCGGATGAACACCTCATGGAGACGAACGCGTCCGAGGACCTGGTCAAGCTCTACTTGCAGGAGATCGGTCGAGTGCCGCTGCTCACCCGCGAACAAGAAGTGGAACTCGCCCAACGGGTGGCCGCCGGAGACGAAGAGGCCCGCCATCAACTCGCCGTCGCCAACCTCCGTCTGGTCGTATCGATCGCCAAGCGCCACAAGGGCTCGGGGTTGCCCCTGTTGGACCTCATCCAAGAGGGGAACATCGGGCTCATGAAGGCGATCGAGAAGTTCGACTGGACGAAGGGGTACAAATTTAGCACGTACGCCACCTGGTGGATTCGCCAGGCCATCACCCGGGCCATCGCCGACAAAGCCCGCACGATTCGCATCCCCACCCACATGCTGGAGCTGATGCGCAAGATCCACCGCGCCGAGGAGGAGTACGTCCAAAACCACGGCGTGCCGCCCTCCATCCCGCAGCTGGCCGAGATGCTGGGCGTCCCTCAGGAGGAGATCGAGCGGGCCAAGAAGATCACCCCCTACACCCGCTCGTTCGAGGAGCCCGTCGGCGACGAAGAGGACAGCATGTTGGGCGACTTCATCGGCACCGCGGAGAACTCCGCGCTGAAGCGCGCGCTCAAAGAGCTGTCCGTGGAGGAACTCTACGCGGCGCTGGAGCAGCTCACCGAGAGGGAGCGGCGCATTCTGGAACTGCGCTTCGGGCTCATCGAGGGCCAGCAGCCCATGACCCTGGAGCGCGTGGGGGAGCAGTTCAACCTAAGCCGCGAGCGCATCCGCCAGATTGAGAAGGAGGCGCTGGAGAAGCTGGCCCACAGCCCCCTCCGAAGGCGCCTCCAGCAGTTCGAAAGCCTCATCCAAGAGGAAGACATCCAGATGAGCTAACCCCGCTCGGGGGAGCCGCGCTCACGGAGATGGAAGAACGGAAAGGGGCAGCGTGAAGCTGCCCCTTCTTCCTTCTCGGGAGGTGGCGGAGGGACGGGGATTCGAACCCCGAAGGCCGTAAAGGCCGTACCGGTTTTCGAGACCGGCTCCTTACCGTTCGGACATCCCTCC
>JALSGO010000111.1 GCA_026982655.1 Candidatus Bipolaricaulota bacterium
CCCGCCAAGGTCACGAAGCGCTACTTGAAAGACGCGCTCGAGGCCCTTCTGGCGGGCCGCGAGCCGGAGGTGAAGGAGACCCAGCCCGTAGGCTGCACGATCAAGTGGAAGTGACGGCTACCGGATCCACCCGAGCCTGCGGAGGTCGTCCTCGGTCCACCGCCCCATTTCGCTCATACGGTCACTACAACAGACGACTCGGGAAGCCGGATCGCTTCCCTCTCCACTTCGGGAGGGAAGCTTCCTTTTTGCTCGAGCAATACTTCCAGATACGCTTGAGCGGCTTCTCGAAGGTTCTGCAGGGCTTCCTCTTTCGTGTGTCCCCATACGGAACATCCGGGCAAGAGCGGGATGGAGGCCGCCCAGCGCCCGTCCTCGCCTTGTTCCCACTCTACGGGAAAGACGTACGTTCTCAAGTTTATCCTCAGCTTTTAGGAGGACCAGGTCATTGCGAGTCCGTCAAGACCCGGTGCACGCGCTCCAAGGCCCCCTCGTCCTCGCCCAGCACGAGTAGGACGTCGCCCGCCTCGAGCTTCGTCTCACCCCGGGGGACGAGCGCCCGCTCCCCCCGCTCCCGCAGCACGGCTACGACCAGCGCGCCCTCGGGCAGCGCCAGCTCGCTCAGCCGTCTTCCGACGGCCTCGGAGTCGGGCGCGACCTCCATCTCCCGCAGCTGCAGCCCGCCCCGCACGACGAGCGAGAAATCGAGGCGGTCGAAGCCGTAGAGCGAGGCGAAGATCTCGGCCGCCGCCGAGATCTTGGGGGCGATGATCTTCGTGACCCCGATCTCGCGGCAGGCCGCCCGCAGCCCCACGTCGTTGAGCTTCACCACGATGTTCTCTACGCCCATTCGGCTTCCCAGCATCGCGATCACGGTGTTGATCGCGTCGGAGTCCGTGGCGGCCACCAAGGCGTCGGCCTCCTCCACGCGGGCTTTCTTCAGCAGCTCGGGGTCCGTCCCGTCGCCGCAGAGCACCAACGCATCGAGCTCGTCGGCCAGCTGCTCGCACCGACCCTCGTCGGCGTCGAGGAGCACGACCTCGTTGCCCCCGCGGCGGATCAGGTTTTCGGCCAGCTCCCGCCCGATGTCCCCCGCGCCCACGATCACGACCCTCATCGCTTCCTCCCCTTCCTCGGAGCGAGCCAGGCGCCCGGATGGAGAAGCACGAGCACGGGCAATAGCTCTAACCTCCCGGCCCACATGTCGGCGATCAGCACCAGTTTAGCCCATCCCACGAGCTCCGGGGAAGTGACGCCCATAGACAGCCCCACCGTCCCCAGGGCGGAAGCGCTCTCGAAGAGCGCGCTCTCCAGCGAGAAGCCCGCCAGGGCGAGCAGCAGCGTGGAGATCGCCAGCCACCCCATATAGAGGGCGAAGAAGCCCGCGACGAGCTCCAGCTCGCGGTCCGGGACGGCCACACCCTGCAGCTTCACGGGGACGCGGGCCTCCTCGGGGAGCAGCGCCCGGACGATCTGGCGGTGGACCAGCTTGAACAGCAACACCAGGCGAAAGAGCTTCAAGCCTCCGGCGGTCGAGCCCGCCGAGCCCCCCAACACCATGAGCCCGACGACGAAGGCCGTGGAGCCCTCAGGCCAGGTACGGGGATCGCTCAGCTGAAAGCCCGCGGTCGTGAGGGCGCTTACGGCGTGGAAGAGGGCCGGGATCGGCTCGCCCAGACGCCAACCCGAAAGCCCCCAGATGGCCAGCGTCCCGAGTCCCACGAGCGCGAGGAGCGTCCGCAGCTGGACGTCCCTCCCCAGCACGGCCAACCCCTCCCGTCGGGCGCGCCAGTACAGGGGGAAGCTGACCGCTCCGAGGAGCATCCCCAGCGTGGCGGCCCACGGGACCCACGGGGTGAAGAAGCGCCCGACGCTCTCGGCGTAGGGCGAGAAGCCCCCCGTGGAGATCGTGGCCAGCGCGTGGAGCAACGCGTCCCAC
>JALSGO010000112.1 GCA_026982655.1 Candidatus Bipolaricaulota bacterium
CGAGGAGGTCTGGACCTACCTTCAAGGGGTCCCGCTCGAGGAGGCCCTCCGGCTGCTTGAGGACTCCCCGTGCTAGACACGGGTACCGGTGCTGGAGGAGTCCTCCCTTAGAGGCCCGTTGACACCTGTCGTCTATTCGCAGTAGTGTATGACCCGTCGAGCCCGGATGCCAGAGCGGAGCGCCGAGTCCGACAGGACAAGAGGGGAGCGGCGGATGTGGTGAGCCGGAGGGAGCAATGTTCGCCATCGAAGCCCATCATTTGCGCAAACGCTTCGGCTCCAAGACGGCGGTGGAGGACCTCTCCCTCTCCGTACGCTACGGTGAGATTCTCGGGTTTCTCGGTCCCAACGGCGCGGGGAAGACGACCACCCTCAAGATGCTCACCGGCCTGCTCCCGCCGGACTCCGGAGAGGCCCGAGTGGCCGGGTTCGACGTAGTCCGACAGCCTCTGGAGGTGAAGAGGCGGATCGGGGTCGTGCCGGAATCCGGTGCCCTCTACGCCCACCTGACCGCTGCGGAGTACCTGCAGTGGGTGGCAACGCTCCATCGCTTGCCCCAGGACGCAGCGGAGGAGCGGGCCGCCCGGCTGTTGGAGCTGTTTGATCTGACGGACGTCCGGCATCAGCGGATGACGGGCTACTCCAAGGGGATGCGGAAGAAGGTCCTGCTCGCCGCGGCCCTCCTTCCCAATCCGGACGTGCTCTTCTTGGACGAGCCGTTGGAGGGACTGGACGTCCACGCCGTCCGCGTGGTCAAGGACCTGCTACGGCAACTGGCCGCCGTGGGCAAGACGATCTTCCTCTGTTCCCACATCTTGGAGGTGGTTGAACGCCTCTGCACACACGTCGTGGTCCTCCATCGGGGGAGGAAGCTCCTCGACCGTCCTCTGCCCGCCCTCCTCGAAGAGCTGGGGGCGGAGTCCTTGGAGGAGGCGTTCCACCGCTGGACGGGAACCGGGGAGACTGGGTCGATCGCGCAGGAGGTCCTCCGCGCGTTGGAGCGACCATGATCGCCCGAGCCCTGGGTGTAGATGGGGAGCAGGTGCGGGCCCTCCTCGGGGTCTGGTTCCGGGGGGATCTCCGGACGGAGCGCAGCGGCCTGCGCTCTTCGGTGATGAAGCTGGTCCTCTACTTCCTCCTGGGCTTGGCCCTGACGGTCCCCGTCGTCGGCAGCCCCGATGGGTTCATCGGGGCCACCGTATTCCTCACGGCGGTGGCCCTCATCGTGGGGTTGGAAGTGCTCGTCGAGTTCCACCGCGTCGTGCTCGCCCCCGAGGACGCCGAGGTGCTGGGACCCCAGCCGGTCTCGTCCCGGACGTATTTCTTCGCCCGCCTGGCCTATGTGCTCGCCTACGTCGGCGCGTTCGTCACCGCTTTGGCGCTCCCCTCGGTCTTGGCCTTTGCGCTGGCTTGGGGGATCGATCTCAAAAGGGGCCTGGTCGCCGCGCTGGCGGCCTACGCGCTCGGCCTCTTCGTGGTGTCGGTCATCGCGTCCATGTACGCCTCCCTCTTAAGGAGGATCCGTCCGGATCGACTGCGCCGCGTGCTGGGGTACGCGCAAATCCTCCTCCTGTTTGCCGTCTACGGGCTCTTTCTGCTCCCCTCGTGGGACCTGTCCCCCCGTCCCTTCGGCGGTGGGGGCAACACAGAGATTCCCGGCTGGATCTACCTGAACCCGGCGGCTTGGTTCGCGAGCTGGATCGAGTGGAGCCGGGGGAACGGGGGGATCCGCACCACGATCATGGGGGGACTCGCCTTGCTCCTGCTGCCGCTTATACTCGTTTTGATTCGCGATAGGCTCTCCCTGGCTTATGCACAGCAGCTGGCGACGCTCCTCCACGCTCCGAGCGCCTCCCCGGCGAAGGCCGAGTTGTTCGAGAAATCCCTATGGATCGGCGCCTTTCTCCGGCCGGAGCACCGGGCCGTAGCGCTCTTAGCGCGGGCCCAGTTCCGGTACGACCACAAATTCCGCCTGTCCGTGCTGGCCGTCCTGCCCATGATCGCGGTGTTCGGACTGCTCGCCCTCCGGCTTGGGGGCCTGCAAGACCCCTTTGTCCACGGGCTGGCCGACTTCGATCGATCGTTGCTCGTGTATTTAGCGCTCTTCCTGTCTCTTCTGCCGCTTCAGGCCCAGCTGAGGGAGAGCGACCATCACGAAGCCGCTTGGGTCTTTCGGGCGACGCCCTGCGATCCGGCGGAGGTCATCCTGGGGATGAAGACAGTCCTCCTCCTCTCCTTCGTCCTGCCCTTGCTCCTCCTGCTGACGGGGATCTTCGCCGTCTCCTTCGGGGACCTTTGGCACGCGGTGCTCCACAGTACGATGCTGTTCTTGCTCGTCCACCTGGTGTTGCAGCTGGGATACCTCCTCGCCCCTGCCGATCTGCCCTTTTCCTTGCCTCCTCGGAGCGGATCGTCTACGGCTTCCATGCTGGCGTTGGCGCTCGTGATCTTGGTTTTAATCCTCGCCGTGATCCCCCTTCTCGTTCAGTACATCTACCCGCGGGGATGGAGTCTGGTCCTGGCGTTCGCCGTCGGAGGGGCTCTGTCGTGGGGCCTGGAGCGCCTCCTGCGCCGGAGACTGCGTTGGAATGTACGTTCTCTTGTCATCCCTTCCGCCCCTAGGATACACTGCTAAGCGATCATGAGCGCGTGGGGCACGGACTGGCTGCTGTATCTGGCGATCCCCCTGGGGGCCGCTGTCATCGGGTACTTCACGAACTGGGTCGCCATCTGGATGCTCTTCCGTCCCCACAAGGAGAAGCGCGTCTTGGGGGTGCGCATCCCCTTTACCCCCGGCCTGATCCCTTCGAGGCGGGGGGAGATGGCCGAGCGCATGGGAGCTGCGGTGGCCCGCCATCTCATCACCCAGGAGTCCATCGCCGCCCGCATCGACACCCCCGAGGTGCGCGGCAAGATCGAGGAGGTCCTAGGGAAATACCTCGATGGGTGGCTCCGGCGGGATCTGGGGTCGGTCGAGTCCCTGATCCCCGAGCGCTTTCGGGAGGACTGGGAGAGGCTCAAGGAGCGCCTCCGCGGGCAGATCCGCGCGCAGATCGCCCGCACCCTCCAAGACCCGCGCACGGAATCCTTCCTAAGGGAGAAGCTGGAAGAGCAACTGCAGACGGCCTTCCAAAAGCCGCTTCGGGAGCTGCTCCCGGAGGAGTGGCTTCGGCAACTTCCAGAGCAGCTGGCCGACGGGCTCACCCGCTTCGTGGAGGACCCGGCGTTCGAGGAGCGGGTGCGAACGCTCATCGACGAGCGCTTGGAGGCCTTCCTCACCAGTGATAAGCCCCTCAAGGAGTACGTCCCCGAACGGGTGCGGGAGGCGGCCTACGAGAAGGTCCGCGAGCTCCTGCCCCTGATGCTGGAGAAGTTGGTGGCCGTCCTCGAGGACGAGCGGCTCAAGAAGCGCATCAAGATCCACCTCTACGAGCTGGTGGACAAGCTCTTCGCC
Organism: Candidatus Bipolaricaulota bacterium; assembly: GCA_026982655.1. GTDB lineage: Bacteria > Bipolaricaulota > Bipolaricaulia > RBG-16-55-9 > RBG-16-55-9 > JALUUA01. The sequence continues at coordinate 3,455 of JALSGO010000112.1, forward strand.
GAGACGTTCAAGGAGGACTCCCTGTGGGACCAGCTCAAGTTCGGGCTGATGGAAGCCTTCGTGATCAGCACGGACGAGATCAAGCTCAAAATCGACAAGACGGTGGACGAGGCGGCCCCGCGGCTGGCCCGGCTCCTCCAAGACGAGGAGGTGCAGCTCAAGATCCAACGGGCGCTCCTCTCCGCGGTGGACTCGTTCCTAGAGCGCAAGATCTCGGATTTTCACCTCGAGCCCTCGGTGATCGAGGACCTCAAGGCGCGAATCGCGCGGGCCGTGCTCACGGCGGCCCGCAGCCCCACGGTGAGGGAGCAGCTCGTCTCGCTTCTGGAGCGCAAGATCCGGGAGTACGAGGAGCGGCCCCTACAAGAGATCCTCCCGAGCTGGGGCTGGGAGCCCGAACGGGCCGCCCGGGTCCTGAGCCGGGGGATCGTGAAGCTCCTCCAACGAGAGACGACCGTGGAAGCGCTGGCGGAGTTCTTGGATCGGCAAGTGGACGAATGGACGAAAAAGCCCTTGGGGCGCTTGGGGGACCACGTCCCGGAGGAGTCCGTGGAGAAGGCGAAGGCGTGGCTGAGCGAGCAGCTCATCCGGCTCTTGATCCGCGAGACGCCCAAGATGCTCGAGGCCTTGGACGTCCGGCGGATCGTGCGCAGCCAGGTGGACGAGCTCTCCCTCCCGGAGGTGGAGAAGCTCATCTTGGCCATTACGAGCCGCCAGCTGCGGGCGATCACCTGGTTCGGGGCCCTTCTGGGGTTTTTGATCGGGCTCCTACAGGTGGCGATCGTCCTGGCCCGTGGGGGATTTCCCTCCTAAATCTGCGCTCTGTTCAGAGCCGAACATAGCGTCCGCCCTCCGTGGGGGCTACAAGCTTTGCGCGCTGCAGCTCTTCGAGATGGGCGTAGACCTCCCCGGCCCCGAGGAGCGCGTGGTGATCCCGTAAGTCCCCGAAGAGGGCTACGGCGATCTCGTAGACCGTCCGCGGTCGGCCATCGGCAAGAATCTGCAAAATTCGCTCCTCTCTTTCGTCGTGGTGGCGCAGGATCTCGTCCACCCGTGCTCTTACATCGTCGATGGGGCGTCCGTGGCCGGGGAGCACCTCCACCCCGTCGAGATCCCGAATCTTCCGCAGGGACTCGCGGTAGGCCCCTAACAGCCCGTGCGCGGTGATGTCCGTGGCGCCGATGTTGGGGGTGTAGTCGGGGAGCACGTGATCCCCTACGAAGAGTGTTTCATCTACGAGGAAGCAGGCGGAGCCGCGGGTGTGGCCCGGGGTGTGGAGGACCCGCACCGTTACGGCCCCTACGGGGATCTCCTCCCCGTCGCGAAGGGGCTCCGCAGGAGCGGAGCGGCCCAGCTCCTGAAAGGTTCTGCGGGTGGCGTCCATCTGCTCGATGACCTCGGCGGGGAGGCCCCACTCCCGCATCCGCTCAAGATAGCGCTCGTGCACCTCGGGATAGCGGGTGTCGTACTCCCGGACGTCGGGCCAATCCTCCTCGTGGACGTACACCTCAGCCCCCGAGAGCTCGTGGATCCGGGCCGCCAGGCCCGCGTGGTCCACGTGCTTGTGCGTCACGAAGACCTTTGAGACTTGCTCAAGGGAATAGCCCCGGGCGTGAAGCCCCCGGCGGAGGGCCTCGAACGCTTGGGGAAGCTCGATCCCCGCGTCGACGAGCGCGAGCTCCCCGTCGCTCTCGAGGAGGTAGACGTTGTTGTCCTTCTCGAAGAAGGGGTTCGGCAGCTCGATCTTGTGGACAGAAAACTTCGTGCGTTTCGATTCCATCCCGGCTTGCTCCGCTCCGTCCGTGCCTCGGATGCGCCCACTATAGCGGAAGAGGAAGGGGGAAACAAAGTAGGCACGCGAGGAGCGCCCGCTTTGTGGAGGCGAGGTGGGGGATCTAGTCAGGATCTCCTCGGTCCGATACAATCCTTTCGGAAGCAGGAAGGGAAGGGAGGAGTCCATGCGAGAACTGCTGCAGTTGGTGCTGGTGGCTGCTGTGATCGGCGTCTTCGCTTTTCTGATCACCCAGACGGCCACCGACGCCGTCTCCCAGCGCGAGCGCCTCTTGGACACCCTCGACGACCTGCTCACCCGCGAGTCCGTCACGTTGGTCGACTTCATCGAAGCGCTGGGGCAGCCCAAGTCCCTGGAGACCGTCACCTGCGAGGGCGTAAAGTGCATCAAGGCCGTCTGGGACCTCTCGTACGCCACCGTGGAGTGCTGGAAGCGGCTCATTGTGATCCTCAACGAGGAGGAGCAGAGCGTTTTCTACTCGGAACTCATCGATTTGGTGGTGCTCCGGCGCTCCGAGGAGGGGACGCGCTGCGTCGAGGCCCCCCAATAGCCGAGGGAGAAGCGCATGGAGGACGAGGTCATCCTTCCGTTCACGATTCCCAGCGTCTACGGGGGACTCGCGGTGGCCGAGGGCTTGGCCAAGCTCCGCCGGGACGGCCTCCTCCTCGAGTGCGAGGTGAGCGACTCCCTGGCCGGGGTCCTCCGCTCCGGCCTCAAGCGGATTTCGATCCCCCTCGACGCCATCGCCTCCGTGGAGGTGAGCCGGGGCTGGTGGAGCACCTCGCTGGTCCTCCGGCTCAAGACCCTCACGGTGGTCCGGGAGCTGCCAGGGCTCCGCCATGGGGAGCTGACCCTCCAAGTGCGGCGGAAGGACCGTCGGGAGGCCGAACACTTCGCGACCGTGCTGGAGGGCTACCTCACGGAAGCGGCCTTGGATCAGCTCGAGAGCGGACCGGAGCCCGGGTCCTCCTCGTAAGGCTTCCCCTTACGTCTCCAAGCGGTGTGCCTCCCATCGCTTGCGGCTCTCCCTTGCGGAACCCGACCCCAAGGGCTAAGCTGACGGGGCCATGAGGCGCTATCTCTACATCGAGACGGACGGGATGCTCTACCTCGTCAAGAGGGAAGATCGCTGGACCCTCCCTCTCGAGGAGGCCGATCGGGAAAGGATCCCCTTCGAGTTCGAGCTCAAGGCCACCCTGAGGGTCCAGGGTCACGAGGTCGTCTACTGCGTGCCCCGCTTGAACCATCACCCGCGAGATTGGCATCCCAAGGACGAGATCCCGGGCCGCGACGACGTGGACCCCTTGGTGCGCCTGGCTGTCCACTACACCCTCCCCCGGGTCGTGGCCGAAGCCCTTATCACAAGGGAGGAGGACGTCCTTTTGGTGAAACCCTCCCGCGGCTTCAACCGGGGGATGTGGACCCTCCCCGGCGGGTTCGTCGCCTACGGGGAATCCCCCGCAGAGGCCGTCGGGCGGGAGGTGGAAGAGGAAGTGGGAGCCCCCTGCCGTGTAGGGAAGCTCCTGGGCGTCTACTCCTTTGTGGGGAAGGAATCCTCCTACACGTGGCACATGTTCGCCTATGAGGCGGAGGTGCTCGGCGAGGAGTTCCACCCGGCGGCGGACGAGATCGAGGCGGTCCGTTGGGTCCCCCTGTCGGAAGCCTGCTCCCTCCTGCACGGAATCAAGCGCAGGATCCTGTTCGACCACCTCGCCTCCAAGCTCTCCCAATAGCTAAGACGCGGGCAGGCCGGACGTCAAGCTCTCGTCCGTGCCCGCCCGCGCCTCTCCTCTCCTGAGCTGCCGTCGTCCGCCCCCGCCCGTATCGTGGGGAAAGGGGTTGGGGTCCGCGGTGATCGGATTCGGCCTATTGCTCGAGGTAGACTTCCGTCTGACCGTTGTCGTAAAGGGCGTAGACGGTGATCGGGACTTTGGGGCCGGGCATCCCCGGGGTGCCCGAGGGCATCCCGGGAAGCGCGATGCCGGCGATCGGAGGGCGTTCGGTGAGCAGCTTCTGCACGATCTCGAAGGGGACGTGCCCTTCGACGACGTAGCCCTCGAGGATCGTCGTGTGGCAGCTCCACATCTCCATCGGGATCCCTAAGGACCGCTTCTTGGCCGTCAGGTCGGAGACTTCTACCACCTCGACCGTAAGCCCCTGTCGTCTTAAGTGGTTTACGTACCCGTGGCAGCAGCTACAGGTGGGCGATAGGTAGACCGTAGCTTCGAGCCCGGCAAGGGAGATCGAGGCCGAAACCTCCGACCGTCCCCCGCCGTCTGCGCATCCGGTCAGTCCCAGGCCCAGCAGAACGACTCCCAAGAGGAGCCATCCCCTCCGCACGGCAGAGGTGCCTGCGATCCCCGCGATCTCTACGTGCTTTCCCATGTTCTATCTCCTTTTTCTTCGGTGGATCCATCGGTCTCGATCCAGTACAGACTCGGGACGGCGACAAGTCATCCCTCGAACGCCTGCTTGTGAACGATCTTCCGTGCGTGGGTATGCGCTCTATCGAAGGGGGTAAGCCGAAAGGGCTCCGCTAGGGGGTCTCCAGAGGAGGGAGGTGGTTCTGCGAGGCCCCACGGAGGTGTGGACCTCCCTCACGAGGTCGGATGAGAGCTCGGGGAGCTCCGGGCTCCAGGCGAGGACGCCGAGCCCGCAGTGGAGACAGTTTGAGGACGAGGGAGAGTTCTCCTGGCAGGTGGAGCAACGGGGGTCCGGCTCGACGCCGGCGTTCGCGGCCTCCTCGGAAGGGAGGAGGGCTCCGTCCACACAGGCGAGACAGTCGCCTCCCCCGGGGAACGCTCCCAGAGACAGTCCTCCTAGGAGCATCCATCCCGTGAGCACTCCCGCGATCACCGCGTACGCTTTGCCCATGGTCGCTCTCCAATAGTATGAGCCCCGCGGCAGCGCTTTGCAAGGCGACCGAGCAGGGTGATTCGAGGAAGCCTCCTTAGCCCGTCGCGGCTGAGGGCGAGGAGGGGGAGGCGATCAGCTTGCGCAGCACCGTGTGGAGGATCCCCCCGTTTCGGTAATATTCGACCTCCACGGGGGTGTCGACGCGGGCGATGGCCGTAAACTCCTTCACGGAGCCGTCCTCCGCACGGGCCCTCACTGTAAGTTCCTTGCGGGGCTGGAGGTCCTCGACCCCCTCGATGTCGTAGACCTCGCGGCCCGTAAGCCCCAGCGCCTTAGCCGACTCCCCCTCCCGGAACTGGAGGGGGAGGATCCCCATGCCCACCAGGTTGCTCCGGTGGATGCGCTCGAAGCTCTCGGCCAGGATGGCTTTGACCCCTAAGAGATGGGGTCCCTTGGCCGCCCAGTCGCGCGAGGAGCCCATCCCGTAGTCCTTCCCGGCGAGCACAATCAGGGGTGTGCCCTCTTGCTTGTAGCGCATCGCGGCCTCGTAGACGCTCATCCGCTCCCCCGTGGGGAGGTAAACGGTGACCCCGCCCTCGGTGCCCGGCACGAGGAGGTTGCGCAATCGGATGTTGGCGAACGTCCCGCGCATCATCACCTCGTGGTTTCCCCGCCGCGAGCCGTAGGAGTTGAACTCCCTAGGCTCCACCCCGCGCTCGATGAGGTAGCGGCCAGCGGGGCTGTCCTTGGGGATGGCGCCGGCGGGCGAGATGTGATCCGTGGTGACGGAGTCGCCCAGCATCACGAGCACCCGCGCACCTTGAATGTTCTGAAGGGGCGGAGGCTCCGGACTCATCCCCACGAAGAAGGGGGGCTCTTGGATGTACGTCGAGCGGGGGTCCCACTCGTAGAGCTCCCCTTCGGGGACGGGGATCGCCCGCCAACGCTCGTCGCCCTCGAAGACCCGAGCGTATTCTTGCCGGAAGAGCTCGGGTTTGAGCGCCTCCCCGATCACGGCCTGGATCTCGTCCTGGGTGGGCCAGAGGTCCTTGAGGTAGACGGGCTCGCCGTTGGGATCGTGGCCGAGGGGCTCCGTCTCGAAGTCGATGTCGACGGTGCCCGCCAGCGCGTAGGCCACCACCAAGGGAGGGCTCGCCAGATAGTTAGCCCGCGTCAAGGGGTTGATCCGCCCCTCGAAGTTGCGGTTGCCGCTTAAGACGGCCACGGCCACCAGATCCCCCTCTTGGATCGCCCGGGCGATGGGCTCCGGCAGCGGACCGCTGTTCCCGATGCAGGTGGTGCAGCCGTAGCCCACCACGTGGAACTTCAGCGCCTCCAGGAACGCCAGCAGGCCCGATTGCTCCAGATAGCGGTGGACGACCTTGGAGCCCGGGGCCATGCTCGTCTTCACCCAAGGCTTTACGTCCAAGCCGCGTTCGACGGCCTTCTTCGCCAACAACCCGGCCCCGACCATGACCGTCGGGTTCGAGGTGTTGGTACAAGAAGTGATGGCGGCGATCACCACCGAGCCGTGGGTGAGCGAGGTCTGCAGCCCGTCGAGCGAGACAGGCACGCGATGCTGCGCGTAAAGGTCGAAGCGCTCGCGACGCTTGCGGCGGGGCTTCTCCCTGCCGTTGGGGCCGCCGTTGGTCAGCCACCGGTGGTAGTCGGGGTCCTCGTCCAATCGGACCTCGACGTCGCGCCGGTAGAGCTCCTGGAGCGCCTTCCAGAAGGCGCGCTTTACCTCGCGCAGGGGCACTCGGTCTTGGGGGCGGCGCGGGCCCGCCAGGCTGGGCTCCACGGTGCTCATGTCCAGCTCCAGCGTCTCCGTGAACTGCGGGTCGGGGGTGTCGTCCGTGCGGAAGAGCTCCTGCTCCTTGCAGTAGCGCTCCACCAGATCCACCAGGGCCTCGTCGCGCCCGGTGCCGCGCAGATAGTTCAACGTCTCTTGATCGACGGGGAAGAATCCCATGGTCGCGCCGTACTCGGGGGCCATGTTCGCGATCGTGGCCCGGTCAGGCAGGCTCAGCTTGGAGAGCCCTGGGCCATAAAATTCGACGAATTTGCCGACGACGCCGTGCTCGCGGAGCATCTGGGTGACCCGCAGCACGAGATCCGTGGCCGTGACGCCCTCTTGCAGCTCCCCCGTGAGCTTGAAGCCCACCACGTCGGGGCAGAGCATGTAGAGGGGCTGGCCGAGCATGGCCGCCTCGGCCTCGATGCCCCCGACCCCCCAGCCCAATACGCCCAGGCCGTTGATCATCGTGGTGTGGGAGTCCGTCCCGACAAGGGTGTCGGGGTACGCGAGCGTCTCCCCGTTCTCCCTGCGGGTTTGGACGACCTGGGCCAGATATTCGAGGTTCACCTGGTGGACGATCCCCGTGGCGGGGGGCACCACCCGAAAGTTCTGGAACGCCTTCTGCGCCCATTTCAAGAACTCATAGCGTTCTCGGTTGCGCTCGAACTCCTTCTCGGCGTTGTAGAAGAGCGCGGAGAGCGAGCCGAAGCGATCGACCTGCACGGAGTGGTCGATCACCAGATCCACGGGGATGAGCGGGTTAATGCGCTTCGGGTCGCCGCCTAGGCGGGCCATCGCCGAGCGCATGGCGGCCAGATCGACCACGGCGGGGACGCCGGTGAAGTCCTGCAGCAAGACCCGCGCGGGCAGGAAGGCGATCTCGAAGGGCTCTGCGTCGGGCTGCCAGCGGGCCAGCTTCTCTACGTCCTCTTCGGTGATGACGTACCCGTCGCAGTGGCGCAGCAGCGCCTCCAGCAGGACCTTCAAGGAGAAGGGCATCCGCCCCACCGAGAAGCCTGCCGCCTCTAGGGCTTCCAATCGGTGAATGGTGACCTTGCCCGCTCGTGTCGGTAGCGTCGCCTGCGTTCCCCATCGGTTGTTCATCCCCGGCTCCTTTCCGCTCCCTCCTTTGCTCCTCGTGCCCCAATGGGAGGATCTCTCGTGTGCGAATTGTACTCCAGGTTCAGGGGCAGGCTCAACGTGCAATGGGAAACGGGAGAGGATTGCTGCTCTCCCCGTTTTTCAGTATCGTAGGGGGCGCAACGACCCCGAGGGAGGGGACGCCCGTTGGAAGAAATCCTGGAGCTCGCATCGCCCCCAAAGGAGACAACGATACCCCCCTTGCCCGCGGAGGGGCGGCTCATGAGCCTAACCCGTCCCCTGCCTGCGCTTGGGAGTTCTCCCCTAAAGATCCTGCGCCCCACGCCCCTTATTGGTGCTGACGGGGTGCCCCGGACGTACTGGGCGGACCCTGAGGGGAGCATAGCCGGGATCGGCGCAGCCGCCGTGCTCACCGCCTCCGGTCCCGACCGCTTCGCCCGCATTCGGGAACAGGCCCAACGGCTCTTCTCCCGGGCGTATGTTGACGCGGATGGGACACCCGAAGGCGTAGGCCCCCGGCTCTTGGGCGGCTTTGCCTTTTGTGCGGATCAAGACGAGCGGGGGATCTGGAGGGGCTTCCCCGCGGCGTACTTCGTCCTCCCCCGGTATCAGATCACACAAAGGGGAGAGGGAGCTTGGCTCACGGTCAACCGCGTGCTGGCTCCGGGGATCCCTCCGGAGCGCGCTTTCGAGCAGCTTGCGGATGAATGCACCCAACTGGAGAAGCTTCTCGCTGGGGCGGCAGAACCACCCTTTCCCCAGCCTAAACGAGTCTCCCTCGGGGAGATCGAGTACCTCGTCGAGCCCTCGGAGTGGCAGGGGCTCGTCGAAGCAGTCATAAAGCGCATCCGGAGCGGGGAGCTTGTAAAGGTCGTGCTCGCGCAGGCGGCACGGGTCCTCACCGATCCCCCCCTAGACCCCTTGGGCGTTCTGGCGGAGCTGGAGCGACGATATCCCAACTGCTATCGCTTTTTCGTGGAGCCCGAGCCGGGGTGCGCCTTCTACGGGGCGACCCCGGAGCTCCTGGCGGAGGTAGAGGGGAAGCGGGTGCGGGCCGTGGCGCTGGCGGGCTCGATCCGCCGCGGGGCCTCTCCCTCGGAAGACGAGAAGCTGGCCCAAGCGCTGCTCCGAAGCGAAAAGGACCGCCACGAGCACGCCTTGGTCGTCGAGGCCGTGTGCAAATCCCTTCGGCCCCTGACGGAAAGGCTTCAAGTAGAGGGTCCTCGGGTCGTGAAGTTCACGAACATCCAGCACCTTCAGACCGTGATCGAGGGGGAACTCTCGAAGCCGGGGGGCGTGCTGCCCGTGGTGGAGGCGCTGCATCCCACGCCCGCGGTGGGCGGCGTGCCCCGGGAGCGTGCACTGCAACTCATCGAGGAGCTGGAGCCCTTCTCCCGCGGCGGGTACGCCTCGCCCATAGGCTGGCTCGACCCCCAAGGGAACGGGCGGTTTGCCGTGGCGCTCCGCTCCGCCGTCACCCGGGGGCGGGAGACGCTCCTCTTCGCCGGGGCCGGGATCGTGGCGGACTCCGACCCGGAGAAGGAGTGGGAGGAGACGCTACTTAAACTGCGGCCCGTGCTCGAGGCCCTTCAAGCCGCCACCCAATCCCCCAAGCAGAGATGACCGCGCCGTACCCGAACCGCAACGCGCTCTGGGCTCAGGTCTTCGTGGAGGAGCTGGCCCGCTCCGGGCTGCGCGACGTCTGCGTTGCGCCGGGATCGCGCTCGACGCCCTTGGCCCTGGCCTTTCACGCCGACCCCCGAATTCGGGTCCATTCGCTGATCGACGAGCGCTCGGCGGCCTTCTTCGCCTTGGGGCTGGCCTTGGCGGGCGGGAGACCCGTAGGGCTCTTGTGCACCTCGGGAACGGCGGCGGCCAACTTCTATCCTGCAATCATCGAAGCGCGCTACGCCCGCGTGCCCCTGCTCGTTTTCACGGCAGACCGCCCGCACGACCAGAGAGAGAGCGGGGCGAACCAGACGATCGACCAGCTGAAGCTCTACGGCACGCACGTCAAG
>JALSGO010000113.1 GCA_026982655.1 Candidatus Bipolaricaulota bacterium
GTCTGCGCCGCGGAGCACCCCCACCACGACGCTCGCGATCGTCTCCTCCAGCCGCTTCTCCACAGGGCGCTTCGTGAGCGCTCCTAGGAAGGACTTGCGCGAGGTCCCCAACAAGATGGGCCGTCCCAACTCCCGCAGCTCCCCCAATCGCTGTAGGATTTCCGTGTTGTGCTCCGGCCTCTTCCCGAACCCGATCCCCGGGTCCACGATGATCCGATCGCGGGCGATCCCCTGCGAGACCGCAAACTCGATCCGCTCCCTCAGAAACGCGAGGATCTCGCGGACGACGTCCCCGTACGTCGGGTTCTGCTGCATCGTCTTGGGCGTCCCCTTCATGTGCATGAGCACCACCGGGGCATCCCCTTCGGCCACCACGGAGGCCATCTCCGGGTCGAAGCGCAAGGCGCTTACGTCGTTGATCATGTCCGCCCCCGCTTCCAGCGCCTCCCGGGCGACTCGGGCCTTGTAGGTGTCCACCGAGATGCAGATGTCGGGAAGCGCTCGGCGCACGGCCTTTACGACGGGGATCACCCGGCGGAGCTCCTCCTCCAGGGGCACGGGGTCGGCCCCGGGGCGGGTGGACTCGCCCCCGATGTCCAGAATGTCCGCTCCCTCTTCCACGAGCTTCTCGGCGTGGGCCATGGCAGCTTCCACGGTCGTGTAGCGCCCCCCGTCGGAGAAGGAGTCGGGGGTGACGTTCAAAATGCCCATGACCAACGTCCGTTTCCCGATCTCCGAAAGGACTTGGGTGCCCATCGTCTCCCTCCCGCGGGGGATCATAGCCCACCCCGCCCCTCCGCACAACGGGCGCGGACGCCCGACCTTGCGTCCCCCCTGCCCCGTGCGCTACGCTTACGCCGCCGGGGTGAACTCCTACGCTTGCGATGTACGTCCATCCTGACCCGAATGGGAATAACCCGAAGGAGGAGAGATGCAGGTTCTACTCACGCAGACGGTGGAGAAGCTCGGCGAGCCCGGGGACATCGTGGACGTGGCCCCCGGGTACGCCCGCAACTACTTGATCCCCAAGGGCTTGGCGGTGGAGCCTACACCGCACAACATCGAGCGCTTCCGCAAGGTCCGCGAGCAGCGCATGGAAGAGCTCAAGGCGCGCGAGCAGCGGGCCCAAGAGCTCAAGGAGAAGCTCGACGGGTACGTCCTCACGTTCGTGCGCAAGGCCCACGACGACAAGCTCTACAGCTCCGTCCGCCCCGAGGAGATCGCTTCCCACATCGAGGAGAAGTTCGGGTTCGAGCTGGAGAAGGGCCGGGTGCAGCTGGAGAACCCCATCGACACCTTGGGGAAGCACCCTGTGAAGATCAGCCTCTACAAGGACATCGTGGCCGAGGTCGTCGTCGAGGTGAAGGAGGAGTCCGCCGAGCCCGCCGAGGCTTCGGAGCCTTCCGGCGAGGGCGACGGGGGCGGGGACGCGGGAGCAGAAGAATAAACCCCCATCCGGACGGATGAGCCTCCGACCCGCACCGGCCCTTATCGGATGCACCCTGGCACTCGTAGCGCTGCTGGGGCTCGTGTGGGCCTTGTCCCTTTCCGCGTTCACGGGGACCACAGAAACCGCTTTTGATCTGCTTTTTCGAGCACAAGAGGACACGGGCTGGGGCGGGAAGTACGAGCGCTTAGAACTCCAAGGGCCCCGCGGTCGGGTCCTTTTGCACCTCCTCTCGTTCCGCCCTGAAGGGTTGGGGCTGCGGGCCGAGGTCGCGATCCCCCGCGGGGGGATCGGGACGCGCGCGGGGGTATTGGATCTCACCCGAGGGGCGGAGGCCCTCGTCGGGATCAACGCGAACTACTTCGACCCCCAAACGGGCCTTCCCATCGGGTTTTTGCTGAAAGACGTAAGGCCCTTGGTCACGCCCTACG
>JALSGO010000114.1 GCA_026982655.1 Candidatus Bipolaricaulota bacterium
GTGGGGAGGCGGCTGAGCGAGCTGGCGCTGCCCGAGGGCGCGCTGGTCGTGGCCGTGCTGCGGGAGCGGGGGGAGCGGGCGCTCGTCCCCCGGGGTGAGACGAAGCTCGAGGCGGGCGACGTCGTGTTGGTGCTGGGAGAACGGGAGGACGCCCTTGCGAGAGTCAGGGAGATGCTGAAGGGGAGGTGAGAAGATGCTCTTCGGGGAGCGTGTTCAAGGGATACCCGTGCTCGTCCCGCGCGAGCAGGAGAGAGAGGGCGTTCACCCCTTGAGACGGGTCCCCTTTGAGGACCGTCGGGTGCAGGAAGGCTGGCTGCAGGATCTGTTGCGCCGTCATCCCGAGATCCTGCCCGTGGATGAGCTGGAGCCCGTGTTTGCCCCCTTACTCTCGATCGGGCGGGAGGTCTCGACTCGGGTGGGTTCCATCGATCACCTCTTTATCAGTCCGCAGGGCTACCTCACGGTCGTAGAGACGAAGCTTTGGCGCAATCCGGAAGCCCGCCGGGAAGTCGTGGGACAGATTTTGGACTACGCAACGGAGCTGAGCACGTGGGGCTTCGAGCAGCTCGACGCCGTCGCGCGGGCGTACACCCGAAAGTTCGATGGCGACGAGCGAGGCGTGCTGGACGTCATCCGCGCGGTGGAGCCGCTGGACCCGGCGGAGGATCCCGGGTTGGTCGATCGCATCAGCCGCAACCTACGCGATGGGAGGTTCTTGTTGCTGCTCGTAGGGGACGGCATTCGGGAGGAGGTCGAGTCGTTGACGCAGTTCTTGAGCCGAACTCCGCAGCTGCATTTCACGCTGGGACTCGTCGAGCTTCGCGTGTACGAAGTGCCGGGGCGCGAGGAGTGGCTCGTCCTTCCGCTGGTGGTGGCCCGCACGCGGGAGGTCATCCGAGCCGTCGTGCGCGTGGAGGCCCAGGAGATCCGGGACGTCCGCGTGGAGCTCGAGGAGAATCTCGAGGAGCCGGGCAGGCGTCGAACCCTCACCGAAGAGGACTTCTTCGAGCAGCTTCAACGGGAGCAGGGGGAGGATATCGCTCGGATCGCGCGGAAGCTCTTAGAAGACGTCCAAGGCTTGGGGTGCGTGATCCAGTGGCCTTCGAGTTCGTTCTCCGTGCGACTGCTGGAGGAGCGAACGGGCCGACTCTTGACCCTTTTCGTGGTGTACACGAACGGCCGAATGGAGATGGCTTGGTTGCACGAGCAGCTCAAGCGGGCGGGGCTCCCTTCTGATCTAGCGCACAAGCACGTGCAAAGGATTGCTCAGCTCTTCCCCGACTGTGCTCCAAGGCCCGACAGGCCGGAGCTGCTGTCCCGGATGCTCCACCTCCGCGAGATCGGGGAGCGCTATGACGCGTTCTTGGACGCACTGAGGCAGACGGTCTACGAGATCCGACAAGCAAGCGAGAACGCGTCGGCTTGACGGAGCTCTTCTGGAGGCGATCGCTTATACAGCGATGAGAACGTACGTCTTTCCCGTAGAGCGGGAACAAGGCGAGGACGGGCGCTGGGCGGCCTCCATCCCGCTCTTGCCCGGATGTTCCGTATGGGGACACACGAAAGAGGAAGCCCTGCAGAACCTTCGAGAAACCGCTCAAGCGTATCTGGAAGTATTGCGCGAGCAAAAAGGAAGCTTCCCTCCCGAAGTGGAGAGGGAAGCGATCCGGCTTCCCGAGTCGTCTGTTGTAGTGACCGTATGAGCGAAATGGGGCGGTGGACCGAGGACGACCTCCGAAGGCTCGGGTTGATCCGGTAGCCGTCACTTCCACTTGATCGTGCAGCCTACGGGCTGGGTCTCCTTCACCTCCGGCTCGCGGCCCGCCAGAAGGGCCTCGAGCGCGTCTTTCAAGTAGCGCTTCGTGACCTTGGCGGG
>JALSGO010000115.1 GCA_026982655.1 Candidatus Bipolaricaulota bacterium
CGCTGGCGCGCGCCCTCCTCGGACGGCCGCGGCTGCTGGTGCTGGACGAGGTGACGAGCGCCCTCGACCGCGAGACGGAACGGCGCCTCTGCGCCCGCATCGCCGCCCTGCGCGACCGCTGCACCATTCTCGCCGTCACCCACCGGCCGGCCTGGCTGGAGGTGGCGGACCTGGTGCTGGAGCTGGGGCGGACAATGCGAAAGCGTACCGGCGCAGTCGGAATCGAGCGGCTTCGCCGGGCCTCCGAATCCGACCCGTTCCCGTCTCCCTAACCATGGCCTTCGGATCTCCCGACCTGCTCTTCGCGAGAAGGCTCCCGGGTGAGGCGGGAGGCGGTGCGTCGGACGACGATCAGCTGTCCGGCTTGGATCGACACCGTCAGCAGCGTGTGCAGGAGGATGGCAAACCAAGCCCCCCCGCCGGAGAGTCGCACCCCTCCGTAACTCACCGCGAGCCCCGCGAGAAGAAGGACGGATTCGCAGAACATCCACTGCTGCCGTCTCCCCACCACGAGAACGTTACGAGTGGAGTCGAGCAGCATGCGGAGAGCGACTGCGGGCAAGAGCAACATGAGCATGTCCGGCAGCGCTTTCCACGACTCGTCACCCAGGAACCACACCCAACCCTCTCGTCCCGGGGCGAGGACAAGAGCGGTGAAAACGACCCCGGCCCCCGCGAGAAGGAGGAGGAGCCGGTCGATCCGGGCCGTCGCTTCCTCGGATGACGCGCGGGCGAGTTCACCCAGGACCACCTGCGAGACGGCCTGGGCCACCAGCCGGATCGGCGCGGCGAGGATCCGCTGGGCGAGGACGTACAGACCAGCGACCGACGGATCGTAGAGCAATGCGAGGAGAAAGGGGGGGAGGAAATGGGCCAGTGCCCTCCCCACGGCTCCCGGCATCATGTACAGGGGATGGTTCCGAAACCTCGACACGTAGGCACGCACCTGCCGCCAGCCGGTTCGGCGAAAATCCGTTTCCGGAACCGGGGAGATGACCCATCCCACCACGGCCGCGAGGAGAGAACCCGCCGCATAGCCCCAGATCAACCCCCGGACGTCCGGCCACTGCAAAGCGAGCGCAAGCTGCCCCGCGCCCTGACCGAGGAGACGGACCGAATCGATCACCGCATAGCGGTGGAAGGCCCGCGCCCGGATGCAGAAATAGAGGGGGATAACGGGTGTGTAGACAAGAGGGAGTGCCACTGTCGTGTGATACAGAACCGACGCCGTCAGCGGATCCATCGGCACCAGAAGGAGCAGGCCCCACATCCCGATCGCAAGGACAACGAAGACGGTGCATGCGATTGTCCCCATGAGGAGGAGTGCCGTCGCGACTTCATGATCTCGGCAGAGGGGCAGGGATGTTTCCAGGCGCGCGAAAACGATACCTGCGGCAAACGATACGATCACAGAAAATACAGAGAACAATCCAAAATCATAAGGATCATATAGTCTTGTTATAAAAGGGATCATAATCAGAAAACCGCCTTGGGCGAGAGCGGAGGCTCCTCCCACCATTACGATATTGCGGATCATCGCATCGTCGAGAATTGATCGTATCAAGGACGGAATGTGTCTAGACACGGAAATCCTCTCCGGTCTCCGCGCCTCCGGCCGATCACCATCGATGCACCAGGCTCGATACGTAGACCGTTCCTCCCGATCCGAGACCTCCCCGTAATTCCCTCTGGGGCGGGCGAGAGTGGTCATAGGGCCGTGGGGAAGGGTTTCGCGGGGCGTTCGCGGATGGTTGGCCGGGTTTGGCTGCCGCTTCTGGGGTCGTTTTCCGCATTCGCCGTCCTCGGGACACACCTCGCCCCCGATCCTCATCCCGCATCGGCGCGTGTGAT
>JALSGO010000116.1 GCA_026982655.1 Candidatus Bipolaricaulota bacterium
GGAAGCGAGCCCTCCTGAGCAAGTGAGTGAGCGTGTTCTCAGGCTAAGGGTCAGGGTCAAGGTCGATGCGCAGGCGGGCGTAACGGACCTCGAACGCCCTCAACTCGTCCGCCACCCGATCGGACCAGACCAGATGGTACACCCCCTCCTCCTGCGGGTCCGGTTGCAGGTTGGGGTAGGAGGCAAACGCCCCGAAGAGTTCCCCCTGCACACGCCCCTTCCAGGCCCACCAGAGCGGACCGATACCGCAGGCGTTTGGAACCGTGTGGCCCCAGATCACGAGCCCCTCCGCCTCGGTGGGAAAGGCCACCAGCTCGCGGGCGTAGTCGGCGACGCTCGGGGCCGGGGCACGGCTCGCCCAGCCGTAGCCCACGGGCACCCTCCCCGTCGCGTTCTCCGCGGTTCGCCCTCCCCCACTCTCAGCCTCAGCCTCGGCCTCGGTAGGGAGAGGGCCTTGGGCGATCTCCTCCGGTGGCTCCAAGCGCCCTTCCCGCAGCGTCACGCGATAGAGCGCGGACTCCCGGTCCGGGCCGAGGGAGACGAACGCCAAAGCCGCGCCCTCCCCTTCGTCCGGAGTAAGGGAAGTCAGCGTAGGGGAGCGACCGTCCCCGTTCTTCCCCGCGACCCGTCCGAGGAACCGCCAGCCCCCCTCTTCCTCCCGAACCGCGACCTCGATGCGGTATCGCCGGGCGTCCTCTGTCGCCTGCCAGGCCAGATAGATCCTTCCCGAGCGATCCGTAGCCAGTGTGGGGAAGAAGACCCCTCGCTCCCCCTCCACGACGGTCTCCTTCGCGATCTCCCCTTCCCGCGAGATCTCCGCAAACCGAATGCGGTGGACCCCCGCTCCCGGCTCATGGACCTCCCAGGCCAGCAGCAGCCTCCCCTCCCCGGAGAGGAGGGCCGGATAGGCGCGGGTGCGCCGGGGACCCTCGTCCACGAGCCATCGTGTCCCCCTCCCCTCGCCCTCGAAGTCTTGCACGCGGAGCCACAGGCGGTCGGCCTCGGAGGTGCGCTCGACGTAGGCGATGTAGACTCTACCCTCGCCGTCCGCGGCGATCGCGGGGTAACGGCCCGTCCACTCCTCGATTTCCCATCGGCGACCGTCCCCGGAGCGGGCATAGCGCATCCGATCGGGATCCCCGCGCTTCCCGTAGGCATACTGATAGACCACGTGCAGGCCCCCTCGGGGATCGACGGCGAGCTTGGCCGCGTTGTTCCACGCCGTCGCCTCCCCCTCGGTGAGATCCTCCCCTACGACGGACTCCCCCTCCACGAGGAGGGAGGGGGGTGCCGGGCCTGCGGAGGACGCAGAGGACCCCGGAGACGGAGGCGGGGTGAGAAGCCATCCCCCGACGCCCGCGATCCCCAGGAAGAGCGCGCCCGCGAAGACCCGGACCCAGAAGGGACGAACCTTCATGGCAATCGCTCCCTTAAGGCGCGGAGGAGGACGGAGACGAGGACGAGGGCAGCTCGACGCCCTGCTCCTTGAGCCGAGCGATCAGCCGCTCGACGTCCTCTTGTCGATAGGTGGGATCTTCCGCCCGGAGTTCCGCCAAGCGCTCCGCGGCCCGGCGGTAGCTGCCCATCTCCACCAGCACCTGGGCCAGCTGGTAGAGGGCTTCTAGGCCCTTGGGCGAGAGCTTCTCGCCCGATCGTTCGCTGCGCAGCCGCTCGGCCTGCACGATCCGCCCCCAGACCCCCGAGCGCTCTTGGGGCGAGGCAGCGTTCTCTAAAGCCTTCTCTAGGGCCTCCACGGCTTTGAGGGGGCGCTTCTGGGCCAAGTAGGCCTCCCCCAGCCGGAACCACGCCGGGAAGGAGCGGGGCTCATACCTTAGGATCTCCTGGTACTGCCGAACGGCGTCCTCAAAGCGCTTGCGCCGCTCGTAGAGCCGGGCCAGCTCGAAGCGCACCGCAGTCTCCTCCGGGGAGAGGGCAAGCAACGCGAGCCCCAGCCGCTCCTTGAGGTCCCAGCCGACGGCCTGCTCGAAGCCCTGACGGTAGTGCTCGCGGGCTTTCGGAGCGTCGCCCCGCCGCTCGGCGAGCTGCCCCAAGCCCAGATGGGCTCTCGGGGCCTCCTTGCTCCCCAGGGCGTTGCGGAACGCCTCCTCGGCGGCCTCCGCATCGCCGTTCCCTTGGTGGGCCTCCCCCAAGAGCACCCAGATCTCCGGCTTCTCTTCGGGAGGCGCGCTCCGGAGCGCCCTCTCGAGATGCGGGAGGGCCTCCCCGTATCGGCCCTCCCCCAGGAGGAGCTCCCCCAGAGCGCGGTTCGCCTCGAGGTCGCCGGGGTCCTCTTTGAGGACCTCCTGCCAGGCGCTGCGGGCTTTCTCTTGTTCTCCCAGCTGGGCGTACGCCCGCGCCCGCGCGCGCAGGGCCTTCCGGCGGAGCTTCTTCGCCTGCGCCTGCGCTTCGTCCCCCTCCGGCCCTGACCCGGAGTCTGAGCCCATCAAGGAGAGTGCCCTCTCCAAGTGTTTAAGCGCTTGGGCCGGTTCGCCCATCTGCGCGAGGAGATCCCCGTAGTCCACGAGCCCGGCGACGTGGTCCGGGACCCCCTCCAAGAGGATCCGGAGCTGGCGGGCGGCGTCGTCCCAGCGCCCGTTGGCCAGCAGCCACCGCGCGTACTCGTAGCGGACCTCGTGGTCCTCGGGGGTCGTCTCCAAGAGGGCCCGGTAGATCTCGGCCTCGCGGCGGCCCTTCGCCAAGACGTCCTTGAGGTTCTCGGCGATCTTCCGGCGCAGCTCCTCGGCCTGCGCTTGGAGCTCCCCTCGTTCCGGGCCTTCGGCCCCGCGAAGTCGGCGCTCGACCTCCTCGAGCTTCGGGCGGTAGAGCGCGGCGATGTAATACCCCAAGTAGGGGTCGTCACTTAAGCCTTCTTCTTGGATGCGCTCGTACTGACGCAGCGCGGCCTCCGAGTCCTCGAACTCCAGGCGGATCGCGACCAGCAGCGGGTCGAGGATCTCTACGCCGACCTCCTCTCGGTACGCGTCGAACCACTCGCGGAAGCGCTCCTGCGTCTTCTCCAGGAGGTAGTCCCGCAGCACTCGGTCGGCCACTTCCTCGAAGGTCTCCCCCTGCTCCGGGCGGCGCTCGACCAGCTGCACGAGGTGAAACCCCCGCTCCGTGCGGACGGGCCCGCCGACCTCGCCGGGCTCCTTCAGGGAGAAGGCCAGCTCGACGAACGCCTCGCCCGTGGGGTCCCCGCGCTGGATCCAGCCGTAGTCCCCGCCCTGCGGGGCGCTCAATTCGTCTTCCGAGTAGCGGCGGGCCAGCTCCTCGAAGCGCTCCCCCTCCCGCAGGCGCTCGCGGATCTCCTCGATGCGCCGCCGGGCCCGCTCGACCCGCTCGGGTTCGGCGTCCGGGGGCACCCGGACGAGGATGTGCCGCACGTGGACCAGCTCGGGGGTGTAGTACCGCAGGCGGTAGCGCTCGTAGTAGGCCCGAAGCTCCTCCTCCGAGGGCTGCAGGACCCCGGCCACGTCGGCGCGCAGCTTCTCCTCGAGCATCGCGCGTCGGGTGCGCTCGATGAGCCCTCGGGTGAACTCGCTCCGGTAGGTCTTGGGGTCGTTGAGGGCCTGCTCGATTTGCTCGGGCGGGACGCCGTTGGCCTCCAAGAAGCGCCACAGCTGCAGCTTGACCCTCTCGAGGACCTCCGACTGGGGGACGGAGATCCCCCGCTCGCGGGCGGCGCGGGCCAGCAGGCGCTCTTGGATGAGCTGCTCCGCCAGCTGGAGCTTCAGCTGCAGCTGGTAGTGCGCCCCCGGGGCTCCGACGAGGTCCTTCTCGAAGTTGGGCCGCTCCGACGGCGGGAGGGAGGCCCGCCGCTCCTTCAGGAATTCCCGATAGAGCTCCTCAAACTCTTGGGCGGTGATGCGCTCCTCGCCGATCCGGATCGCGATCGGCGCCTCCGAGCGGAAGGATTGAGCTACCCAGAAGGCGACGGCCCCGAGGGCAACGAGGAAGAGGAAGACGCCTCCGAGGACCGTCCCGGCCCTCCTCGACGGGATGCGCAAGAAGCGGCGGTTTCGCATGGGTCCCACGGGGGTTCAGTATAGTGGGCCTCATGCGCGGAGACAAGCTTACCCCTCGACCACCGCCCGCTTCGCCTCGTAGTAGCCGTCCCGGAAGGTGTACTCCGTCACGGTG
Organism: Candidatus Bipolaricaulota bacterium; assembly: GCA_026982655.1. Taxonomy (GTDB): domain Bacteria; phylum Bipolaricaulota; class Bipolaricaulia; order RBG-16-55-9; family RBG-16-55-9; genus JALUUA01. The sequence continues at coordinate 4,141 of JALSGO010000116.1, forward strand.
AGGGTTATGCCGACTTGAATGGCAGAAGGATCCACAGGGTTGCCATTGGGGTCGACGAGGACGGTGTCGCCGTCGATCTTGACCGGGTAGTCCTCCAGGCCGTCGCCGTCGGCGTCCAGGCGTACGAAGAGATCGTCGCCGAAGGGCACGACTTCGATCACCGTGCCCCGGATGGCTTGGTCGGCGGGCGGCTGTGCCGACGGGGCCTCGCCGACGATGACGTGCCAGGCCTCGTAGTAGCCGTCGTCGTCCAGCTTGTACCCCACAAGGGTCAGCGTCACCCCCGACCGGATGGCCTCGAACCCGACGCGGTTCCCTTGAGGGTCGGTGATCGTGGCGTTGGGCTTGATCTTGACCCGGATGTCCTCCTGGGAGTCGGCGTTCGTGTCCAGTCCCACGAAGAAGTCGTCGCCGAACCAGAAGGTGCGGATCACGACCCCCTGGAGCGGCTGCTGACAGGGTCCGGGGGAGCCGCTCGGGGATCCGCCCGCGGGACCGACGACCACCCGCTTCGCCTCGTAGTAGCCGTGCTCGAACTCGTAGTGGGTCACCGTGAGCGTGACGCCCACTTGGATGGCCGACAGGGGGAGCGGGTTTCCGTTCGGGTCGACGATGACCGTGCTCGAGTCGTCGATCTTGACCCAGATCTCCCCTTGGCCGTCGTCGTTCGTGTCCAGCTGGACGAAGAGGTCGTCCTCCTGCCAGGAGAGGAGCACCACCGTGCCCACGATGGGATTGCCCCGATGGGCGTGCGAGTCGTCGTCATCCGGGCTCGCTCCCACCCCGTAGACCAACCCCAACGCCAGGAGCAGGACTCCCAGCAGGCCGATCCCGATCCGCGTCCGCTTGCTGTTCCACTTGCGCATGTAGGGTCCCTCCTTGCTCTAAGGGTCTGAGCTACTCTTCCGTCTCCGTCTCCATCTCTATCTCCGATTCCCGGTAGTCCGGCAGCGGCTGGACGTAGATCGCATCCGTCCGGACGCCGGCGCCGTAGCGGTAGACGAGCTCGCCGCCGCGCAGGCCCGTCACCGCGAGCATTCCCACGCCCGCAAGCCCCGCGATCAGGTAGGCGGCCAAGAGCCCGCGCGCCACCATCTTGCTGCCGAAGCGGATCTCCAAGAGGAAGCGGAGCAGCGCGGCCCCAAGCAGCACCCCCGCCGTCAGGATGCCCAGCTCCTCGTGGGCCTCCAGCGCCTCCTCGCCGCCAGGAAGGGGCTCGAGTTGTTCCTCCACGGTCTCCTCTACGGCCAGGCCCGTCACCACCGCGGGGACCGCCGTCAGGGCCCCGAGGAGCACGAGCACCAACCCCACGCGCTTCAACGTCTCGTGCCGAAGCCCCCAGCCGAGTCCGTCCAGCACAAATCCCACTAAGAAGAGCGCGATGGGAAAGTGCACGACCATCGGGTGTATATTCATTCGCATCTCCTCCTAGTCCGTTTGTGAGAAGCTCGTTCCCTCTGCCTACACCTCATCCTCGCACCGCCCTACCGTATCGCGGGCGGGGTGAAAGGGGTATGGCAACCAGATGAAATCGTCTTGAAAATCGGGTGAAATCCCGGTGAAACGTCTCCCCAAGAAGGCTTGGCATGCTCTGGAAGGGGTGGGAGTCGAGATGCAGGGAGAAACGTTGCATTCGAGACCAAGGGGAGAACGGGGAGAATGAGAGGATCGAGGTTGCCCTCCGGCAGCGGTCGACCGTATGATTCAGGGCAATTATGGGCATGCGCATCGGAGGGAACCTACGCCGAGAGCTCCTCTTGGCGCTGGTGGGACTGGCGCTGCTCAGCAGCGTCCTCCTGGGGGCGGTGGCCGTCTACCGCTTGGACTGGGAGCTGTACGAGCAGCTGGTCCGCCGCGGGCGGGTGCTCGCCCGGTTCCTGGCGCAGGAGGCCTTCTACAGCGCGTATATTCAGGGAGAGCGCGACCTCGTCCCCTTGGCGGAGGGGGCGCTCCGCGACGACGTGATCTTCATCGAGATCGTCAAAGAAGGTGAGGTGCTGGGGCAAGCGGGCTCCCCCCCGACCGAGCCCTATTTGGAGATCTGGCAGGCGATCCTCGACTCCTCCCTAAGCGGAGAGCGCCGCCGCTCCGCCGACGAGCCCATCGGCCCGTATTTGCCCACGAACAGCTACGTTCGGCTCGCGATCTCGCTCGACTATCTGGCCTACGAGATGCGCCGTGAGTTCCTGTGGCTGGGGCTGGCGGGGCTGGGCATCGCGCTCGTGGCCCTCACGATCGCCTGGCTCCTCTCGGGGGTGATCCTCCGCCCGCTGCAACGGGTCAAGGAGGCGCTGGAGGCCTTCGGACAGGGGCGGCTTCACACCCGGGCCCCCGTCGAGCGGGAGGACGAGCTGGGGGAGCTGGCCCGGGCGTTCAACCGCATGGCGGAAGCGATCGTCGAGATGCGGGGCGAGCTGGAGCGGGCCAGCCGGGCCAAGTCGGAGTTCATCACGCTCATGGGCCACGAGCTGCGCACCCCGCTCAACGTGCTTTTAGGCTACATCGAGCTCCTCCTTGCGGGGGTGGGCGGGGACCTCACCGAGGAGCAGCGCTCATATCTCGCCGCCGCGATGCGCTCCGGCGAGCACCTCCAGGCCCTGCTGGGGAACGTGCTTCAGTACGCCAAGCTCGAGCTGGGCGTCGAACGGCTCCACCCGGAGCCGGTGGCCCTGAACGCCCTCGCGGCGGAGGTCGTAGAAGGGCTGCGGCCCTATGCCGAGGAGAAGCGCTTGTCCCTCACCGTGAAGGTGGAACCGCGAGGGCTCACGCTGGAAGCGGATCGGACGAAGCTGCGCCAGATCGTCTTCAACCTGCTGCAGAACGCGATCCGCCACTCGCCCCCCGGGGGAGGGATCGAGCTGGGGGCCTCCCTCGCGAACGAGGAAGAGGAAAGGGTCCGCCTTTGGGTCCGAGACGAGGGGCCGGGAATCCCCCGGGAGGAGCGAGAGAGGGTCTTCGAGCCGTTCGTGCGCTTGGAGGCCCCCTCAGCCCCCGCGAAACGGGGACGAGAGGGGAAGGAGCGGGAGGGCCTGGGGCTGGGGCTGGCCGTAGTCCAGAGGTACGCCCAGCTCCACGGCGGGCGGGCGTGGGTGGAAAGCCCCCCCGACGGGGGGGGAAGCGTCTTCTTGGTGGAGCTGCCCTTGCGGACCCGCGCTCCGATCCCGGAGCGCGGCGAGGAGCTGCTCCCCCAAGGGGAGCAGCGGAAGGAGGGGAGCTGAGGTGAAAGTGTTGATCGTGGAGGACGACCCGGAGGCCCGGCTCATCCTCACGAAATACCTGACCTCGCGGGGGTACGAAGCCGTGGAGGCGGAGGACGGCCCCCGAGCGCTGGAGGCCTTTCACCGGGAGGAGCTGGACGCTCTTTTATTAGATTTGATGATCCCGCCGCCCGACGGCTGGGAGGTCCTGCAGTACGTCCGGGGGCAGAGCTCGATCCCCATCGTGGTGATCACGGCCCGCGACGCCACGGATGACGTCGTGAAGGCCCTCCAGATGGGCGCGGACGACTACATCGTAAAGCCCTTCAAGCTGCGGGAGGTCGAGGCCCGCTTGGAGGCGGCCCTGCGTCGCCATCGTCCGCCCGCCCTGAAGGTAGGACCCCTGGAGATCGACGATCAGCGCAAGGAGGTCCGCCTCCACGGGAAGCGGGTTGAGCTCTCGCCCAAGGAATACGAGCTGCTGAAGCTGCTCGCCTCCGAGCCGGGGCGGGTCTTCTCCGATCGGGAAATCTTAGAGCGCGTCTGGCCGGAGGGGAGTCTGGCCTCCTCCACGGACGTGAAGCGCTACATCCACCTCCTGCGGCGCAAGGTCGAGGAGGACCCGAAACATCCGAAACTCATCCTCACCGTGAAGGGGTTCGGCTACGCCCTGGGAGTGAGGTGAGGCTTGGTCACCCTCTCTCTTCCCTTATGCCCCCCGCTTGCGGACGGCGCGGAGCCGCCTGGAGTCGACGAGGGGCACCCGTCGTTACGGCGACCCCCGTAGTCGATACTTCTGGACCTTCCCCGAGGCCGTCTTGGGCAGCTCCGGCACGAACTCGATGTAGCGCGGGTGCTTGTACGCCGCGATCTCTTTGAGGCAGTGCTGCTTGATCTCTTCCTTCAGCGCCTCCGAGGGCTCGTAGCCCTGCTTGAGCACGATAAACGCCTTGACGGTCTCGCCCTTGCGCTCGTCGGGGACCCCCACCACGGCGCACTCCGCCACCGCGGGGTGCTCGTACAGGACGTGCTCGACCTCCTTGGGGTAGACGTTGAGCCCTCCGACGTTGATCATGTCTTTGACGCGGTCAACGATGTAGTAGTAGCCCTCTTCGTCTTGGTAGGCGAGGTCCCCGGTGTGGAAGAAGCCGTCGGGCTCGATGGCCGCCCGCGTCGCTTCGGGGTTGTTATGATACCCCTTCATCACCTGGGGGCCTCGAATGAGGAGCTCCCCCACCTCGCCGGGCGGGAGTTCTTCGCCCTTCTCGTTTACGATCTTGCACTCCGTGTTCTCGATGGGCCAGCCGATGGAGCCCGGCTTCCTCTTCGGGGCGGCCAGGTTGGTGTGCGTCACGGGCGAGGTCTCCGTAAGGCCGTAGCCCTCGTAGATGGGGACGCCCACGGCCTTCTCCCAGGCCTCCATGACGGGGACGGGCATCCGCGCCCCGCCGGAACTGCACAATCTCAACGAGGAAAGATCTGCCGTCTTGAGCTTGGGGTGGTGCAACAGATCGATGTAAATGGTGGGGACAGCCAGGAAGTTGGTGATCTTGTGCTCCTCGATGAGCCGGAGGGCCTCGTCGGCCTCCCAGCGGACCATGGGGTAGATCGTGGAACCCCGGGTGAGGGGAGAGAGCATCAGCACGGTCATCCCCGTGATGTGGAACATGGGGATCGGCACCAAGAGGCGGTCCTCCTCGGGCGCAAGCGGAAAGAGCTTCGTGACGGCCTGCACGTTGGAGATGAGGTTGCCGTGGGTGAGCAAGACCCCCTTGGGGCGCCCGGTGGTGCCGCTGGTGTAGGGCTGCAGGGCGACGTCTTCATCGGCGCGATCCACGAAGAGGGGGCTCGACTGCAGGAGCTCGCGGAAGCGGGTGTGGGGGCTCTCGCCCCCTACCGTCACGATCGTTACGTCGTGTTGGGCTTCTTGTACGGCCTTTTCCATCTCTGGGAGAAGGGGTAGGGGGCCGATGAGCATCTTCGCCCCGGAGTCGTCCAGCTGATAGGCGATCTCGCGGGCACGGAGTTGGGGGTTCATGGGGGTGGGAACCGCTCCCGCCTTGAAGGTCCCCCAGATCGCGATCACGAACTGGGGGAGGTTGGGCAGGTACACCGCGACCCGGTCGTCGGGCTGAACGCCCCTTTTCTGCAAGCCTCCCGCGAAGCGGGCGGTGGCATCGGCCAGCTCCGCGTAGGTGATCTCTTGGCCCTCGAACACGATCGCCGGGCGCTCTCCGTACCGTCGGGCGGCCTCGTCCAGCAGCTGAGCTACGTTCATCTCGTTCCCCTCCCTGAAAGATGCGCTGCAACCAGCGTAGACGAAAGATGGTAGACGAAAGGAGGAAGATCCTGCAACCGGAATCGTTTGCACCCTAAAGCGACGAGACCCCCACACGACCATCGGGACGATCCCCTCGCCCTCGTCCGTTGCCGTCCTCCTCGTCCGTATAAACCGGGATGATCATAGGGGCTTTGTCGATCGTCAAGCCGGTTTGCTACACTGGTGTCGTGTCTACCCTACACCCTAGAAGCAGGAAGGCAGGAGGCCCGCAATGACTGCTCATGCAACTCGCACGACAGCCCTCCATCCACGTCCGCTTCCCCTCGGCCAGGTGGCTGAGCAGTTGGGCATCGAACCGGATGAGCTTTTGCCCTACGGGCCGTACAAGGCCAAGGTCCACCTCTCGGCGTACAAGCGCCGCGAGAAGGAGCCCGACGGGAAGCTCATCCTGGTGACGGCGATCACGCCCACCAAGTTCGGCGAGGGGAAGACGACCACGACCATCGGGTTGGGGCAGGCCCTCGGTCGCATGAAGAAACGCGCCGCCATCGCGATCCGCGAGCCGTCCTTGGGCCCCGTCTTCGGGATCAAGGGCGGGGCCACGGGGGGCGGCCAAGCGCAAGTCGTCCCCAGCGAGGACATCAACCTGCACTTCACCGGCGACTTCGCCGCCGTCGAGAAGGCGAACAACCTCTTGGCCGCCTTGATCGACAACCACCTCCACCACGGGAACGCGCTGGGGCTCGACCCCCGGGAGATTCAGTTTAAGCGCTGTATGGACATGAACGAGCGGGCTCTACGCCAGATCGTCATCGGGCTCGGCGGCAAGACGGGGGGTGTGCCCCGTGAGGAGGTCTTTCAGATCACGGCGGCCTCGGAGGTCATGGCCATCCTCGCCCTGGCCCGCGATCTCCGAGATCTCAAAGAGCGCTTCGGACGGATCCTGGTGGGCTTCGCCCGCGACGGGCGGCCCGTCTTGGCCCGGGAGCTCAAGGCTCCGGGGCCGATGGCCGCGCTCATGCGCGACGCGGTCCACCCCAACTTGGTGCAGACGCTCGAGGGGACGCCCGCGTTCGTCCACGCCGGGCCGTTCGGGAACATCGCCACGGGCACCAGCAGCGTGATCGCCACCCGACTGGCGCTCAAGCTCGCCGACTACGTCGTCACGGAGGCGGGCTTCGCCTCGGATCTGGGGGCCGAGAAGTTCTTTCACATCAAGTGTCGGGTCGGAGGACTCACCCCGGCGGCGGCGGTGCTGGTGGCGACCGTGCGGGCGCTCAAGCTCCACGGCGGCGCGCCCTCCGACATCACCGAGTTGCAGAAGGAGGACGTCGGGGCCGTCGAGCGCGGGCTGCCCAACCTGGAGAAGCACATCGAGAACGTCCAATCGTTCGGGGTCCCCCTGGTCGTGGCCGTCAATCGATTCCCCGCGGACACGGACGCCGAGATCGAAGTCGTCCGGAAGTTCTGCGCGTCGAAGGGCGTAGAGGTCGCCGTCTCCGAGGTGTACGAGCGGGGCGGCGAGGGGGGGCTCGACTTGGCCGAGAAGGCGATCGCGCTGGCCGACTCGGGCAAAGCGCAGTTCCGCTTCCTCTACGAGCCCGACGAGCCGTTGGCGCAGAAGATCGAGAAGATCGCCACGACGATCTACGGCGCCGACGGCGTGGAGTTCACCGCCCTTGCCCGGCAGAAGCTCCGCAGGCTGGAGAAGCTGGGCTACGGGAACAGCTTGGTCTGCATCGCCAAGACGCAGGACTCGCTCTCGGACGACCCCAAGCGCAAGGGCCGTCCCCAAGGCTTTACGGTCACCATCCGCGACGTCAACGTCTCCGCGGGCGCGGGGTTCGTCGTCCCGCTGGCGGGGTCGATCCTCACCATGCCGGGGCTCCCCAAGCAGCCCGCAGCCGAGGGGATCGACATCGACGACGAGGGGACCATCACGGGGATCTTTTAGCTTAGCTTCGGGGCTTCGGGGTTGAGACTTCGGGCTTCGAGTTGTGCGTCCTGCAGCCCGCAGAGGAGGAAGCCGTGCGCATCGGACTGGGCGTGGACTTCCATCGCTTCGTCGAGGGCCGCAGGCTCGTTCTAGGGGGCGTGGAAATCCCCCATACGAAGGGCTTGGAGGGCCACTCCGACGCCGACGCCTTGACCCACGCGATCTGCGACGCGCTGTTGGGGGCCGCCGGGTTGGGGGACATCGGGCTCCACTTCCCGCCCGGTGACCCTCGGTTTCAAGACATCTCCAGCTTGGAACTCTTACGACGCGTGTGCGAGATGCTCCGGCAGCGGGGCTTTCGGGTGGAGAACGTCGACGCCGTGCTCGTCCTAGAGGAGCCCAGGGTCACGCCGTTCTTCCCGTCGATGAGGGAAAAGCTGGCGGATGTACTGGAACTCCCGCCGGAGCGGATCAACTTGAAGGCCACGCGGCCCGAGGGGCTGGGGGCGCTGGGGCGGGGCGAGGGCGTCCTCGCACAGGCCGTCGCGCTGCTCGCCAAGGCGCTCTGAAGGAGCTATAATCGCGAAGCGGACCGACTTCACCACCCGAACGGGAAAAAGGAGGAATCCCTATGGCGTTGACCATCGGCGCGCAAGCTCCGACGTTCTCGCTCAAGGGCGTAGACGAGAAGACCTACTCATTGGAGGAACTCAAGGGCGAGAAGGGCATCGCCGTGATCTTCAGTTGCAACCACTGCCCGTACGTTAAGGCCTACGAGGATCGGATGATCGAGCTGGCCCGGGAGTATCAGCCCAAGGGCGTTCAGTTCGTGCTCATCAACGCGAACGACCCCGTCAAATACCCGGACGACAGCTTCGAGAACATGCAGAAGCGCGCCCGGGAGAAGGGTTATCCGTTCCCCTACCTCTGGGACGAAACCCAAGAGGTCGCCCGCGCCTACGGGGCGGAGCGCACGCCCGAAGTGTTCCTGTTCGACTCGGAGCTGAAGCTACGGTATCACGGGACGATCGACGACAACTGGGAGGACCCCGCCAAGGTCACGAAGCGCTACTTGAAAGACGCGCTCGAGGCCCTTCTGGCGGGCCGCGAGCCGGAGGTGAAGGAGACCCAGCCCGTAGGCTGCACGATCAAGTGGAAGTGACGGCTACCGGATC
>JALSGO010000117.1 GCA_026982655.1 Candidatus Bipolaricaulota bacterium
GGGCTGCGGGTGAGGTGGCCGCTGCGGGACGGGAGGGGTCGGCCGGTGGCCTCGGGGGTCTACCTGGCGGTGGTGGAGGTCGAGACGGGCGAGGGGAGCCCGCTCCACCGCCAAATCCTCAAACTCGCCGTCCTCCGCCGCTGAAAGACCGAAGGTACAGGATCGATGCGGACGTGACGTGAACGGCCGAGCTTGGACATCTTGTGTAACGCTCCTTCTAGGGGCTGTCCTGAAGTTGGGGCTGAGCCCCGAGGGGGCTGCGCAACAAGCCCCGATGCCGGAGACGTTGGCGTTGACGTCGATAGAGACGTCGAGGTCAAGCTCGCTGCCCTCGCAGTTCCTCCCCCAAGGAGCCATGGAGATCGAAGTGGGAGGGGGGTGGATCGGGGGGTGGTATCGGCGCTATCCCAGCTATGGATTTCAGGGACTGCAAGCCTATGTAGAGCTGCAGAGCACCATCCTCCGAGAGGGAGAGACGAAGACCGTCTTGGCCTGGGACCTCGCTCGGCTCTACGAACGGAACGGGGACGATGTGGTAACGCTGCTAGGCGCGACCGCTTGGGTGCGGTTGCCCGTCGGTCCGGGGGTTCGATGGGGGCTCGGAGCCGGCTTGGGATGGCTCCGGTGGGTCGACCCCCAAGGGTGGGACCGAGGGGTTTGGGACCGGACGTTTCGCCGTGTGGCTCTGGACATAGGGGCTGAGCTGCCGCGGAGGGGGCGCGTGCTGCCCGTGTTGGCGTCGGTATGGCTGCGTTTGCGGTGGAGTTGGGAGATCCCCTACTTCTCCCCGACGCTGGCCCTCAGCCTCTCACTCTCCGGCGTGGATGGGTCCGGAACGGTCCCGTAGAGCCCCCCCCGGTCGGCCGTACCGTACCGCCAGGATCTCGGCGAGGATGCTGAGGGCGATCTCCTCGGGCGTCTCGGCTCCCACGTCGAGCCCTACGGGACCGTAAAGCTTCGCCCGCGCCTCCGGGGACAGCGGGCCTTCTTCCCTTTCGATGTCGGCCAACAACTCTTGGGTACGCTCCCGTGGGCCGATCTGGCCCACGTACGACGCTTCCGTTCCTAAAGCCCACCGGAGCAGCTCGAGGTCGTGGAGGTAGTTATGGGTCAAGATCACGAGGAACGTCCGCCCGTCTACCCGGATCTGGGCAGGGACATCCTGAGGATGGGCCAGCACGAGCCGATCGGCCTCAGGGAAGCGCTCCTTTGCGAGATAGGCAGGCCGTGGGTCCACGACCGTGACACGAAAGCCCAGCTCCTTCGCGAGTCGTACCAGCGGCTGTGCGTCATATCCCGCGCCGAAGACGATCAGCTGGAGAGGGGGCTCTACCCGCTCCCAGTAGAACTCCCGCCCAACGGATCGCAGGAGGGCTGTGGGCTGCCGTGAGGAGAGCTGCTCCCGCGCTGCCGGGACGGCCTGCCGGATGAAGGAGGGCTCGCGGAGTTCGTCCACGGCGACCTCCTCTCCCACGAGGAGGAGCCGCCGTCCCGTGGGGACCTCGATCCCGAGGATGCAGACGCGGTCTTCCTCGAGGGCCTGGTGTAGAGTTCGATACGGCTGTGCCGTCTCGGGGGAGAGGGGTTCCACAAAGACGTCGATCGTGCCGCGGCAGCCGAGGCCCGTACCCGAGATCTTATCCATCTCCTCCGTGGTGTCGAAGCGCAGGCGCTCGGGCCTTCCTTGCTCTAGGACCCGGAGCCCCACGGCTCGGACTTCCTCCTCGAGGCATCCGGCGCTTACGGCCCCGACCGCTTCTTCCGAGGTGAGGAGCATCCGCGCCCCCGGACGACGATAGGTGGACCCGGAGGTCGAGATCACGGTTGCCAGGGCAGCCCGTTGGCCCTCCGTCACCACCCTGCGGATGCGTTCCAGAATCTCCCAGAATTCCCTCATGGGCGATCCTTATTGTAGCCCGATTGTAGCCCGACGGTGCGGGGGTTCCTCCTTCCCCCCTTCTCCCACCCAGAGCTTACAGAGCGTGGGGATAGCTTCGCATCCGCTCCTCGATCTCCTCGAGGGAGTCCCCGCCCAGCTTCTCCAGCAGAGCGTCGGCCAAGGTGAGGGCGAGCACGTTCTCCCCGACCACGGAGGCCGCGGGGACGGCGCACACGTCCGATCGCTCCACGTGCGCCGCTACGGGCTCCTTCGTCGCGATGTCCACGGACTCGAGGGGGCGCATCAAGGTGGAGAGGGGCTTCATCGCCACCCTCACGACCAGGGGCCCGCCGTGGCTCATCCCGCCCTCGATCCCCCCGGCCCCGCGGCTCTTCCGATAAAAGCCCCTCTCGGCCTCGTAGTAGATGGGGTCGTGCACGTCCGACCCCCATCGTCCCGCGGCCTCGAAGCCCAGCCCGATCCCGACCCCCTTCATCGCTTGGATGCTCATCATCGCCTGGGCGATCTGGGCGTCCAACTTGCGATCCCAGTGGACGTGGCTCCCCAACCCGGGGGGGACGCCCCGGGCGAGGACCTCGAAGACCCCGCCCACGGTGTTTTTCTGAGCCATGGCCTCGTCGATGCGGCTCATCATGAGCCGTTCCGCCTGGGGATCGAGGCACCGCACGGGGGAGCGGTCCGCGCGCTCGTTGAGCTCTTGTAAATCCTCGTACTGGGAGGCGTCTACACGGCTTCGGATCTCGTGAATCTGCACGACGTGGCTGGCGATCTGGATCCCCAGTCGCTCGAGGAGCTGGCGGGCGATCGCGCCCAAGGCGACGCGGATCGCCGTCTCGCGGGCGCTCGCCCGCTCCAAGACGTTGCGGATGTCTCGGTGTCGATATTTGAAGGCCCCCGCCAGATCCGCGTGCCCGGGGCGGGGGACGGTCACGGGTTTGTGGTCAGGGGGCTCCTCCCAGGGATCCATGCGCTCCTTCCAGTTCTCCCAGTCGCGGTTCCAGATCACTATAGCGATGGGGCTTCCCAGGGTCTTTCCGAAGCGCACGCCCGTCAAGATCTCCGCCTCGTCTTGTTCGATGAGCTGGCGTCCGCCGCGCCCGTAGCCGTGTTGTCGCCTCCGGAGCTGGCGGTTGATCTCCTCTAAGCGTAGGGGGAGCCCGGCGGGCATCCCCTCTAGGATGCCCACGAGCGCCCGACCGTGGGACTCCCCCGCCGTAAGATACCGCAGCCTGCGCATGGCCCCTTACTATGGGACATCCGGGGGAAGGTGTCAACCTCCATGCCGGGGGGATGCGAGACGGAGGAGCGGATCAACGGGGTCACGCTTCGTCGACCGTGTCCGTTGATCCGCTCCTCATCCGTCGACCGATCCGGAGCGCGCTCATGGGGCCACCCGGACGTCTCCCAAGGAGGCCTCCTCCACCTCAAGCCGGATCCAGGCCAGCCCGTTGAGGTCGTCCGGCGCGATCCCCGTCACCATCCCGTCGTAGGGCGCGTAGAGGTAGAGCGCCTGCATCCGGGCGTTCAGCTCCGCCAGTTGGGTCTCGTATTCCTGTTCGCCGAAGGCCAAGGCCTTCAACCTCCCCAGGAACGAGTTTTGCTCTTGAACGATGCGATCGATCTGCCGTTGCAGCTCGGCCAGTGCCCCGGGGTCCTTCACGCAGAGGGGCGTCCCCGCGGTCACGAGCTGATAGGGCTGCACCAGCGGCTGTCCGGCGCAGCTGAGCTCCCTGACCGTCCGTCGGGTGCCGGGCACCGTCCCCAAGCCGCCCTCCTTCCACTCCCAGTAGAAGCGCTCCGCGGCCACCAGCCGGGCCCAGGGCTCGGAGGCCGGGCGCACCACCCAGTACGCCTCGCGCACCTCGTGGGCCAACGTCGCGGCGCAGACCTCGATCCGCACGTCCTCCGCGCGGCGGAGCGCTCCGGGGGCGAAGCGGATCTCCAGCGTGCCGTCGAAGTTCGGCACGATCTCCTCCGGCTGCGGGCGAAAGCGCAGCTGTCCCATCGGCGTCTCCGGCGCGATGCGCACCCGCAGCGCGCTCGTGCGCTCCCGGTCCTGCTCGCGGAGCCCGAAATAGAAGACCTTCACGGGCTGCGCGCACGCGAGCGCGAGCGCCTCCGCGTCCGCGGGGGCTCCGCCTCCGGGTCCGGGGCCGGAGCCGGGGAGGCTCGCCGTCTGCGAGGCACCCGCCAGCAAGAGCGCCGCCATCGCCCCCAGCAGGCCCAGGACCTTGAGCCGCTCTCGGGTTCGTCTCCGGTTCGTCATCGCGAACACCTCCTTGGAGTTTCTCTCGGGTCTTATGTACCCGCGGGACCTCTGGGGGTTTCGCGGTATAATGGGCCCATGCACTGGGAGGGGATCACGCTCGCCGCCGTCGTCTCCGAGCTGCGCGCCCGGGCGCAGGGAGCCTTTATCCAGCAGATTTATGAGCCCCTCCCGGAGCTCCTGGTGCTCCGGCTCTACCGCCCCCCAACCCGGGAGAAGCTGCAGCTGCTGATCTCCGTGGGTTCCGACCCCCGGCTGCACCTCACGGAGCAGCGCTACGAGAACCCCCCGCAGGCCCCGACGTTCTGCATGCTCCTGCGCAAGCACCTCAAGGGGGGCGTGCTCGAGGGGGTAGAACAACCCGATCTGGAGCGCATCGTGGACCTCCGGATCGCCCGGCGGGGCGAAGCCCTCGTGCTGCGGGCCGAGCTCTTGGGGAACCGGAGCAACGTCGTTCTGCTCCGCGGGGACGAGGTGCTGGGGGCGCTCAAGCCGTCGGTGGGCTCCCGGGTCTTTCGGCCCCATCAACGCTACGAGCCCCCTCCCCCTCAAGCGAAGCTCGATGTGAGGGCGTGCTCGAGGGAGGAGTGGCTCCGCGGGCTCTCGGAGCGCGCCGACGCCGACGAGCCCCTTGCGAAGGCGGTCGCGGCGATCACGGCGGGGATCGGACCGCGCACGGCCCGAGAACTCTGCGCCCGGGCCGGACTCCCGCTCGAGGCCCCCGTATCCTCGCTCGCGCCCGAGCCGCGGGAGCGGCTGTGGGCCGCGGCGGAAGCCCTGTTCCGGAGGGTCGCCCGAGGGGACTTCGAGCCGTGCGCCTACTTCGACGAGGAGGGGAACCCCGTGGACGTCACCCCCTTCCCCTACGCGATCTACGGACATCTGCGCTGCGAGCCCTCTGCGAGCATCTCGGAAGCGCTGGACACCCATCGCGCGACGCATCCGGAGCCCTTCGAGCAACTCTACCGGGCGATCTCCCGAGAGCTGGCCCGGCGGATCGAGAAGGTCGAGGGAGCCCTTCGCAAGGTGGCCCGCGACGTCGAGCGGGCCGAGCGCCACCGCAAGTACCAAGCGCTGGGGGACCTGCTCATGGCCCACCTCGCCGAGCTGGGCCCGACCCGAGGGCGCGCGAGTGTGGACCTCACGGACTTCGAGGGCCATATGCGCACGGTGGAGCTCGACCCCCGACTCACGCCCCTGGAGAACGCCCAGCGCTACTACGAGCGGGCCAAGAAGCTCCGACGGGGCTTGGAGAAGCTCGCCGAACGCCGCAGGGAGCTGGAGTGGGAGCGGCAGTATCTGGAGGAGATGCAGCTCCATCTCGAGGAGGCCCGCTCGCTCGACGAGCTGCGGGAGCTGGCGGAGGAGCTGGGGGTTGGGATCGGGGAACGGTCAAAGCCCGTACGACGATCTCCCGGGAGGGGGGCCTCACGGCCTCGGCGCTACGAGCTTGGGGGCTACGGGATCTGGGTGGGCCGCAGCGGTCGCCAGAACGACGCCTTGCTTCGGGAGAGCCACCGGGAGGACTGGTGGCTCCACGTCCGGGACCGCCCCGGGGCCCATGTCGTGGTGCGGGGCCCCAAGAAGGGGGAGGAGCCACCTCTGGAGGTGCTGGAGCGGGCCGCGGAGCTGGCGGCCTACTACTCGAAGGCTCGGGGCTCGGGAAAGGTGCCCGTGATCGCCACCCGCATAAAATATCTGCGCAAGCCGAAGGGAGCGCGCCCGGGGCTCGTGCTCGTCCCCCGGGTGGAGAAGACGCTCCTCGTCCGACCGCAGAACGCCTTCGAAACCGGAGGAGCAAGGGAGGATCGAACGAGACAGAAATGATGCGCCTACGCTCGTCGTTCGGATTGGGAAGCGCCGTGCAGTACCTCATCGTGCTCATCGTGTTGGTCTACGCGTTCCAGCTGCTCAACCAGCCGCCGCCCCCCCGGGGCGCGAGCCCCTGGAGCTTCCTCGACGTGCGCTGGGTCACGTGGGTGGAGCGGACCTTCGGGCTGCTCGCGCCGCCCCGCGGCCCGGAGGTCCTCTGGCAGCTCGTCACGTACATGTTCCTCCACGGGGGGCTGTGGCACATCCTCTTCAACCTCTACGCCCTGTGGCTCTTCGGGAGCGTGTTGGAACGGGTCTGGGGCTTCCGGCGCTTCTTGATCTACTACTTCTTCACGGGGATCGGCGCGGGACTGACGACCGTCCTCTACGCCCAGGTCACGGGGGAGCCGAGCTTAAGCGTAGGGGCCTCGGGGGCGATCTACGGGCTCCTGTTGGCGTTCGCCTTCTACTTCCCCAACCAGCCCCTGTACTTCTTCTTCATCCCCATCCCGATCCCGGCCAAGTACGCGGTGGCGCTGCTGGGCGGCTTCGCCGTGATCGCGAAGCTCACGGGGTTTTTGCCCCTGATCGGGCATCTGGCCCACTTGGGAGGGCTGTTGTTTGGACTTCTCTATCTTAAGGGTCCGGCGTGGCTGCGCCGTCTCGGCACTTGAGTGCCCTCCGGGGCCTTCGGGCGAGGATTGAGATTTGGAGGGGCTTCGGTTACAATGCCCCAACGGAAAGCGAGGTCGATCGCAATGAGAGCCTTCTTGCTGACGCTGTTTGTGTTGGACTCGCTGGCGCTCATCGGGCTGATCCTCATCCAGATGAGCCGCCACTCCGGGTTGAGTGGGGCCTTCGGAGGCGGGGCCTCGTTTGCGGTCTTCGGTCGGGAGGAGACGAGCGATCCGAAACGCACAGCCACCGCGTGGCTGGCAGCCCTCTATTTCGTGCTCTCCCTGAGCCTATCGGTCATCTGAGTAGAGCCCAAGGAGCACCCATGACTTCTGCAACTTCCGCAGCGACTGCGACGGCCACGCGCACGCTCATCGAGCTGCAAGACTTAAAAACGTACTTCTACACGGAGGATGGCGTGGTGCGCGCCGTCGACGGAGTCTCCTTCCGCATCGATCGCCGAAAGACCCTGGGAGTCGTAGGGGAATCGGGCTGCGGCAAGAGCCAGACCGCCCTCTCGATCATGGGGCTCGTCCCCATGCCTCCCGGCCGGATCGTGGGCGGTCGGATCCTCTACTACCGTGACGAGCAGCCCCTTGACTTGACAAAACTTGACCCCAAGGGGCGGGAGTACCGCTCCATCCGCGGCAACGAGATTGCGATGATCTTCCAGGAGCCGATGACCTCCTTGAACCCCGTGTACACCATCGGGGATCAGATCATGGAAGCGATCATCCTCCATCAGCGCAAGAGCAAGCGCGAGGCCCGGGAGCTGGCGATCGAGATGCTCCGCAAAGTCGGGATTCCGTTGCCCGAGCAGCGGGTGGACGAGTACCCCCACCAGCTCTCGGGCGGGATGCGCCAGCGGGCGATGATCGCCATGGCTCTCTCCTGCAATCCGCATCTGCTCATCGCCGACGAGCCGACCACCGCTCTGGACGTCACGATTCAGGCCCAGATCCTCGAGCTGATCAAGCAGCTCCAGGAGGAGCACCACATGGCGCTCATGATGATCACGCACAACTTGGGCGTCATCGCCGAGACCGCCGACGACGTGATCGTGATGTACATGGGCAAGGTGGTGGAGCAAGCACCGGTACAGGAGCTGTTCCACAACCCGAAGCATCCCTACACCCAGGGGCTAATGGAGTCGATCCCGGCGCTCACCAAGAAGAAGGAGCGTCTAAAGCCCATCAAGGGCGTCGTCCCCGACCCCTACAACGTGCCCGTGGGCTGCCCCTTCCAGACGCGCTGCCCCCACGTGCACGAGGCCTGTCGGGAGATGCCGCCTTTGCAAGAGATCGCCCCCAATCACAAGGTCGCCTGCTGGCTCTACTGATCGGACCTACGTCCGGGGGGCCAGGACAGGACACGAAGGAAGACCGACGGAGCAAGACCTTAAGAGCAGCGGGAGGAGCGACTCAATGGCAACGCAACTCGAAGAGCGGGTAGACGGGCACGAGATCCCTCGGGACAACCTCCTGTTGGAGGTGCGCAACCTCCGCAAGTACTTCCCCGTGAAACGGGGGATCCTCCGGCGTACCGTCGGATGGGTCAAGGCGGTGGACGGGGTGAGCTTCTACATCCGCCGGGGGGAAACGCTGGGGTTGGTCGGCGAGAGCGGGTGCGGAAAGACGACCACCGGCCGGGCGATCCTGCGCTTGATCGAACCGGACCGCGGAAGCCACGTTATCTTCTACGACGACGGCCGTGCGATTGACATCGTCAAGCTCCGCTCCCGGGAGCTGAAGGCGATGCGCCGCAAGATGCAGATCATCTTCCAGGACCCCTACTCGAGCCTCAACCCCCGGATGACCATCGGCGACATCATCGGCGAGCCCTTGGTGATCCACGGGGTGGCCCGCGGCAAGGAGCGCGAGGCCCGCGTGCGGGAGCTGCTGGAGGCCGTCGGCTTGAACCCCGCGTACATGAAGCGCTACCCCCACGAGTTTTCGGGAGGCCAGCGCCAGCGGATCGGGATCGCCCGCGCTCTGGCGCTCGATCCGCAGCTCATCGTCTGTGACGAGCCCGTCTCCGCGCTCGACGTCTCCATCCAGGCCCAAGTGATCAACCTCTTGGAGGATCTGCAGAAGGAGTTCGAGCTCACCTATCTCTTCATCGCCCACGACTTAAGCGTGGTCCGCCACATCAGCAACCGAGTGGCGGTCATGTACCTGGGGAAGATCGTGGAGATGGCCGAGTCCGAGGAGCTCTTCCAGAACCCGAAGCACCCCTACACCGAGGCGCTCCTCTCCGCGGTCCCCGTCCCCGACCCGGACGTCCAAAAGGAGCGGATCATCTTGGAGGGGGACGTCCCCAGCCCCGTCAACCCGCCGTCGGGGTGCGTCTTCCACCCCCGCTGCCCCTACTACAACAAGAACGGTTGGGAGATCTGCCGCCAGGAGGCCCCTCCGCTGGTCGACGTCACCGGGAACGAGCACTTCGCCGCCTGCCACTTCGCGAAGGAGCTGAAGCTGCACGGCGTCACGGCCATGATCGAGCGGCGCGAGGCGAAGTGATGTAGCCGAATCGCATCGCGGGTCTCGCTCCGATGAGACTCCTCCTGGGGACGAAGAACCGAGGGAAGCTCCGCGAGCTTTTCGCTTTGCTGAAGGACCTTCCGGTGGAGCTCCTCACCGTCGAGGAGGTCCCCTTCTCCGACGTGCCCGAGACGGGCTGGACGTTCCGAGAGAACGCCTGCGCAAAGGCGCGGGCGATCTCCGACGAGACGGGTCTCCCGGTGCTGGCCGAAGACTCGGGTTTGGAGGTAGACGCGCTGGGGGGCGCGCCGGGGGTGCGCTCGGCCCGCTTCGCCGGGGAGGAGGCCACCGACGAGGAGAACCTCCGAAAGCTCTTAACCCTCTTGGAGGGGGTTCCGGACGGGGAGCGCGGAGCCCGGTTCGTGTGCGTCGCCGTCGTGCGCCTGCCCGACGGGACCGAGCTGATCGCCGAAGGGGAGCTGCGGGGGCGGATCGCCCGTGCCCCCCGAGGGGAGCACGGCTTCGGGTACGATCCCGTCTTCGTCCCCGAGGGATACGACCGGACGCTGGGCGAGCTGGGTCCCTCCGTCAAGGACGAGATCAGCCATCGCAAGAGGGCTTTAGAGTCGTTAAAGCGCAGGCTGCGGGAGCATCTCGCCTCGGCCTCGGCGGGCTAAACGGGCTGCGCCGACGGGAAGATAAAGATTAGGAAGGGTTGCACCCCTCGGAGCGATGGGGTATCGTACGCCGTGTTTCGCAGAGGAGGGGGAAAGGAACCGCACGATGATCGCACAGCCGACGCAGATCTCGCTCGTTGCCGGTTCGGGGGAGGGGTCGGACGAGGCGACCGCCTCGGAGCAGGCCTGGAAAGGGGCCGGACTGACGGGAGCAAGCCTCCTCCCCCTTCAGAGCGGGCTTCTCCGGGGCGTGCGTCCGGCCCCCTTAGAGCCCATCCACTTCGGGCAGCTGATGCCCGCCCTCTCCGCCCATCACGGCAGCGCGGTCGTGGGCGAGCGGATCGCCGCCGCCGTGGCCTTGGGGCTCGACTCCCGGGGCCAAGGGGTCGTCCGCGCCGTGGCCGGTCCCGGGGATGCCGACTCCCAGGTCGCGGAGGCCGAGCGTCGGGTGAAGTCCGCCCTCCGGGCCCACGGCCTTCCCCTGAAGGAGATGCACGTGGCGCAGGCGGAGCACACCGTCCGAGAGCGGGGGTGCGTCGTGGCCGCCGCGGTGCTGTGGACGGACGTGCGGGAGCGCGAGCCCGACTGGGCCACCGAGGCTTGGACGCCCCACGTCCACTGCCGCTTCCGGGTGCGGGAGAGGCTGTTTACGGCCCGCTCCGCGTTCCAGCGCATCGACATCGTGGACACCGTGGAGTTCGGACGGATGCTCCTCCTCGATCACACCGTCCAGACCACGGAGCGCGACGAGTGGGCCTACCACGAGATGCTCGCCTGGGTTCCCTTGATGGTCCATCCCCACCCCAAGCGGGTCCTCATCGTCGGCGGCGGCGACGGGGGACTCCTGCGGGCGGTGCTCGCCTGCCCGGAGGTCGAGGAGGCCGTCCAGGTCGAGATCGACCGCCTCGTGGTGGAGGCCTGCAAGGAGCACCTGTCCGAGCTCTCCCGAGGGGCCTTCGGCGACCCGCGGGCCCGAGTGGTCTACGAGGACGCCTTCACGTTCCTGGAGCGCGTGGGGGAGCCGTTTGACGTAGCGCTGCTGGACACGACGGATCCCATCGGCCCGGCGGAACGGCTCTTTACGGCGGAGTTCTACGGACGGGTCGCGGGAGCTTTGGGAGAGGAGGGGGTAGCGGCGGCCCAGAGCGGCTCCCCCTGGTTCCAGCCCGAGGTGATCGCCCGCTCCGTGAGCGCGATGCAGAGCGGTTTCCCCACGGTGCGGGTCTATTTGGGCTCCGTCCCCGCGTACCCCGGGGGGCTGTGGACCTTCACGCTGGGGAGCCGGGGCCGCGATCCCCTCTCCGTCCCCGAAGCGGAGCTGGCGGAGCGCTTTCAGAGCCTCCAGCAGGAGGCCCGCTTCTTCTCCCCGCAGGTGTATCGAGCCGCCTTCGCGCTCCCGCCCTTTGTGCGCAGTCTGCTTCCCCAAGATCCCAACCCCTGAGATCCGGCGTCCCGTCCTTGCCACGTTCGTTGGCAGCTCCGGGTACGTGTGCTAGCCTAAAGCGGCATGGAACACGGGCGTCGTCCCCGAATCGCCGAGGTGGCCGTACCTCGGGAGATCGACCGCACCTTCGACTACGAGATCCCCGAGGAGCTGCGCGGACGGGTTCAACCCGGAACCCGCGTCGAGGTCCCCTTCCGCGGGGAGCCCGAGGTGGGCTTTGTGGTCGGCCTCAAGGGGACGAGCTCGTATCCGGGACGGCTCCTCCCCCTCCGAGGGGCGCTCGACCCGGAGCCCGTACTGAACGAACGGGAGCTGGCGTTGGCCCGCTGGCTTGCGGCGTACTACCTCACCCCCTTGGGGAGGGTGCTGGCGGCCATGGTCCCCTCCGGGGTGACCCGGCCACGACCCGAACGCACCCGCGCCCATGCAGCGCTGGCACTCCCCCTGACGGAGACCCTTGCCACGGTCGAGGACCTGCGCCGAACGGCCCCCCAGCAGGCGGCCCTTTTAGAGGAACTCCTCGCCTCGGGGGAGGATCCCCCCGTCCCGGAGCTCCTCGAGCGGGTCGGCTGCTCCGAGGCCCCTTTGCGGGCGCTCGTGCAGAAGGGGCTTGTGCGGATCGTCAAGAAGCCCGCGCCCCGCTCCCGGCCCGCGGAGTTCCGGGAGCGCCCGGAGGAGATCGCGCTCACGGACGAGCAGCACCGCGCCCTAGAAGCGATTCGCGAGGGGCTCCGCCGGGGGCAAGGGCAGTTCCTGCTCCACGGGGTGAACGCCAGCGGCAAGACGGAGGTCTACCTCCAGAGCGTCCAGGACGCGCTGGAGCGGGGCAAGGGGGCCATCGTCCTGGTGCCGGAGATCTCGTTGACGCCTCAGCTGGTCGCCCGCTTCCGCGCCCGGTTCGGGGAGCGGGTGGCGCTCTACCACAGCGGGCTTACGGAGGCCCGGCGCGCCCGGGAGTGGCGGCGCGTCGCCGCGGGGGAGGCCCGGGTGGTCGTGGGGGTGCGCTCGGCGGTCTTCGCCCCCGTGGAGGACCTGGGGCTGATCGTCGTCGACGAGGAGCACGAGTCCACCTACAAGCAAGACGATCCCGCGCCGCGCTACGACGCGCGTCGGGTGGCCCGCCGCCGGGCGGAGCTCGAGGGCGCCGTCCTGCTCCTGGGAAGCGCCACCCCCTCCATCGAGAGCTACCACCGCGCCCGGCGGGGGGGACTTCGGCTTCTGGAGATGACGGAGCGGGTCGTCGGGGGACCGCCTCCCCGCGTCGAGATCGTGGACCTTCAGGGGGAAGACCGTCTGCTTACGCCCCTGCTCGCAAAGAAGATCGCGCAACGGCTCAAGGCGGGTGAGCAGACGCTCTTGTTGCTCAACTTAC
>JALSGO010000118.1 GCA_026982655.1 Candidatus Bipolaricaulota bacterium
AGTCTTCTGAGGGGCTGTTCCCAGACCCACCCGGCCGACCTCCGGTCGGCTTGATGAACGCCCGTATCTCCCGTCGAGAACGCGGTCGCGGGCCGAATCGAAGATTCGGCATGGCGAAGCAAAGCTTCGCCCCGGGGCCCCCACCCAAGGGCGCAGGCTGCATCAAACCTCACTTTCGTGAGTTTTTCCGCACCCTGCTAGTTCTATCTGATCAGATTCGGGAGGGTCTCGTCGGCGGAGCGCGCGAATTCGCCTCCCGCCCGCAGAGGGGGCATTGGCCGAGTCTCAGGATCAGGACGCGCTGCAGATGCCGGCGGACCTCTGGGATCGTCCATTTCGTCTCGGAGGATCGGGGGGGAAAGCACCCGTTGGAGGGTGAGAAATGCGTGAGCCAGTGAGACGAGTGTGCAGTGGTGATGGAATCCTCTCCACGTCCTGCCCTCGTAGTGGTCGAGGCCGAGTTCCCCTTTCATTTCCTGGTAATCGCGCTCCACGCGCCATCTGAGCTTGGCCAGGTAGACGAGGCGTCTCAGCGAGGTGGTTGCTGGCAGATTCGAGAGCCAGAACTTGTTGGGCTTCTCCGCACCAGGGGGCCAGGCCCAAACACACCAGACCTCGCGGCCGGGGGCCTGACCGGACGCGTGGCGATGGGCGGTCCGAACGCGCGCGGCCGCGAAGCGCGAGCGCTGAGGGCCCTTTGAACCTTCGCGCCAGGTCAGGGTCTGGAGGTTGCACTCACCGGCGGCCAGCGCGAGTTCCAGTAAGGTCATCGGCTCGACGTCGCCGGTCTTGTGCTTCGTTCTCGGTCTCCCTCGTTTGCTCTTGGGCTGGTCCTCTGGAGGAATCGGTCCCATCCCTGGAGCCCACACCTTCAAGGTTGATGCCGCGCCAAGCATGTAGGAGCGATCCCGGTCTTCGAGCGCGACACGGAACTCGGTGACGTCCCCGAAAGCGGCATCTCCGAGGACAACATGGTTCGGTACCCCCCAACCCTCAGCCGCATCGAGTTGGTCGAGCGCGATCTCCCACTTCTTCTGAAAAACAACGTCGTCGGGCACGCCGGCCTTCGCCCGCCGAGGAAAGTCGTCGGCCCATTCCTGCGGAAGGTACAGACGCATCCCGATGCAGCAACTTCCGCGCTCTGATGCCAGGTGCAGGCTGGTTGCAACCTGGCAGTTGTCTACCCGGCCAAGCGAACCGCTGTACTGCCGCTGAACGCCGACCGAGTGCTTGCCCTTCTTCGGGAACCCAGTGTCGTCGAGGATGAGCGCCTCCGCGCCGGGGAGTTCGCGCTGCATCTTGAGCGAGAGCCGGCGGTTCATCTCCTCGTCGACCCAGGTGGCTCGCGTCACGCATTCCTGCATCCGTTGCCGTTTGGCTTCGACCTTCGATTCATCGCTCACCAGTCGCCGCGCCATCGCCTCTATGTTCTTGCGCGCGCCATCGAGCAGCAGACCCTCTACGTAAGCACTCATGGCCTCAAGCCGTTCGCGCCGCCCCATCCCATGGAAGAGGTCACCGACGAACTCGTCGAGTTCTCGGTCCAACTTTTTCAGTTCTCGTGCGTCCATCCGATCGTTGGATCACGACAAGCCGCGGTCATCAATAGAGAATCTGACTAAGTAGAACTAACAGGCTGCGGAAAAACGCCTTGTGGCGTTGTTTCCCCAGCCTGTCAGTCCTCTCTGGGGGTCTTTGCAAGACCCCCTCGTCGACGACGAGCCTCCCCCAAATCCCCGCTTCGCGGACGCAGGCGGCCCAAAAACTGCGTTTTTCCGCAGCCTGCTAAGTTAGCCTACA
>JALSGO010000119.1 GCA_026982655.1 Candidatus Bipolaricaulota bacterium
TCGAGGGTGGCGTGATTCGTGCTCTGGAGCCTGTTTTCCTACGTCTGGTACGGCTCACGTCCCCTCGAATCTTCCTCCTTCATGCATAATCCGGGCTAGCCCGGACTATTCACGAAGTCGCCGAGAGGCTCGGAAGGACGGGGTCGGAGGGGCGTGGTGTGGGGGGATCGAGAGGCTGGAGGGTCGCTGGAGAGCCTTGGACCGGCCGGCGGCCTGCTGGCAAGGGGAACGGACCCCTGGAGACGGCGGCGGGTACGGACCGGTGGCGGGAGATCGAGGACCCGTGGTGGTGTCGGAGGGCGCTCGTCTACACGAGGACGGCGCCGCAGCGCAGGGCCGCGACGCGCCACACGTCGGCCCAGGGCATGGAGGTCGGGAATCGGCAGACCACGCGTCGCACGGAGGTGACGACCCGGGTGGCGACCTTGAGCAGCATGTCGCGGATCCTGCCGACGGTGGAGCGGGCCGCTCGCGTGTCGCGGAGTTGCCAGCGCAGCTCCTGGAAGAGAGCGAACGCCGCCGCCGTCATGAGGACGCGGAACTGGTTGGCGACGAAGCGCGAGCAGCTCGTGCGATCGAGCGAGAGATCGTTCTTGAGTTCCTTGATCCGATTCTCGGACTCGCCGCGGCCGCAGTACCACTTGTAGAGGTTCCCGGGCAGCATCCGCCTGCGATTGGTGACTACGAAGCGCGGGTTGTCCTTCGGCTCTCGTCCCGGGTAGCAGACCACTTCGGCCTTGACGACGACGCGGCGGCCTCGGCTCCACGACTTCGGGAGGTAATCGCAGTGGCCGAACTCCGTCTCGGTCTTCTCGCTGTGCTCGGCCAGCGAACGGCTGACGGCCATCCATTCCTCCGCGAGAGCCTTCAGAGCCTTGTTCCTGGCCATTCCGACGGCGTACTCCACGCGGAGCTCTTCGAGCACGTCGAGCACCCTCGGGTGGTAGAAGCCCGCGTCCATCCGCACCAGGATCCGCGCCTTGGAGAAGCTCCGGCGCACGAGCGCGACGGCTCGCCGCAGGACCGGGATCACACCTCGGTGGCAGCGCACCGTCCCCGGGCGCAGACGTGCATGGAACAGGTACTGCTCGGGGTGACCGTCGATGCTCACGAAGCCCACCAGGGGCAAGTAGCAGTACGTGTCGTAGAAGCCGTTGAACATCGAGAGCTGTTGCTGGCCGTGCGTCGGATCGACGGTCGAGTCGAAGTCCAGCGTCACCACGCGCGCCCGCCGGTGGCGCCTGCCCAGGCGCCGTATCACGAACTCCTCGAACTCCCGCCCCATCTCCGCCACCTGCCGGGCCGACAGCGCATTCTCGAATCGGGAGATCGACGACTGCGACGCCAGGTCTCCACCTCGTGCAGGATTCCGATCGGTCACCAGCTTCATCATCGGGTCGCGACGCAGATCGTTCGCATCCGCCCCATCGCTGTAGCCCAGCGCGAGACCGAACACGCGCTGCCGAAACAGGTCCCCGTAGCTGTAGGAGACCTTGCTCTGCTGCCGGTCGTCCTTCACCCGAGACAGCAACGACTCCGTCAGGCCCATGCGGCGATCCAGCGCCGAGAGCAGCGTCACGCCCCCGTCCGAACTCAACGCGTCCGCGGCGAACGCCACGTGCACCGGCTTGCGGAACGTGTCTTCGAAGAGAACGGTCTGTCGTGTACGATCGGGCATCGAGGGTGGCGTGATTCGTGCTCTGGAGCCTGTTTTCCTACGTCTGGTACGGCTCACGTCCCCTCGAATCTTCCTCCTTCATGCATAATCCGGGCTAGAAGCCCGGCCGAAAACCCGCACCT
>JALSGO010000120.1 GCA_026982655.1 Candidatus Bipolaricaulota bacterium
GGGCCTACCAAGAGCATCACGACCAGGAGCTGGCGAAGCTCGCTGTCGCCCGCCAGGCGGATCGCCCGCCGCGCCAGGAGGTTGACGGCCCCCGTACGATAAATCCCTCCGCTAAGGATGAACATCGCCAGCACCGTGATCGTCGCCGGGTTGCTGAACCCCGAGATCGCCTCCTCGGGGGAGACGTTCAGCCACGGCCCCAGGAGCAGCACCGCGGCCATGAGCGCGAAGGCCACGAAGTCGATGGGGAAGAGATCGAGCGCGAAGAGGATGAGCGCGACGAGCAACAGGGCGAAGGCGAGCAGCATCGCCAGCGTCATCGCGTCCTCCTCGGCTTGGGCTTGGGCTGGGGCTTGGGGGTTGGGATAAGCATGGAAGCCTTACGAGAGGGGGACGGTCTCGGCCTCCTCCGCCTCGGTCTTTTGCTTTTGCGCTCGGAGCCGGTGCCAGGCGAGCGTCTCGCGCAGGCCCTCCTCCAGGGACGTCTTCGGCTCGTAGCCCAACTCCCCGCGGGCCTTGGAGATGTCGAAGTGGCGGTGGTGGCCCATGGCCTTGACCACCTCCCACCGCAGGAACGAGGGGACGGGCACCGACAGGAGGCCTCCCAAGGCGCTCGCGGCGCGGGCGAGGCCGTAGCCCGGCCCGTAGGGCACGGAGAGGAAGCGGGGGGATCTCCCGAGCGCTTGGGCGAAGGTCTCGACGGTCTCCCGCAGCGTGCGCCGCGCCCCGTCCGTGATGTTGTACGCCTGGCCGATCGCCTCCCGGCTTCGGGCGGCCAACCAGAGCGCTTCGGCCACGTCCCCCGCGTAGACGACGTCGAGGAGCACCCGTCCCCCGGCGATGAGGGGCGTCCAGCGGCGGGAGAGCAGCTCGAGCACCGCGGGGATCAGGTGGCGATCGTGGGGGCCGTAGATGAGGCAGGGTCGCAGGATCACGCAGGGGAGGCCCTCCTCGTCGTAATAGCGGACGACGGCGTGTTCGGCCTCGATCTTCGACCGGGAGTAGAGCCCGTCCGGGCGGAAGGGGGTCCGCTCGTCGGCCCCGTCGTGGTCGACGTAGCCGTAGACGTCCACGGTGCTCACGTGCACCAGCCGCTCGACGCCCGCTTCCACGCAGGCGTCGAGCACGTTGATCGTCCCCTGGACGTTGTCGCGGTAGAACTCCTCGCGGCTGCCCCCTAGAGGCGGGCGGGCGGCGCAGTGAAAGACCACCGCTACGCCCTCGCAGGCCGCCCGCAGCCCGGCCCGGTCGGAAAGGTCCCCCACCACGAGCTGGACGCCCAGCTCCCGAAGCAGGGCCGTGCGGCTCGTAGGGCGGACCAGCGCCCGGACCCGCCAGCCCTCCTCCCGGAGCCGCCGGACGAGGTGGATCCCCACCAACCCCGTGGCCCCGGTCACGAACGCCCGAACCGCGCCCATCCCCGCTCCCGCTCTCGCTCCCATCCCCAGGATCCTCCCTCCCCCTCTCCGCTTGGGGGAAGAGGGTAGCAGCTTACCCCGAGCGCGACAAGGGGGGTGCGGCCTCCTTCTGCTTCGGCTTCGGCTTTCGGGCGAGGGCCTCGGCGGTGAAGCGGGCCAGCTCCTGGAAGATCCCTTCGGCATGGGCCTCCCGTTCCTCGGGCTCCCGTTGGAGGTGGGCCTCGATCCTCTCTTGGAGGGCCTTGAGATCCTGGGGATCGGCGTAGGGCTCCAGGTGCCGCAACAAGAGCTCGTGGGCCTGTTTGCGCTCCATCGCTTCCAGGCCGTCGAGGACCTGGCGGTGGGGCGTGCCCTCCCAGATGGCGAGGATCATCGCCTCG
>JALSGO010000121.1 GCA_026982655.1 Candidatus Bipolaricaulota bacterium
CCGTAGAGAGATCTCGGTAGCGCAGGACGCAGTCGTTCAGGTCGCGGTCACGGTTGAGATCGCGATCGGGCCCGGAGCCGAAGGGCAGCTCCGGGGTGGGAAACACCACCACCGAACCCCAAATCGGTGGATCCCCCCCCACCGGCGGCGGTTCGGCGAGGTCGAACTGGGCGACGCACGTCACATCCGCGGTGAGGGTCACTTGACCGTCGGCGCAGTCGGGGTCTCCCCCCCAGCCCACAAAGGCCGAGCTCGAATCGGGCGTCGCAGTCAACGCTACCGTCGTTCCTACGGGGAACGGCTCCGAGCAGTCTCCGGAGGTCGAGCCTGCAGCAATGACGCAGTCGATCCCCGGAGCGGTGACGGTACCGCTGCCCGTACCGCTTCCCGTGATGGTCAACGTAGCCGTGACAGCATCAAACTGAGCGACGCACGTGATATCCGCGGTGAGGGTGACCTGCCCATCCGCACAGTCCGGATCCCCTCCCCAGCCCACAAAGGTGGAATCGGCCGCTGCCCGCACGTCGGCCGCACCCAGGGAAAGGGCGGTTATGGAGAGGGTCAGGGTGGTACCCTCCGGTCCGCTCTCCGAGCAATCCCCCGAAGCGACTCCGGCGTCGATCTGACAGTTGATGCCCGGTGCGTTGACCTCTCCTCTCCCGGTGCCCGCCCCTTGGATCGTTAGGGTGAAATGACGCACTTCATACGCTCCGACGTCGCATGCCGGCCCCTGAGGCCGCAGGACACCTCGTTGATCCTGGGAGACGGCTGCACCCAACGGGTCGGTGCAGTCGGGAGCCGCATCGAGGGCGACACTGCCCAGCGACAGCGCCCGCGTGCGCGTGAACCCCCCGTTGTTCGTCAGCGGCCCCAGCGCCAGCTGAGCGCCGGTCACCGTGGTGAAGTCCGGGTCCAAGGCCGCACAGGTCCCGTCGTCATCGAAGTTCGTCCCCTCGGCGAGGAAGCTCCCCCCTATCCAGGCGCAATTCCCGCCGATGCTGCCGCCTTCCACCGTCACGAGGGTGTTCTTCACCCGCACGGTTCCCCCGGCCACGAGGATCCCATCTCCGATCCCGCCGAAAGGAGCCACGTTGTCCACAAGGGTGGTGAAGGCGATCGTGGAGTCCCCCAGGTTGTACAGGGCCCCTCCATCGGTGTTCGCCAGGTTCCCCTCGAGGGTGGAGTTGACCAGTGTCAGCTGAGTGGAGTCTCCGACGTAGATCCCTCCCCCCTCGAACGCCGACGCATTGAAGAGCAGAGCGCTTCTTTCGACATGCGCCTCTGCGTTGGGGCTCTCCAGGTAGATCCCCCCTCCCGCGCCGTCGGCCCAGTTGTCCCGGACCTCCGTGTCGTAAAGCTCCAGACGGGACGGGACGCTGAACGTCCTCGTTACGAACACCCCACCTCCGTTTGCTCCCGCCAGGTTGTTCTCCACTACGCTCTCCCGCACGATGACCGTGGATTCCCGAACGTCAATGCCCCCTCCGTCTGTCCCAGCCTCGTTGTCAGAGATCACGGAGGAGAGGATCTCTAGCGCTGCTCGATTGGCGTAAATACCTCCCCCTCTAAAGGACGATCGATTGAGCGTGACCGTGACATTGAGTAGGGTGACGTTCGTAAGGACAGATGACCCGCTGATGGATATTCCTGCTCCAGTGGGGGCGACGTTGTTTCCAATGAAGGAGTTCTCGATCAAAGCGTCGTTGCCGATCTCCATGGCTCCGCCCCATCCCAGACCTACGGTGTTGTCCTCGAAGCGCGAATCCGTTATCGTGAGGGATGCCGTTGCATACATTCCGCCCCCGATCCGCCGAGCGGCGTTGTTGAGGACGGAGACTCGGGTGAGGATTAAGCTCCCCCGTAGAACGTAGAGTCCACCGCCCTGCCCGGCCGAGTCGCCGGTGGGAGCATCGACGCACCCGTTGGCTATGGTCACGTCCTCCAAGGTAACGTTTACATCCTCGGCAAAGAGGACACGAAATTCGGAGCTCTCGGACGTCCCGTTGAGGTTGCAGGGCAGCGTAGGATCCCTTTGGATCGTCGCCCCGTTCCCCTGAACGGTCAAACCATCGGTGATGGGCGGGAGCCCCTGAGCCCCGTAGAAGTTGAGATAGGCTGCGGGCGCGTCGGGGAGGGTGTAGGTAGACCCGGCGGCGAGCACGATCGTGTCCGGCCCACTCCCCGCGGGACAGTCTGCATGGATCTGCGCATCGGCGTTGGCGTTCTCGAGGGCTTCTCGCAGCGAGCAAAGCCCATCGGCGGCAATCACCACAGCTCCGGGATCTACGGTAAGGGTAGCCGCTTGACCGATCGTACCCCCGAAGAGCACGACCCCGAGTAGCGCTATCGATGCCCCCGCCCCCCTCAGCCGGATGCACACGGTGAACACACCTCCTGCCCCTGCGTGACCGGTTTTTCGTCGTTATAGCATAATCTCTTTTGCACGTCAAGAGTTTCCCGTTACACTGTCGCTTGTCGGTCCTTAGAGGGCCCTGTTACCGGTCTGTCACCTCGGCGTGATACCGTGCAACGGTTCTCCCCCCCACGAGATTGGGGGGCGATCGTTGGCCTGTTCTCTCTGTGGGGTATAGCAGGAGATGAAGATCGATGAGGACCGTATATCTTCTCTCCCTTTGGCTCCACGTGGTGGCAGCCGGGGTGTGGATCGGCAGTATGGTCTTCTTGGGGGCGGTCATCGCACCTGTGATGCGCCGCCTCGACACGACGCGATCCGAGCTCTCCCGGCAGCTCTGGGAGGAAGTGGGGAGGCGCTATCGGATCGTAGGTTGGATGTCCCTAGCCCTGTTGTTCCTTACGGGGACGATCAACATCGGCTTGCGGGGATACCGCGGATCGGACTGGATCGAGGGGACCCTATTTGCGGGAAGCTTCGGTCGCACGCTGTTGGGGAAGCTCTTGCTGGTTGCTCTGCTCGTAGGGCTTACCCTTTGGCATGAGCGGCGCCTAGGCTCCCAATCCCTGGCGTACGCCTCTCCGGAGGAGTGGAGGAGATGGCGCCGTCAAGCCGCTTACTTGGGGTGGGGCATGCTCCTCCTCTCGTTGCTCATCGCCGGATTCGGCCTTCTGCTCGCTCGGGGAGGCTTCTCCTTCTGAGTGGTTCCCCTCCTTGCCCCCTGTTCCCTGCTGTTACCGGATTGTCACCCCCCGAGGCTATGCTCTCCTTGAGGCAGGTGGTGGATCGGAGCCCGGCAAGCCCCTACCGGGTGGACGGGAAGCGGGCTTGCGGGATGGAGAACGGAAACGGAGGAGAGGAAGGGAGTTGGGTGCGAAGCGGCGGGAACGTGCGGGAGAGGAGGCCGATCGGGGGCGGGATCTCCGCTCTCAGACGACGTCGTTCATCGTGCGCCTTTGGCTGGAGCCCGCCTCGGAGGAGGGGGAGCAGCAGCCGTGCTGGCGAGGACATATTCGGCACGTCCAAACCGGAGAGGCTCTGTACTTCCACGATCTTCACCAAATGATCCGCTTTGTGGAGGAACGGAGCGACCCGCACCTTCCCCCCTTGATCCGGACCGGTTCGTTGGAAAAGAGGACCAGGAGGCAGCGCGCACAGGAGGGTTGACCATGAGCACCGATCTGAGTCGACGACAGTTCTTAAAAGCTGCCGGAATGGCAGCCCTGGGGCTTTCGCTCGATCTGCGCTTCCTGCAGTTTCGAGCCCAGGCCGAGCCCACCCTCATCACGGACTATCGCAGCTGGGAGGACCTCTACCGGCGACAGTGGACCTGGGACAAGATCGCAAGGAGCAGCCACTCCATCAACTGCACCGGCTCGTGCTCCTGGAAGGTATTTGTGAAGGACGGGATCATCTGGCGGGAGGAGCAGGCCGCCGACTACCCCGCCATCGGCCCGGACGTCCCGGAGCTCAACCCCCGAGGCTGCAACAAGGGAGCCTGCTACATCGAGTACGTCCACGGGGACCAGCGCGTGAAGTACCCCCTAAAGCGCGTCGGGGAGCGCGGCGAGGGGAAGTGGCAGCGCCTCTCCTGGGATCAAGCCCTCACGGAGATCGCCGACAAGATCCTCGACATCTTGCAGGAGTACGGCCCCGATTATCTGACGTTCTTCTCGCCCATCCCGGCGATGAGCCCCGTCTCCTACGCTGCCGGGGGGCGCTTGGCGACGCTTCTGGGCGGGGTCATCTGCAGCTTCTACGACTGGTACTGCGACCTCCCG
Source organism: Candidatus Bipolaricaulota bacterium (assembly GCA_026982655.1). Lineage (GTDB taxonomy): Bacteria > Bipolaricaulota > Bipolaricaulia > RBG-16-55-9 > RBG-16-55-9 > JALUUA01. Next base: position 4,195 of record JALSGO010000121.1, read on the forward strand.
CCGGGGGAGCCCATCACCTGGGGGGTGCAGACGGACACCGCCGAGGCCGCCGACTGGGCCCACTCGAGATACATCGTCTTGTGGGGCTCCAACCCCAACGTCACCCGCATCCCCGACGCCCACTTCCTCTGGGAGGCCAAATACCGGGGGGCCAAGGTCGTGAGCATCTCCCCCGACTACAACCCCAGCTCCATCCACGCCGACTTGTGGGTGGGGATTAAGCCGGGCACCGACGCCGCGTTCGCCTTGGCCCTGGCCCACGTCATCGTGAAAGAGAAGCTCTACGACGAGCCCTACATCAAAGAACAAACGGACCTCCCGCTGCTGGTACGCTTAGACGATAAGCGCTTCCTGCGGGAGAGCGACCTCGTCGAGGGCGGAAGCGAGGAGCGATTCTACGTCTGGGATCGCACCACCCAAAGCGCAAAGCTCGTCCCGGGCTCGACGGGCTCCGACCGAAAGACCTTAGCACTAGGGGAGCTCGACCCCGCGCTCGAGGGGACGTTTCGGGTGCAGACGCTCCAAGGTGAGGTCGAGGTCACGACCGTCTTCGAGCGGCTCAAAGAGTCGCTGGAGGAGTTCACCCCCCAAGCGATGGCCGAGGAGTGCGGGGTCCACCCGAGCGTCATCGAGCGCCTGGCGCGCGAGTTCGCCCAACGCAAGCCCGCGATGATCATCCACGGCGCCGGGACGAACCACTGGTACCACAACGACCTCAACAACCGGGCCATGATCCTGTTGGTGGCCCTCACGGGCAACGTGGGCAAGCGGGGCGGCGGCTTTAACCATTACGTGGGCCAGGAGAAGATCTGGCCCATCGCCGGCTGGAAGAAGCTCGCCTTCCCCCGCCCCAAGAAGCGCTTCCAGAACACCACGCTCTGGAGCTACGTCCACGGCGGGATCGACGATCACTTAAAGGGCACGGAGTGGGACCCCTGGCCCTACATCGAAGAGAGCGTCCGGAAGGGCTGGATGCCCCTCTACCCCAAGGGCCGCAACGGAAGGCTCTACGACGACCCCAAGGCGTTGATCGTCTGGCGCGGGAACTACCTCAACCAGGCCAAGGGGAACGAGCAGTTGCTGAAGAACCTGTGGCCCAAGCTCGAGTTGATCGTCGACATCAACCACCGCATGGACGCCACGGCCCTCTACTCCGACTACGTGCTACCCGCGGCTACGTCCTATGAGAAGTACGACCTCAACTGCTCCGACCTCCACACGTTCATCCACCCGCTCACCCCGGCGGTGGAGCCGATGTTCGAGGCCCGGAGCGACTGGCAGATCTTCCGCGCGCTGGCCCGCAAGATCGAGGAGCGGGCCAAGGCGAGAGGGTTTACGGGCTACCGCGACCAGGAGTTCGGCGTCGAGGTCGATCTCGGCACGCTCGAGGCCCAGTTCACCGACAACGGGAAGCTGGCCGACGACAAGGCCGCGGCCCAGTTCATCCTGGACAACGCCGAGGAGACCCGGGGCATTTCGTTCGACGAGCTCATCCAACAGCCCCGGAGGTTCAAGGCGGCCAGCGAGCACTGGACGAGCGACGTCGAGCCGGGGAAGACCTACGCCGCCTTCCTGCGGATGACCGAGCACAAGGAGCCCTACCCCACGCTCACGGGCCGCCAGCAGTTCTACATCGACCACCCCTGGTTCCTCGAGCTGGGGGAGGCGCTGCCCACCTACAAGCCGCCCCTCGAGATCGAGAAGTACCCGCTGCGCTGGAACACCCCGCACGGGCGCTGGAACATCCACTCCACCTGGCGCGACTCGAAGTACATGCTGCGCCTCAACCGGGGCATGCCCGTGGTGTACCTCAACCCCGAGGACGCCCGGGAGCGCGGCATCGAGAACGGGGACATGGTCCGGGTCTTCAACGACTTCGGGGATCTGGTCGCGAACGCGCGGCTCTACCCCGCCGCTCCGCGAGGCCACATCACGATGTACCACGGCTGGGAGCTCTACCAGTTCCCGGACCGGAGCAACTTCCAGGCGACGGTCCCCATCCGCATCAAACCCACGCAGCTCGTGCGCTATGGGCACTTGAAGTTCGCGCTCAACTACTGGGGGCCGACGGGGGTCAACCGTGACGTGCGGGTGAACGTGGAGAAGGTCCGCTAGCCGAGGCGAGGGGTGAAACGAGAGAGGAGGATGCGAGATGCCCGTTGCACCGCTGGACAAGCAGGAACTCATCCAAAGCGATCGGCAGCTGGCCATGGTGCTCGATCTCAACAAGTGCATCGGCTGCCAGACGTGCACGATGGCCTGCAAGCTGCTCTGGACCCGCTACGAGGGCATGGAGTACATGTACTGGAACAACGTGGAGACGCACCCCGGGCGGGGGTACCCCAAGGACTGGCAGCGCCGGGGCGGGGGCTTCCGGGAGGGTCGCCCCGTCAAGGGCGATCTCCCCGGGCTCGACGACTACGGTCGCGCGTGGGAGTACGACTACCAGGGGGTGCTCTTCGAGGGCCGGAGCCCGAACATTCAACCCGACGAGGACGAGCCGCGCTGGGGGCCGAACTGGGAGGAGGACCAGGGCGCGGGGTTTTACCCGAACAGCTTCTACTTCTACTTCCCGCGGCTGTGTAACCACTGCAGCCGACCGGCCTGCGTGCTCGCCTGCCCGCGCAACGCCCTCTACAAGCGCAAAGAAGACGGCAGCGTGGTGCTCAACGAGGAGCGCTGCCACGGCTATCGCTTCTGCATCGAGGCCTGCCCCTACGACAAGATCTACTGGAACGCCGTGCGCAAGATCTCGCAGAAGTGCATCTTCTGCTACCCGCGGGTGGAGCAGGGGATCCCCCAAGCGTGCGCGGCCCAGTGCGTAGGGCGGATTCGCTTCGTGGGCTTCCTCGACGACCCCGAGGGTCCCGTCTACAAGCTCGTCGAGAAGTGGAAGGTCGCGCTCCCGCTGCACCCGGAGTTCGAGACGGAGCCCAACGTCTTCTACATCCCGCCGCTCTCGCCGCCGCGCTACCACGAGGACGGCACCGTGAGCGACGAGCCGCGCGTCCCCATCGGGTATCTGCTGTGGTTGTTTGGCCCGCGCGTGCGCGAGGCGCTCGATACCCTCAAGCGCGAGCTGGAGAAGGTCCAAAACGGCGGGCGCTCGGAACTCATGGAGCTCTTGGAGGCCCGCAGCTATCGCGATCTCTTTAAGCTCGACAAGTCGCCGAACCCGCGCTTTAACGAGTACGCCTGTGCGAGCTGCGGGGTCGCCCAAAGCTGCACGAGCCCCTTGAAGAGCCGCTTGGCCGGGACCGCTACGGCCTCGAGCCTTCGGGTGCTCAACGGCTCCCGGACCTCCTCGGGGACGCGGACTCCAACGTAAGGCGTCCCCGAGGGAAGTCGAGGGTGAGGGTAAAGTGACGAAGGAAGTTCAGACCGAGCAGACCGTCGACCCGACCGGCCGGTGGGAGGTCGTGGACCAGGACCTCCAGGCCGGAGACGGTTTGGCCCAAGGCCCGCACCTGCGCCACCGTAATCAAAGGAACGTACAAGACGCCGTCGGCAGTAAGAAGCTGGACCCGACGGCGGGAACGCTCGGGGTGATAACCCAGGGCCCGCGCGATCTCCCAAGGGATCAGGGTGTAGGTGGCGCCGATATCGAGGGCCAATCGCAGGCGCCGACGCTGGCCCGGCGAGCGTCCTTGAAGGACGACGAAGACCACGATGGCCGGGGCCGAGGGATCGAAGCGAAACTCCATGTCTCAGAAGGCAATCGCGAAGCCCTTACGGGGGAGGGCGCCCGTGTAGCAGACGGCATAGTCTCCGGTGAACTCTGTCTGGATCGCGTAGATCCGGTCGCGATCCGCGCTGTGGGCGGTGACGTATCCCCGGAGGGGCCGTCCCAGATCGTCCTCCTCCAAGACCTCGATCAGCACCCACTCGTCCGGGAATCGCCGTTGAATCTCCTCAATGGTCAAGGCCTCCTGGACCCTCATCGCACTCTCATCGTAAGAGGCGGTGCGGGGTCTGTCAACGACGGCCACGACTCCTCGGCCGGTCGGCCCCGTTCGGCTCTCTAGGGATCCGATCCGGGAAGATGAAGGACAAGGAGGGAAACGATGCCGCGGATCCGGAAAGCTGCCGTCGAGAAGGAGACGTTGCTCGACCCGAGGGCGGGCGTCTGGCGGGAGGCGGACGCCGTAAAGCTGCCATTACAGCCGACGCCCGTGGCCATGCAGCCCTCGGACTACATTCGGGAGACCTACGAGCAGGGCGCCGTGGGCGCCGTCCAGGAGCTGGAGGTGCGGGTGCTCCACAACGGCTCGGAGATCTTCTTCCGGCTGGAGTGGCCCGACCCCACCCGCGATGTAGACGTCTCGGAGGCCCATCGATTCGCGGACGGAGTGGCCGTGATGTTCCCCTTCGGCGAGGACGCGCCGCTCGTCACCATGGGCTCCCCGGCCCAACCCGTCAACCAGTGGCACTGGCGGGCCGACCTCGAGAAGCCCTACAACCTCACCACGGCGGGGTTGGGGACCACCTACCGCACGCCGGAGTCGTTCGTCGAGGCGAAGGCCGTCTGGGAGGGGGGTCGCTGGGCCGTGGTGCTTGCCCGGCCCCTCCAGACGCCCGATCCCGACAACCACGTGCCGTTTACGCCCGGTGGGACCGTGAAGGCCGCCTTCTGCGTCTGGGAGGGCTCCCATCAAGAGCGGGCCGGCCTGAAGTCCTATAGCCCGACGTGGACGGAGTTCACCCTGGAGGCCTGAGATGACCGAGATCCCGATCACGACGGGTGCGGAGGCCGAGTGGCGGAGCGCTGCGGAGCGCAGCAAGGCGTATGGGGCGCTGGCACGGGCGTTCCGCCTGCCCGACCGCGCGATCCACGAGGAGATCGTCTCCGGGCGCCTGGCCGCGGCCCTGCAGCGGGACGATCCGGCGCTCCGACTCCGTCCCGATTTGAGCTTCGAGGCGCTGCAGGCGGAGTACTTGCGCTTGTTCGAGGTCGGGACGCCGCGCCCGCCCTGTCCCCTGTACGAGGGGGCCTGGCGCGAGCGCGAGTTCGCAGATCGCCGGGACCTCATGGAGGAGCTCGTCCGCTTTTACCACTACTTCGGGCTGACCCTGGGGCCCAAGCCCAAGGAGCTGCCCGATCATCTGGCGATCGAGCTAGAGTTCCTCCACTTCTTGACGTATCAAGAGGCCCGGGCGCTCGAGGCGGGGCGTGACCCCGGGGGCTTGCGCCGGGCCCGGAGGGACTTCCTGAAGCGCCACGGGCTCGTCTGGCTCCCCCGATTGTGCGAGAAGCTGAAAGACCCTTCCCTCAAGGCAGATCCTTTCTATATCATGCTGACGGATGCAGCGGTCCAGGTCATGCGACACGATGCGAAGGGGCTGAAGGCCCATCTCGGCTAGTGGGAGGAGGAAGAAGAAGAGGAAGGAATCGGCACGAGGCGTTCTACGGCGATGATGCCCTCCGCGATCTCGCGGAAGAGGGGGGCCGCCGTCAAGCCCCCATAGTACGCGCGGGTGCCCACCTCGTCCAGCACGACCAAGATCACATAGCGCGGGTCCGAGGCGGGGAAGAACCCGGCGAAGAGCGAGGTGTACTTCCCCGGGACGTACCCCCGGCCCGGGAGGGCCTTCTGGCCCGTGCCCGACTTGCCCGCCACGTCGAAGCCCTTTACGTTCGCATAGACGCCGGTCCCGCCCTCCTCCTGGACGACGCGCCGCAGCATCTCCACGAGCTGCCGGATGCGGGCGGGGGCGGCCACCTCCCCCCGGACCTCCGGGGTGCGGGGGCGCAGCTCCCCGCCGGGGACCTCGACGGCCCGCACGACGTACGGGACGGGGAGGCGTCCCCCGTTGGCGATCGCGGCGTACTGGGCCGCCAGCTGGACGCCCGTGACGGACACCCCCTGCCCGATGGGGATCGCCCCGATCTCGAGGGCCGACCACCTCTCGACAGGGCGCAGCGATCCGGGCACCTCTCCCGGGAGGTCGACCCCCGTCTCCTCCCCCACCCGGAGACGCCTCAGGAAGGCGTATAGGCGTTCCTCGCCCAGGCGTTGGGCGATCCGGATCATCCCCGTGTTGATCGACTTCTGGATCACCTCCGCGGGGGTGACGAGCCCGTAATCCCGCCGCTCGGCGTTGTGAAAGGGATGGCCCGCGATCACCACCGGGCTGTCCCCGTTCACCCGCTCCCCGGGTGCGATCGCGCCGTACTCCAGCGCCGCGAGCATCGCGAAGGGCTTGAACGTCGAGCCCGGCTCGAAGGGCTGCACCACCGCTACGTTCTTGCGCTCCTCGGGAGTGGAGCGGACAAAGGCGTTGAGGTCGTACCTCTTGTCCTGGGCCAACGCCAGGATCTCCCCCGTCTTGGGGTCCAGGACGACGGCGAAGCCCCCCTTCGCCCGATAGCGCTCCACCCCCTTTTGGATCACCCGCTCGGCCACAAGTTGGATGCGGGCGTCGAGGCTCAGGTGGAGGTCCGCGCCGGGACGGCCTTCTTCGAGAACCCGAAGCTCGAGAACGGTCCCGTCCGCGCCCCGCACCACCTCGCGCCGCTCCTCCTTTCCGCGTAACGCCTCGTCGAACGCCAGCTCCAGGCCCTCCAGGCCCCGGTTGTCGAGCCCGGCGAACCCAATCACGTTCGAGGCCAACGATCCCTGAGGGTAGACCCGCTTCCACTCCGGCAGGAAGAGGAGCCCCCGCACGTCGAGGGCCTCGGCGGCCTCCCGGAGCCGCTCCGCGACCGAAGGGTCGACCTTGCGGGCGAGCCAGGTGAAGTACTTGGGGCGGTAGACCCGCCGGCGGGCCTCCTCCGGGGAGAGCCCGAGATGCTCGACCAGAAGCCCCTCCAAGAGCTCCGGCTTCGTCATGTTCAGGTTGTCCAAGGCGACGGATACGGCCTGCACGTCGAAGGCGAGCAGGATCCCGTTGCGGTCGTAGATCCGGCCCCGGGGGTGGGCCTGAACGAGCTCACGGGTCTGGATGCGCTCCGCCGCCTCGGCCCAGCGCGGATGCTCTACCAGTTGCACACGGATAAATTGGGCAGACGCAAGGAGGAAAAGCGCTCCCAGAGCGGCGACCGTGATCCCTAAGCGCAGGCGCGAAGTGCGAGACGCGTTCATCTCCGTTTGTGTGCTTCGTCGGCGTGTCGCGCAAAACGGCTAGCGGCTAGCGGGAGAGCGGCAACACCAAGAACTCCGGCTCCGGACGGGTCATCCCCAGCCGCTCGCGCGCGATCCTCTCCACCCGCTCCAGGGAGAAGGCGCGGGCCACCTCGAAGAGGAGCCGGTCGCGCTCCGTCCGCAGGGCCTCGACACGGGTTTGGGCCCGATGAAACTCGTTCAAGGCCTCGAGATAGCGCCACGACTGCCAGAGCTGCAGAAACGCTAACGAGAAAATCGCCAGCAGAGCGATAAGGAGGCCCAAACCCCGGGGCGTGAGAAACGTCGACTTCTCCTGCCGACGACGCCCTTCTCCCTCTCGAGCCCCTTCGAGCCGAAAGGGCGGAAATCCCCGGATCTCGTAGGGCGGTGAGGGATCCGAAGGGACCTTCCGTCGGGGCGGCGGAGCGATCGCGCGCATGGCCCCTCCATCCAAGCCTCCCATGGGCGTATACGCCAAGGACAGGCGTCTCTTTCGGAGGAGCCAGCGACGGCTCGGCGGAGGAACCCGCGAAATCAGCGGCTCGAGCGATCGACCGGGATCCCCAGCTCTTTGCCGACGGCGACGCGTCCGGCGCGCAGGCGGTATCCCGTGATGGGCGTCCCCTCCGGATCCGCCAGCAGGTCGATCCCCGTCAGGGAGACGGACGAGCGATGGCCGAACCTGCCGACGGCCTTCACCGTGATCTCCAGCACCGTTCCCGTCGTGATGCTCCCTCTGGGGTAGGCCAGCAGGAAGACGGCTTCCCCCTTCGCGTTGTCCACGGAGTGGGCGAAGAGCTCGAACCCGTTCGCGGGCTTGAGCCCTTCGACGCGGACCACCCCGGGGTCGAAGGCGAGCCGGCCCGCCGGGCCGACTTGGAAGACCTGGACGCCCGGCAGGTAGTAGACCTTAAGCTGCAGGGTCCCCGTCTGCCCCGGGGGGAGGGTAAGGTCCGTAAGGAGCACCGTCGGGCCTGCTACCCCCGCTCCCAAGCCGCAGCCGAGGAGTCCCACGGCTATAGCCCACGCGATCCCGAAGAGCGCATATGCGCGATGCTTTCGAATGGGCATTACCCCTCTCACCTCACCTCACCTCACCTCACCTCACCTCACCTCACCTCACTTCACTTC
>JALSGO010000122.1 GCA_026982655.1 Candidatus Bipolaricaulota bacterium
GTAAAGGGAGAAGCCGATCGGGTTCCGGATGGGGTAGGGCATCTCGTTGATGATCTCCTCGATCGCCTTGTGCACCCGTTGATCGAAGGGCCCGGGATACCCATACTCCGAGCTGGAGCTGACCCGCCAGAGGATCTCCACCCGCCTCTCGCCGCGCTGCACCACGGCGCGGTACTCCGTCTTCGTCTTCTGCTTCAAGCCCTTCCGCGAGAGCGCGAAGAAGGGGAACACCAGGAGGTTCACCTCTGAGCGGATTACCTCCGGCGTGAGGAGGTCGGTCTCCTCCTCCGGGATGAGCCGTTCCTCCCTCTCGTTGAGGTCCTCCGGTTTCATTCCCTTCCCCCCGAACGTTGCCCTCTGGGTTCCATCGGAAACTCTACGACGGTCCCCAAGAGCTTACCACACCAACCTTCCCTCTGTGAAGTGAAAAAAGAAAATGTGCGTTCGTCTAAAACGTCTAAATACTCTTAGAACGTCTAAAGAACTACGGGACGACGAGAAATGCAGAACAGAACGGGACAAACCCTGCGTTCCGCTTCATTCAAACCCCAGTAATCCTTCATTCAAATCCCAGTAGTTCTTCATTCAAACCCCAGTAATCCTTCATTCAAATCCCAGGGGTAAAGTTCCTCATAGTGATGCAAATCGAGGATCTCGATGGCGCAGATAGAAAGCGATGATTCTTCGATCCTTCATTCAAAACCCAGTTCCTCATGGGGCCGCTCTTCATTCAAACCCCAGTATTCCACCGGTTTAGAATAGAATTTCAATTTAGATTTTATGCCCGGAAGCGCGGGCCCTCCCCCGGACTCCCCCGCGCTTCTTTGAAACCCCGGTAACGGACATCACGTTGGCGCGCTTCCCGGGTCCGAGGAGGCCTCGCGTACGGACAGGCCCAACGCTTTGACCAAGTGCCCGTCCGCTCCCTGCTCTTGGAACTCCGTGAGGACGCTGTGCAGCGCCGCTTGCACGATGTCGGATTTCGACACCTTGCTCCGGGTCATCACCCGGAGATCGCGCCAGACCACCTCTAAGGTGAAGAGCAGCTCCTCGGGGAGGTAGAAGGTGGCCTTCTCCTTGGGACCCGTATACGCGAAGGCGGGGGTGCGGGTATTCCCGCCTTCGGGCGTTCGGGTCTGCGGGCTTTCGGGCATGGAAGCCTTCGGGGATTCGGGTGTGCCCGCGTGCGGGCGTTCGGGTAGGGCCTGGATCTGGGTCGGCCGAGACGGCTCCTCCAAGAAGATGGCGGCGCCGCGGCCCTTAAGCGACGGTCGCTTGCGTGCGGCCATGGGAGAGCACCTCCTCCGTGAGATTGCGATAGTTTTGGGCTCCCTCGGACTTGGGGTCGAAGAGCACGAGGGGCATGCCTGCCAGCGCGGAGTCCGCAAAGCGGATGGTCCTCCGCACGACGGTGTCGAATACGACCTCGGGCCCGAAGACGCGCAGCAGCTCCTCGCTCACCTCGGTGGAGTGGAGGGTGCGCGCGTCGTGCATGGTGCGAAGGATCCACAGGCGGAGCTCCGGATTGCCCTTTCGCCGGACCTTCTCGATGATCCGCAGCAGTTGCCGGAGGCCTCGCATGGCCAGGTACTCCGCCTGCACCGGAACGAGCACGTGCTGGGCGGCCATGAGGGCGTTTGTGGTCAACACTCCGAGACTCGGAGGACAGTCGATGAGGATCCAGTCGTACTCGGATGCTATCGGCGTCAAGACGTCCTTCAGCGTTCGATCCCAGCCGATCTCCCCGATGAGCTCGGCCTCGGCTCCGGCCAGATCCAGGTTTGCCGCGACGAGCTCCACGTTCGGGATGCGGGTGGGTACGAGGACGTCCTTGAGGGAGAGCTCGTCCGACGCGATGAGTACGTTGTAGATGGTTTGGGAAAAGGCCTCGGGCTCGAACCCCAGACTCGTGGTCAGCCCCGCTTGGGGGTCCAGGTCGACGAGGAGCACCCGGAGATCGCGCTCTCCGAGGCCGGCGGCCAGGTTGGCACACGTGGTGGACTTCCCGACGCCCCCTTTCTGGTTGGCTACGGCGATCACCTTGCTCATGGCAGAACCTCCTCTGCTCTCCTGCCCGAAAGCGGGCCTTCGGGTATTCGGGCCTTCGGGCCTTCCGGCACACCCGACCGGTGGCGTTCGGGTGTGCCCGCGTGCGGGAACGCCCGCCTTCGGGCTTTCGGGCGTTAGGGTATGCAGGTATACGGGCAGGGGATACGACGGACGCCTGTCGAGGGACGGAACTTCGTCTTCGGACCAACGGTCGCTTGCCCTGCCCTCGCACCGTTTCGTAGTGAGCGCGGCCCCGAGGCGAGGGTGGGGCTGCTAGGATTAGCGGGCTGCCGACCGAGATCTTCACATGATGGGGCATGGGTAGTCGAAGGCAGAGGCCGAAGGTACATCGATCGCTTAGTGTGGGAGTTGACTTCGCTTATTATCCTCGGATAGAGTCTTCGGTCCAGGCGGGAATGGAGGCGAGAGCGACATGACCCGGATCTTGCAAGCCCTGCTCCAACGGAGCTTGGCTCCTGCACTGAGGGAGCTAAGGGTTGCGCTTGAGCGGATCGCCCAGGAGATCCAAAAGCTACAGCAGCAGCATGCCCGCGTTCTAGAGGAGCTTCAAGCCCTTAGGGGAGAGCGGGAGGCGGTCAAGCGCGCGGCGGAAGCGGAGCCGGATCCGGAGGTCGATCCCGGTGCTTCTGCGGCATGGAGGCAGCTGGAAGGGCGTATGGCCGTATTGGAAGAGGAACTGATCCGTCTGCGCGGGGCGGTTGACGGGCTTACGGCGGCGGTGCGGGCCTTCCCGAGGCCGGAGCCGTCCGCGGCCCCTGAGGGAACCCTGGAGACCGATTCCCGACCTGAGGAGGAAATCCGGGAAGCCACCGAAGTCCCATCCCCCCCATATCCTCACAAGCTCCCATCGAAGCGGGAACGATCCGAACCCGAAGGGGATACTTCCGCCGAGGAGCTTCCGGAAGCGCCGTTGCCGGCTGAGTCCGCTCGGCAAGTGGAGCGGACGAGAGCTGAAGAGCTCCCGCAGCTGCGCGTTCCTTCGATCACTCCCCGAACCCGGACACGGAGGCCGCCGGAGCAGCGCGGGGGGCGGCCTCGGGTCGGGCGGGAAGCGCGGGTGCGGGCTGATGTTCCAGAGATCCTGACGAGGACCTCGCCGTCGAGGGCAGTTCGAGCTGCGAAGGGGCTGGGACAAAAGCCGGAGCTGCTCTGCGTGAGGCGCGGCCGCGAGTGGGAGCTGTTGCTCAAGCCTCCCGAGGGGGCGGATGCGCTTGAGCTTGAGGTGAGGCAAGGGGACGGCTCCCTGCCGTGGGATGACGCTCTTGGGGCGTGGCTCCTCCCGCGGCTGGACGAAGCCGTGACCGTTGAGGGGCCTTCGGGTCGGCGGCGTGTCTTCGAGAGGCTGTCGACGGACGAAGGGCTGCTGTTCAAGCTGAACGCGGACCTGGACAAAGGTCGACGGGTGCAAAAGGCGTCCCAAGGGTGGTATCTGGCGATCGTCCCCGAGGGCTGGAAGCGCGCAGGAGACTCCCCGCCCGCTCCCGAACCCGTCGCGATCCCCGGCTATGCCGCGCACTACGTTGACCTGTCGGAGGACCCTCGAGTGGCCTTCCTCGTCGGGGGTCAGGAGCGGGTGCCCTGGCAGCGAATCGAGCTCCATCCGGTGGGGGAGCGGCTGCCGGATGCGGCCGAAGGGCTTGGGCCCTTGTTCCGGGGGCCACCGGCCGTGCGGGCGGATCGAAGCGTTTGGGAGACGATCGCAACCGTTGTGGTCGGGGAGGAAGGCCCGGGTGAGGGGCGCTGGAAGACTTCCTTCCAGCCCGATCCGACGCAGGAAGTGCAGGGGTTGCCTCCGGAGCTGGCCGCTCGGGGCGGCGGCTGGTACTTTCTACGGTTTTACGATCACGCCGACGAGCTGATCGACAGCATGGACTTTCGCTTCTTGAGCGGGCTTGAGGGGATTCGAGTTGAGCCAGGCGACCCCGTGATCGTGCCGGGGCCGGAAGGGCACCGCCCGGCCCGCGTGGAGTTTCGCCATCAAGAGGGATATCGGGTGGAACTCTGCGACCGAGCCTCAGCGCCCCTCCGGGTCGTCCGAGAAGGGCGGCGCACGGTGGTCATCCTCCCCCCGGAGCCGGGCTGGGACGAAACCCGCTGGCGGGTGCAGGCTCGATCCCAGGGGGCTTCCTCCCGTCCTGCGACGGTAGACCTCAAGATCCGCCTCCCGCGGCTCTGGTGGGCGCTGGCCGAGGAAGACGGACCGCCGGAGGAAGTGGAGTGGCAGGCGCGCCCCCTCTTGTTCACCCGCGAGGAGTTCAGGGCAACATCGAAGAAGGCGCTTTGGCTCAAGCTCCCGCCCGGAGTTCGGCAGATTCGATTCGGATTTCCCGGGGACCTGCGTTCCTTTAGGGCGAAGGCGGGTTCCTCTTCGGTGGCCGTTCCCCTATGGGAGTTCACGGAGGCCGAGACCTTGGACCGCCCGGGGGAAACCCCGCTGCGGGTCCGACTCCCCCTTTCGGAGCCGGAGGTGGAGGTCGAGGCAGAGGCCGGAAGATTGGAGGTCCGCCTTCGCTGCCGGCTCTGCGCCTTTGGGACGCGCGACAAAGGGGAGTTCTTAGAGCATCTCTTTCGAGAGCATCGTCCCCAGCTATACCGTGAGCCGACTTGGAGCGAGCTCCGACAGTGGATTCCCCACTTGCCGCGATACGTTCTTGCTTGCCCCTATTGCGACGAGTACGTAGCAGAAGCAGACGATCTGTATCCGACCAGCACGATAACGAGACACGTGGAAGAAACACATAAAACCCGAACAAAATATGGTTCAGGACCTAGCTATCGCATTGTGCAGGATGTGGAAGAGATTAGGAGAAAACTGACTAAATATAGGGACTTGCCACGCTTTCAGATCTGTCAGCTCTGTAAAGAGCTCTTCGATCTGCGTAACGTTCAGGGCGAGGAGCTCCTCCAACACATTATGAAGCGCCATTGGGGGGAGGTGTCCCAGCTGATGTAAGCTACGCATGGACATTTTGGAGCTATCCCGCGAGGTCGTAGAGCGCTATCGAAGGTACTTACTCACGACGTTCTCGTTCCGCGACCCCGTGCTGCGGGCCTCGTTCGAGGAGGCGCTCCGTCGGGAGAGCCTCAGCCGAGGGCCGTACATCGAGGCCACGCCCCCGTTCCGCCGGGGGAAGACCCCCTGCAAGCTCTTCCCGGAGCTTCTGGAAGGGCCGTTTGACGAGGGCTTTCTCCAAGCCCTCTATGGGGATCGGCCGCTTTACCGCCACCAGGAGGAAGCGATCCGCCGGGTCGTGGGCGGGCAAAACGTCGTAGTGGCCACGGGGACGGGCAGCGGCAAGACGGAGGCCTTCCTTTATCCCATCCTACTTCATCTGTACGAGGAGTTCCGGCGGGGGGAGCTGGGGCCCGGAGTGCGGGCCCTCATTCTCTACCCGATGAACGCGCTGGCCCACGACCAGCGGGAGCGGCTGGGGGAGATCTGCCGGCGGCTCGAGGAGTTCGGCTCCCCGTTTCGCTTTACCTTCGGGCAGTACATCGGCGAGACGCCCAAGGACGAGCAAGACTCTCGGAGGCAGGCGAGGGAGCACTTGGAGCGAAGGCTCCCCGGGGAGCGGGTGCTCCGCCGCGAGATGCGGGAAACCCCTCCGCACATCCTGCTCACGAACTACTCCATGCTGGAGTATCTGCTGCTGCGGCCGGACGACAGCCCGCTCTTCGACGACGGCCGGGCCCGGTGGTGGACCTTTCTGGTGCTCGACGAGGCCCATCAGTATCGAGGCACGCGGGGCACGGAGATGGCCCTGCTGCTGCGCCGCCTGAAGCGTCGCCTGCGCGAGGGCGGCCGCGACGGCCCCTTCCGCTGCCTCGCCACCAGCGCCACCCTGTTGGGCGGGGAGAGGGATAAGCCGGCGGTGGCCCGCTTCGCCGCGGAGCTCTTCGGCGAGCCCTTCTCCCCCAAGGGCGTGGTGCTGAGCGAACCGGAGCCCCTCCGGGAGCCGTCGGGGCCGGGGTCGGAAGCCCTCTCCTTGAGCGCTGAAGACTATGCGACCCTGCGGGCGGCCCTCGAGGGGGGAGAGGCGGAGGGTCGGGATCGGCTGGAGGCCCTGGGCCGTCGGGTCGGGGTCCCGCCGCCCTTGGGGGGAGAGGCCCGGGCGGGGTGGGCGGGCGGCCTCCTGCAGCGGGATCGGAGGGCCGTGCAACTCCGGCAAGACTTAGCCTCGAGGAGCTGGGAGGCGGAGGAGCTGACCGAGCGCCTCTTCCCGGAGCTCCCCGCCAAGGAGCGGGACGCGGCCCTGGAACGGCTCCTGGGGCTGCTCGTCCGGGCCCGCGACCCCAAGACGGGGACGCCGCTGCTGACCGTGCGCTACCACCTCTTCCTGCGCTCGTTGGAGGGGGCCTTCGTGCGCTACCGCCCGGAGAAGCGGGTCCTGCTCGAGCGGGCGGAGGGCCAAGGCCCCGAAGAGGGGGCCGTCTTCGAGGTCGCCCTCTGCCGGGAGTGCGGGCAGCACTACCTCGTCGGGCAGCTCCAGGAGGGGCGCTGGGCGGAGGCCGTGCGCGACCCCAGCCGGGAGGACTTCGGCGCCCGCTACCTGCGCCCCCTGGAGGATGGGGCCGGAGAGGTCCCCGAACGGGAGCGGGACATCGAGGGGGAGGTGCGTCTCCTCTGTGTGCGCTGCGGCGCGATCGGGGGACCGCGACTCGCCCCGCCGCCCTGCGACCATCCCGATTCCAACCTCCTGAAGGTCGTCTTGGAGCCCCCGCACGACGACGAGACGCGGGCGGACCAGCTCAAGCGCTGCTCCGTCTGCGGCTACACCGCCTCAGGACGGGACCCTGTGAGCGAGGTGATCTACGGGGGAGAGGGCCCCCACGCTGTGATCGCCACGACGTTGCACCAGCGGCTGCCCCCGAAGCGGCGGCGGGTGCTCGCGTTCGCCGACGGGAGGCAGCCGGCGGCCTTCTTCGCTTGGTACTTGGAGGGGTCGTATCGGGACGTGCTGGGC
Source organism: Candidatus Bipolaricaulota bacterium (assembly GCA_026982655.1). Classification (GTDB taxonomy): domain Bacteria; phylum Bipolaricaulota; class Bipolaricaulia; order RBG-16-55-9; family RBG-16-55-9; genus JALUUA01. Next base: position 7,035 of record JALSGO010000122.1, read on the forward strand.
CGGCGGCTCCTGCTTGAGGCCGCCCGCCGCTTGGCCCCAGCGGCGGGGACGGAGGGGCTCTCGCTCGCAGACCTCGCTGCCGAACTGCGAACCCTGCTGCGGCAGCAAAAAGTGCTCCCCGCGGGGGCCAGCGATCTGGAGCTGCGCCGCGAGGCGTGGCGCCTCCTCTACCGCGAGTTTCTGACGGAGGAGGCGCGCCTCTCGCTCGAGGGGGTGGGGCTCGTCCGCTGGACGGTCAATCTCCCCGATTGGGTGGAGATTCCCGCCCTCCTGACCCGGCCACCCTGGGCCCTCTCGGAAGAGGAGGCCCGCGATCTCCTCCTCCATCTCTTGGACACGATGCGCCGGGAGAAGGCCGTCGAGCTGGGGACGGAGGAGGGCGTCACCCTGAATTGGGGCGATCTGGGGTCGACGGCCTCCCCTATGCGGGTTCGCTTGGGGCCGCCCCGGGGCGACAAGGGGGTGCGGGCTTGGGCCGGGCCTCGAGGGCGGAGGGTCCGGTTCCTCCGCCGGCTGCTCGTGGAGCGGGGCGTGCCGGAGGGGGAGGCCGCGGCCCTTGCCGAGGAGACGCTTCGCGCGATCTGGGAGGCGCTGAGCGAAGCGGACGAGCGGGCCCCCTCCACGGCGGAGCGCCTGCTGCTCCCCGTCAAGGACGCCCGGCGGCTCAACCCCCGGTGGTGGCGGCTCGTCCCGCTCTCGCCGGACGACCTCGTGTATTGCTGCGACACCTGCGGCCGTCTGAGCCCCCTCGCCGTCGGGGGGCTCTGCCCGCAGTTCCGCTGCCGCGGGCGGCTGCACCCCGTGGCCGTCCGCGACCTCCCGCCGGACCACTACCGCTCGCTGTATCAAGAGGAGCTGCCGGGCCCGCTGCGGGTGGAGGAGCACACCGCCCAGCTGGACTACGAGAAGGCCCGTGAGTACCAGCGGGACTTCAAGGCGGGCCGGATCCACGTGCTCAGCTGCTCGACGACCTTCGAGCTGGGGGTGGACCTGGGCGAATTGGACGTGGTCTTCCTGCGAAATGTCCCGCCGGAGCCGTTCAACTACGCCCAAAGGGTAGGCCGGGCCGGCCGCCGCGAGGAGCCGGGGTTCGCCCTCACCTACTGCCGCCGCTCCTCCCACGATCTCTATCACTTCGCCCATCCCGAGCGGATGCTCCGGGGGCAGATCCGTCCGCCCACGCTCACCCTGCGCAACGAGAAGCTCCTGCTGCGCCACCGGATGGCCGTCGTGCTGTCGGTCTTCTTCAAAGCCCATCCGGAGCGATGCCACTCCGTGGAGGTCCTCGTGGGGAACTGGGCGCGGCCCACGCTCCTCCCCGCGCTTCGGGCGTTCTTGGACGAGCGCAAGGGGGAGCTGGAGGCGGCTCTGCGGGCGATCCTCTCCCCCGAAATGCACGAGAAGCTGGGGCTTCTTGACGGGACGTGGGCCGATCGGCTCCTCGACCCGGAGGGCCGCCTGGCCCTGGCCGTGGCCGAGGTCGCCTCCGACTACCGCACCGCGAAGGCGCTCGAGCAGGAGGCCGCGGCCCGGGGGGACTATGCGACGGCCCGCTGGGCCCAAGCCCGGGCCAGGACCCTCGCGGACGAGGACGTGCTCTCCTTCCTCTCCCGCAAGGTCGTCATCCCGAAGTACGGCTTCCCGGTGGACGTGGTGGAGCTGGACACCCACCGGCTGGATAAGGCCGCCGGGGTGCGGGAGGCGACCGACGTCGCCCTCCAGCGGGACCTGCAAATCGCCGTCTCGGAGTTCGCGCCTTCGGCCGAGGTGATCGCCAACAAGAAGCTCTGGAAGGCCTATGGCTTAAAACGGGTGCCCGAGAAGACGTGGGACGTGTACGGCTACAAGCTCTGCCTAAAGCATAACACCTTCGTGCAGTGGAAGAGCGGGACGGAAGGGGTGCAAGAGCTTCCCTGCGGCTGCCCCGTCCGGTCGTACCGCTACATCGTGCCCAAGTTTGGCTTCGTCACGAAGCGCGAGCGGCCCAAGGATCCCCGAGGCCGACCGCAGCGGCTCTTCTCCAGCCGGCCCTACTTCGCCGGCGGGGTGGGCCCGCCTCCGGAGCGCCGTTCGATCCCGGGACCGGGAACCTCGGCCCCGCCGCTGATCGAACTGACGCCGGCCTCGCCCGGCCGGATGGTCGTCCTCTGCGAGGGCCGCCGGGGCGAGGGCTTCTACATCTGCCCGGAGTGCGGGGCCGGGGATCGAAACCCCAAAATCCGAAAATCCCACACCACGCCCTACGGCCATCCCTGTCCCGGACGGCCGGAAAACTTCTCGCTGGGGCACGAATTCATCACGGACGTGCTCCGGCTGGAGTTCCAGCTGAACCCCTCCGGGCTGACGGCCGAGGCCGCCCACCGGGACCCGGTGGGCTTCGCCTATTCCCTGGCTTATGCGCTGGTTGAGACAGCCGCTCAGCTCTTGGAGGTCCCGCCCACGGACCTCAACGCGGTGGTGGCTTACGAGGAGGGGCGGCTCATCCCGCCCATTTTGCTGTACGACGACGTGCCGGGGGGCGCGGGCCTGGTGGCCCGGCTCGAGGACGAAGCGCGGCTGCGAAGCTGCTTGGAGCAGGCCCGGGAGCGGGTCGAAGGAGCCTGCGGCTGCGGGGAGCTGGACAGCTGCTACGGCTGCCTGCGCAGCTATCGCAATCAATTTCTTCAGGAGCGCCTGCGCCGTGGGCCGGTACGAAGGTATCTGGAAGAGCTGCTGACCCTCTGGCCTGCTCCTCTTATGGAAGGGCAATTCCGCGCCGGAACGGATACCCTAAAATCGCGCTAAAGCATCGACAAGGGGGCGAGCGGACCATGGCGGAGGAGGCGAGAACGGGATCCCGGCACCGGCGGCCACGGCTGGAGCTCTCGACCTTGGAGCAGTGGCTCTGGGACGCGGCCTGCACCATCTGCGGGCCTGTGGATGCCCCCAAGTTCAAGGCCTACATCCTGCCCCTCATCTTCTTAAAGCGCCTCTCGGACGTCTTCGAGGACGAGCTGGAACAGCTGGCCTACGAGTTCGGCGGGCGCTACAACGCCGAGAAGCTCGTCGAGAAGGACCACAAGCTCGTTTGCTTCTACCTCCCGAAGGAAGCCCGTTGGGCGGAGATCCGCACGAAGACGACGGGCCTCGGGGAGTACCTGACGGACGCGGTGCGCGCCGTGGCCCGCGAGAACCCCAAGCTCCAAGGGGCCATCGACATCGTGGAGTTCAACGCCACCACCGCCGGGCAACGGATCGTGGACGAGCCGACCCTGGCCCGGCTCGTCGAGGTGCTCAGCCGCCACCGCTTAGGGCTTGAGGACGTCGAGCCCGACATCCTGGGACGGGCTGTCGAGGAGAACGGGCGGCGGAAGCTCCCTGCGGAGGTCGCTCCCCTTAAGCTCTACGGCCAGGAGATCAACCCTGCAACGTTCGCCATGGCCAAGATGAACGTGGTCATCCACGACATGGAGGCGGAGATCGCCTTGGGAAACACGATGACCGGCCCGGCGTTCACCGAAGGGGACGGGAGCTTGAAGCGCTTCGACCTCGTGGTGGCCAACTCCATGTGGAACCAGACCAGGACTTCCCCACGAGCCTCTACGAGAACGATCCCTATGAGCGCTTCCGCTTCGGCGTGCCTCCGTCGTCGAGCGCCGACTGGGGCTGGATCCAGCACATGTACGCCTCGCTCAGGGAAGGCGGGCGGATGGCCGTGGTGCTCGACACCGGGGCCGTCTCCAGAGGCTCCGGCAACCGGGGGAGCAACCGCGAGCGGGACATCCGCCGGCGGTTCGTGGAGTACGACCTCATCGAGGCCGTCGTCCTGCTCCCGGAAAACCTCTTTTACAACACGACCGCGCCGGGCATTGTTCTGGTGATCAACACCCGCAAGCGCCGCCCCAAGGAGATCTTGCTGATCAACGCTTCGAAGCTCTTTGCCAAGGGCCGGCCCAAGAACTACCTGACCGGGGAGCACCTCGAGCGGATCGCCCAGGTTTACCACGACTGGAAGGCGGAGGAGGGGCTCTCGGCAGTCATCACGAAGGAAGAAGCGGCTCGGAACGACTACAACTTGAGCCCCAGCCGCTATGTGACGACGGACGAGCAGGAGGAGGTCCTCCCCTTGGAGGAGGCCGTGCTCCTGCTGCGGGAGGCGGAGGAAGAGCGGGCGGAGGCGGACCGACAGCTGAACGAGGTTCTGAAGCTCCTAGGGCTGAGCGGATAAGAGCATGCCCAAGATCGACCGGCAAGAGGACGAAACGCTGGAGTTCAAGCGGCAGTGGACGGATAGGGCCCTGGAGGACCTGGCGGCCTTCGCCAACACCCGAGGGGGAACACTCCTCGTCGGCATCCGGGAGGACGGCGAGATCGTGGGGGCTGCAGCGGACGACCGGGAGATCCAACTATTTCGCCGGGCTGATCGAGCGCTTGGGGCACCGGGACCACCCGAATCCTGGAGCTCTGCCGCGGGCAGGGCCTGCCGGAACCCGAATTTGAGAACCACCAAGGCGGCTTCCTCATCACCTTCGCCAAGGACCCCTATACCCCCGAGCGCCTGCGGGCGGTGGGATTGAGCGAGCGGCAGATCCAAGCGGTGCTCTATGTGAAGGAGAGAGGTCGCATCTCGAATCAAGAGCATCAGGAGCTTGCCGGGGTGTCTAAGCGTACAGCGAGCCCAGATCTGGATGATCTCGTGCAGAGAGGGATTCTAGAGCGCGTGGGGGAAACCGGCAAGGAGACCTATTATGTCCTTAAAGGGCCACAAAGGGGCCAAAGGGGTCACGAAGGGGCCACAAAGGGGCCAAACGTGCCTGGGGAGGGGAGGGACACCATGCTTGAGATGCGTGATGCGAAAGCGCGAAACGTTTCTGACGTTCCTGACGGTTTCAAGCTGACCGAACTGGGCCCGTTGCCGGAGGAGTGGCAGGTGGTGCAGTGCCCCCCCACAAACCGCTCCGGCTCCGGCTCCGGCCCGGGCCCGCGCGCTCGGGGTTGGGCTTAGCCTCCGGGGAACTCCGCGGCCGGGGATCGGGTGGGGTGGGGTGGGGTGGGTGGGGTTCGCCGGGATCGTCCCCGGTTCCGGTCGGGAGGATCCCCCTGCAGTCCGGAAGGGAGGGCTTCTTCACCGGTCCGCGGGCTCCCCTTCCCCTCGCGAGGGGAAACACGCAGGGCTATCCCGTTTCGTGGATGGCTCCTCCCTTCATCTTCACACGCCCTTGCCGGTCACCCGCTCGTCGTGGGGCTTACCTAGACCCCAGCTTTACTTTCCTCCGCCCTCTCGATACGATGGATC
>JALSGO010000123.1 GCA_026982655.1 Candidatus Bipolaricaulota bacterium
GGGGCAGCGTGAAGCTGCCCCTTCTTCCTTCTCGGGAGGTGGCGGAGGGACGGGGATTCGAACCCCGAAGGCCGTAAAGGCCGTACCGGTTTTCGAGACCGGCTCCTTACCGTTCGGACATCCCTCCAAGGCCCCTTTATGATACCAAGGGCCTTCCCCTCCGTCTAGGGGTTTTCTCCCCCCCTCCGTCTCCGTCGGACCCTCGCTTCGGTCTTAGCCGTTTGCTCCTTGCTTCGCGCTCAGGCGGACTTGCGCGAGGCTCAGGAAGGTGTCGAAGCGGATCTGGCCTTGAGGGTCTACGACCGCAAGGCTGGTGAACGTCTCCCCGGAGTTCATCTCCCAGGTGAGCTCCACCACCCGATCCCCGGGCGAGACGCGCTGGGAGACGTACGCCAAGAGCGAGTCCTCCCCCAAGGGGCTCAGATCCAGCTTCCTCTGCTCGACCTCGCTCAGCTCCTCGAAGCGCTGAAAGGCGATCGTCTTCTCGTCGTACGAGACGACGATCAGGGACTGCGCGGTGAGCTTGCGCACCCAGGAGGCGCGGGAGAGCTCGTCCACCTTCTCTACGACGCTTACGGACGAAACGCCCCGGACGGGGAGGTCCGTCTCGGCCACAAACGCTTGGATCTGGGGCTCGAGGGCGGCTTCGAGGCCTTGGGGAGCAGGTGCGGCGGGGGTGGGCTCTCCCCCTCCCCCTCCAACCTCTTCCGGCGGCCCGCGGAAGAAGAGCGCGCGGATCGCGAAGAAGAGCACCACGGCTCCCACGACGGCCCCGACGGCGATCGCGATCTCCAGGGGGATGCCGAAGACTGTGGGAGGGGGCTCTGCCACCGAGATCACGGCGGTCCGCGGTGTGGAAGTCGCGCCTTGGTCGTCGACGACAACGAGCGTCACCGTGTAGGTCCCGGCCTCCGCGTATACGTGGGTGACAACGGCCTTATCGGGCCCCTCGAGGACCGTGCCGTCGCCGAAGCTCCAGCGGTAATTGGTAATCTCACCGTCCGGGTCCCGAGAGCGGGTCGCGTCGAAGGTGATCTCATCCCCGGCCTTGAGGTCCGTGGTGGGGGAGTAGGTGAATCGGGCGATCGGCTTCTCGTTCGCCTCTCCTACGGCGATCGTCGCGGTCTCAGGACGAGAGCTTGCGCCCTGGTTGTCCACGACGACCAGGGTAACGGTGTAAGTTCCGGGCTCCGCGTAGGCATGGGTAACGACCGCCTTGTCGGGACCCTCCAGTGCCGTGCCGTCCCCAAAATCCCAGAGGTAGCTGGTGATCGTGCCGTCGGGATCAGTGGAAGCCGTCGCGTCGAAGGTGATGTCCTGACCCACTTGGATCTCTGCGGAGGGACGGAAGGTAAATTCCGCGATCGGCGGCTGGTTTGCGGTGGGAGTTGTCGTCACCGTGATGCTGAGATCTACATTGATGCTCTGGCTGTTGGCGCCCGAGGGCTTCCCCCGCGCGCCGGCGGGGAGCGTGAACGTCCCCTCTCGATCGGGAGCCCGCAGCGTATAGCTGTTGCGAAAGGTCTCCCCCGCGGAGAGCCCTCCCTGCGCGAAGGCGATGGGGTTCCCCTCCACCAGCGTGAACTCCGGGGGAACCTCCGCAGCGATCGCCGCCAGCTCCAGATCGACCTTGGCCTGGATCTCGTCCGTTACCGTAAATGTATCGCCGGGGGCCACCTCATCGGGAGCCGTGCGCGTGAAGACGAACAGCTCGTT
>JALSGO010000124.1 GCA_026982655.1 Candidatus Bipolaricaulota bacterium
GTGGTGGAGATCGCCTCCCCGGAGAGCCGCCTGCGCGATCGGGGCGAGAAGTTCGCCGAATACGAGGCCGGAGGCGTGCGCGAGTACTGGGTGATCGACCCCGACGAACGAAGGGCCGACTTCTACGTGCTGGGGGAGGATGACCGCTACGAGCGCCGCCGTCCCCAAGAGGGCGTCTACCGCTCGGAGGTCGTGAGGGGCTTTTGGCTCCGCGAGGAGTGGCTCTGGCGGGAGCCGCTTCCGCCGGTGCTGGAAGTCCTCCAGGAGCTGGGAGTGCTCTAATGGGGATCGTCTACGTCGAAGGGACGGTGCGCGGGCCGACGGGTAAGGAACAAGCCGTGCGCTTCTTGGTGGACAGCGGCGCGACCTACTCGCTCCTTCCGGAACCCATCTGGAAAGCCATCGAATTGAAGCCCAAGCGGGAGCACGAGTTCGTCCTGGCCGACGGGCGGACCGTCAGGCGCAGAATCTCTGAGTGTTACATCGTCCTACCCCAGGGCGAGGGCCACACGCCCGTCGTGCTGGGCGAGCCCGGCGACGACGAGGCGCTCCTGGGCGTGGTCACCCTGGAGATCCTCGGCTTGGTGTTAGACCCCTTCAAGCGCACCCTGGAACCGATGCGAATGCTGCTCGTTTAAGTCCGCTTGTCTCCAATATCCACAAATGTTCCCCGAGATATTGTTCGCTTGACAAACAAACAACATTGGTGTACCGTAGCACCGCTATGCCGGGGACAACAGACACTGTGCCGAGGAGTTCTCACAGGTTCAACGCGCTGTCGTACTTCAAGCCCACCAAGCGTCTGCGGCAATATCTTATGTTGGAGGCCCTCGCCCACGAGGACGCCCTGCTCACCCAACGGGGATTGGGCCAACAAGCCGGACTCTCCCCGGCGGTAGTCAACCAATACCTCCTCGAGTTCCTACAGCAGGGACTTGTGGAGCGGTCCCCCCGCAACCGCCGCGACTTCGCATATCGCCTCACTCCGAAGGGAGAAGCGCTCCGCCGTGAGCTCATGGTCGCCTACATCCGCGAAACCTTCCAGATGTTCCAAAGCGGCAAGGAAGAGCTGGCTCAAGTCCTTCGAGAACATCAATGTCGCTACAGGTTTAGGCGGGTTCTCTTCTACAGCGCCGGACAGGTCACCGAAGTGCTTATCCAGGCGCTTTCCGAAACCCCTCTAGAGCTCCTGGCCGTCGTCGACGATGATCCCCGCAAGCAAGGGAGGCCCTTCTACGGCTATCCCGTGATCGGGCCGGAGGAGATTCCCCACTATAAGCCCGATGCCGTATTGATCACGACCTTTCGCTATCGTCGAGAGATCCTGGAGCGGCTCCGGCCCTTGAACTTAGAAGCGCAGGGGATCCGAGTTGTGGAGTTCTAACGGCGGGCCAAGAGACGACAACAGAAGGAGGCAGAGACGCAATGATCACGGAAAAACTCCTGTCCCGAATACCCTCGGAGCTAGAGGGCGCCCCGGCGGAGGAGGTCCTCCGCTGGGCCGTCGAGCGCTTTCATCCCCATATCAAGCTGGCCTGCAGCTTCAGCGCCGAAGACCTCGTGGTGCTCGACTTGCTGGCTCAACTCGTTGACAAACCCCAAGTCTTCATGTTGGACACGGGCCGCCTCCACCCGGAGACGTACGACCTCGTGGATCGAGTGAGGGCGCGTTACGGGATCGAGATCGAGGTGTACTTCCCGGAAGCGAGGGCCGTCGAGCGGATGGTCCGAGAGCATGGGGTCAATCTCTTCTACCAAAGCGTGGAGCTGCGTAAGCTCTGTTGCCAAGTGCGCAAGGTAGAGCCCTTGCGGCGGGCCTTGGCGGACACCAAGGCCTGGGTGACGGGCCTGCGGCGGGAGCAGAGCCCTACCCGCGCTCGCCTCCGGAAGGTGGAAATCGACGAGACCCACGGGGGCATCGTCAAGGTCAACCCTCTGGCGGACTGGGCCCGCGAGGAGGTCTGGCGCTACGTCAAGGAGCACAACCTACCCTACAACGCCCTCTACGATCGCGGCTACAAGAGCATCGGCTGCGCTCCCTGCACCCGCCCCGTCGGTCCGGACGAGCCGGAGCGGGCCGGACGCTGGTGGTGGGAGTCCCCTGAGACCAAGGAGTGTGGCCTGCATGTGCGCTCTTAAGCTCAAGGAAGTCCAGCTGCATGAAACCCTAATCCAACGGACAAAGGAGGCGACGATGCCGACGCGGTTCCCGATCCCGCCCCACGGCGGAACCCTCGTCGATCGCGTTCTCGAGGATCCCGCCGCGGCTCGCGATCTCGAGGGAGAAGCCCGAACTCTTCCGACGATCACGCTCAACCTGCGACAGCGCAGCGACGTGGAGATGATCGCTACCGGGGCGTTCAGCCCCCTTAGGGGCTTTATGACCCGAGAGGACTACGAGAGCGTCCTGCACACGATGCGCTTGGCCGACGGGCTGCCCTGGCCCTTGCCCGTCACCCTCGCGATTGGGGACGAGCTCGCTCGGATTCTAGACGTCGGAGATCGCCTCGCCCTGCAGGAGCCGGAGGGTGCCTTCCTCGGTGTGCTCGACGTCGAGGATCTCTTCCGCTACGACAAGCGCGAGGAAGCCCAACGGGTCTACCGCACGACCGACCCGGCCCATCCCGGCGTGGCCGCCCTCTATGAGCAGGGGGATTGGCTCGTCGGAGGCCCGATCACCCTGGCTCGGCTTCCCCACCATCGCGACTTCCCCCGGTATCGCTTGACGCCCCGTGAGACCCGCCGACTCTTTGAGCAACGGGGTTGGCGGCGCATCGTCGGCTTCCAGACCCGCAACCCCATACATCGGGCCCACGAGTACCTCCACAAGTGCGTCATGGAGACGTTCGACGGACTCTTCCTCCACCCGGTGATCGGGCCCACCAAGCCGGGGGACCTCCCCAACGAGGTCCGGATGCGCTGCTATGAGGTCTTGATCGAGAACTACTACCCTAAGGACCGCGTGGTGCTCGCGGCCTACCCCGCCTGGATGCGCTACGCAGGCCCCAGAGAAGCGGTCTTTCACGCGATCGTGCGCAAGAACTACGGCTGCACCCACTTCATCGTCGGGCGGGACCACGCGGGCGTGGGGAACTACTACCACACCTACGACGCCCATCGCATCTTCGAGGAGTTCGGCGAAGAGGAGCTGGGGATCACGCCGCTTTTCTTCGATCACGCCTTCTACTGCCGCCGCTGCGGCGGGGTCGCCTCCACCAAGACCTGCCCCCACCCGCAGGAAGCACGGCTGGAGTTCAGCGGTACACGGGTACGGGAGATGCTGCAGGCGGGGGAGCCGCTCCCCCCGGAGCTCACCCGCCCCGAGGTCGCCCAAGTGCTGAAAGAATGGGCGCAGGAGGAACTCGCGCTGGAAACCGGGGCCGGTTCCTAGCATAATCTTCTCCAAAGGAGGGAGGCAGATGCGGGTTTTCATCGCAGGGATTGACGGGTACCTGGGCTGGGCGCTCGCGCAGTACCTGGCGGCGCGCGGCCACGAGATCGCCGGGGCGGATCTCTTCTTGAGGCGCCGGTGGGTCGAGGAGATGAACTCCTGGAGCGCTACCCCCATCCGTCCTATGGAGGAGCGCCTCCGGGCGTTCAAGGAGCGCTTCGGCAAGGAGATCCTCTTCAAGAGGGGAGATCTGCGCGACTACGAGTTCGTCGAGAACTTCTTTAGAGAGTTTCAGCCGGAGGCGATCGTCCACTTCGGCGAGATGCCCTCGGCCCCCTACTCGATGATCGACGTCGACCACTGCGTCTTTACGCAGACGAACAACATCGTGGGGACCCTCAACATCCTCTACGCCATGAAGACCGTCTGCCCGGAAGCGCATCTCGTGAAGCTGGGCACGATGGGCGAATACGGCACCCCCAACATCGACATCCCCGAAGGCTTCTTCGAGATCGAGTACCGAGGCCGCAAAGACGTGCTCCCCTTCCCGCGCCAGGCGGGCTCATGGTACCACTGGTCCAAGGTCCACGACTCGAACAACATCATGTTCGCCTGTCGCATCTGGGGCCTGCGCTCGACGGACATCATGCAGGGGGTCGTCTTCGGCACCCGCATCGACGAGATGGGGGACGACGAGCGGCTGCTTACCCGCTTCGACTTCGACCAGTGCTTCGGGACTGCCGTGAATCGCTTCTGCGCCCAGGCCGTGATCGGCCATCCCCTCACGCCCTTCGGCAAGGGCCACCAGAAGCGGGGCTTCCTCCCCTTACGAGATTCCATGCAGTGCCTCACGATCGCGATCGAGAACCCGCCTAAGGAGGGCGAGTATCGGGTCTTCAACCAATTCCAGGAGGTCTACACCGTCTACGAGCTGGCCGAGAAGGTCCAGAAGGTCGCCAACGAGCTGGGCTTCAACGCCGTCATCCAGCCTATAGAGAACCCGCGCAAGGAATTGGAGGAGCACTACTACAACCCGGACCACCGGCACCTCCTGGACTTGGGATACCAGCCCACGACGGACGTCGAGTCGGAGCTCCGGGTGATGCTCCAGGATCTCATGAAGTACCGCGACCGCATCGAGGCCAAGAAGGACGTGATCCTCCCCGACGTGCGCTGGGACGGGACGCGGAGAAAGTCGCAGTTCCTTGTACCTACTCAAGCCTCGTAACTCGTAAAAGACATCCGATGAGAGGCAATGCGTCCGGCCAAAGGGTTATCGCGGTAATTCCTGCGTACAACGAAGAAGCGACCGTTGCCGAGGTTATCCGCTCCGTTCGAGAGCACGTGCCCAATGTCCTTGTCGTTGACGACGCGTCCTGTGATCAGACGGCTCAAGTCGCGCGAGAAGCAGGGGCTGTAGTCGTCTCCCACGTCCTGAATCGCGGGGTAGGGGCCGCTCTGCGCACCGGATATCGGTACGCGCTGGAGCACGGCTTCGGCGTGATCGTACAGATCGACGCCGACGGCCAGCACGATCCCCGTTACATCCCGGAGTTGCTGCAGGCTTTGAACGGAGGCTGCGATGTAGTCATCGGCAGCCGCTTCCTTAACGAGAGCCACAGAGAACACGGCTGGGTGCGCCGAGTGGGCATCCGCTTCTTCACGTGGGTGGGAAACCGGCTGGGAGGCACTAACCTAACGGATATCACCTCGGGCTATCGGGCCTACCGGGCGGAAGCCCTTAAGCGCTTAGGTCGCCTCCCGGACCGCCATTGGGCCGTCGAGCAGACGCTGGAGGCGGCCCGCAAGGGTCTCAAGATCAAAGAAATCTCCGTGAAGATGCCCGCCCGCCGGAGGGGGAAGTCGCAGTTCACCCTGAGCACGTTCTTGGGGTATCCTCTGCGCATGCTGGACAGCATCTTGAGGGTCTTACTGTTCCGAAGGAGCTAAATGCGAGCGATGCGCTTGGTGAATGTCGTCGGCTTGGCCGTTGGGTTGTACTTCCTCGTTCAGAGCTATCGGCTCGTCCGCCGCCGCGAGGAAGATGTGTTCAGCTTCCTCATATGGCTTATCGTGGGGACGGCTTTAGTGGTAGTCAGCCTCTTTCCTGGCGTGGCCGACTACGTCATGACCCTGTTGGGCATGGAGATGCGGGCATACACCATCTTCACCCTGGGCATCTTGCTCGCATACGTCTTGATGTTCCAGCTGTTTCGCCTGATCTGGCGGCTCAACCGCTCCCTTTCCAAGCTGAACGAGGAGCTTAGCCTGCTCAAAGCCCTTCACGAAAAGGGAGAAGCTTATGAGGAGCCCTCCAATGAGCCCTGAAGTTAAGGGGGAAGCTCCGCAAATTGAGGCATACAAAAGAGAAGAAGCCCGCCGCAGCGACGCCATCGCTCAAAGGGTTTATACGCGGTATCGTAGGCGGTTTGCAACGAAGCACCTCTTTCAACGACAACATCGACTCATCCTATCGGCCTTATGTGAAGACAAACGCCACCGAGAAGGCCGCTTCCGCCTGCTTGACGTGGGATGCGGGTTTGGCAGCTTGCTGCAGGAAGCTTACCAACAGGGAATGGAGGCGCACGGTGTCGAGCTGGCACCCTGGAATGCCCGGACGGCTCGAGCCGACCTTCCAGACCCCATCTGCGTGTACCTGGGTGACGCCGAGCGTCTCCCTTTTCAAGCAGCCACATATGACGGTGTGGTCTTCAAGGGGGTCCTTCACCACTTAGGGAATCCTAAAAAAGCGCTTAAGGAGGCTTATCGCGTGTTGAAGCCTGAAGGCATGATCTGCATCTTCGAGGGGGATCCGACGTCGCTTTACCGGCGCTTCGTGCTGGGAATTGCGGACTTGTTGAAAATCCAGCATGAAACGACCCTCTTCCGCCACCTCGCTCCTCAGGAGATCGTAAGCTTGCTCGAAGAAGTTGGATTTACAGACATTCGCATAAAGCCGATCAGCGGCCTGTTTGTGCCGGTAGGGTTGCAAGGTTGGGGCGGGTCGCGGCTTTGGCACTTTTTTGACGTGGTTGAAACCGGCTTACAACGAAGGCTACCTTCGTACTTTCGTTGGCATAACTCCTTCTTAGGACGTAAGCCTAGGGAGAGTTAAAATGCGACCGCTTCAAGAGCAAGGATTGGTCCTTCGAATCCTAAATGAAGTGCTTCTCCCTTTAAAGCTTCTTATACCTCAGCCGATTATTGCGAAGATTCCGGGCTTAACGACGAACGAAGAGATTCGTATTCAAGAAGTTTTGAGGCATATTCCACCTATGGCTTCTTGCCTGGACATCGGATGCGGAAACAACCGCCTTATCCAGCTCCATCGAGCTAGAGGAGGACGGGGCATAGGAGTAGATGTCTACCCTTGGGAAGGCGTAGATCTCATAGTGAAGGACTCTTCCTTGCTACCATTTGAGGATCAAAGCTTTGACTGCGTTACGTTCATAGCTTCCTTAAATCACATTCCGAATCGAGATGCTGTACTCCGTGAGGCTTTTCGCTTACTCAAACGAGGGGGTACTGTCATCCTTACCACTCTTGATCCTTTACCTTCCTACCTTTGGCATAAGTGGGCTTTTTGGGATCGGGATCAACATGAGAGAGGAATGCAGCCAGGGGAAGTTTACGGATTTAAAGACGAAGAGATTCAAGAACTCCTTTCAAGGGCAGGTTTCTTAGTTGTTCAGCGCCGCCGCTTCTCCTGGGGGTTAGTGAAGTTATACATTGCAAAGAAGTCATGAATGTTTCCCCTTTAGTTAGGCGCGTAGTCTTATATGGGATTGGAATCATCCTATTTGGTCTGTTTGCTCTCCGTGGAGGATGGCAAGCCTTTGCCTTTGCACTCCGTCCGAGTTGGGTTCCGCTCGTTGGATACCTTGGTAGCACGCTGCTGCTTTTCTTGATATCCAGCTTGCGCTGGGGGCTAATCACTAACACGCTAATGGGCCGACCGGTTTGCTCCTATTTCCAGTTCTTTTTTTACTTCACTTTGGGGCGAGCAGCGGGGCAGTACGTCTCGCAGATAGGCAGCGATCTCGTGCTTAAGCCCCTATTGATGCGTACTCTTAAGACCGTGCCGATTCGGCAAGGAATAACCATAAGTCTCCTAGAGAAGGGATTAGATCTCCTTTTTGCACTGATCCTGTCAGTGCCAGCTGGGCTTTGGCTTACCGGACGGCTCCCAAAAGGCTGGTTCCCTGCAGCATCTGCCTTAGCCTTGGTGCTTCCTTGGGGCCTAGTGGTCCTACCAGGCTTCACTCAAGGGATGCTGCACCTTGGGGTAAGGGCTCAACGCAGATTAGGAAGCATAAAGAGAAATGAATTATGGCGCTTAATCGATCCTGAACTGCTGGGAAAACTCTTAGTCCTGACGACCTTAAAGTATGCTGCTTTGATGATTTGGACCCTTCTCTTGGTCCGGACTTTAGACCTTTCCATCCCGCCATTGCTCATTTGGGCAGGCATCCCGATCGCCCAGCTCAGCCTGGTGCTCGCTTTCACCCCCGGCGGGATCGGGATCCTTGAAGGAGGCTGGTACGCCGTTCTCACCCTTGCGGGACTTCCCAACGAGACGATCTCTGCCTTTTTGTTGGGACAAAGGCTTTATTGGACGCTCTTCTCGGCCCTTTTGCTGGGAATCGGCTGGCTGTTGCTGATAACGAGGAAGCAAGAAAAAACCAAAGAGGTCGCTTCCAAATGAGAGGACGGAAGATTCCGCTATGGGTCTATCCGGTGGGGCTTGCGCTGCTGCTCACGCCCCCCTCTGGGCACATTCAAACGCCTGCCGACGGCGGCTGGTACATGAGTGCGGCCTTGAACATCGCCCAAGGACGAGGCTACGTGGACGTCGATTGGACTCCCATCACCCAACGGGGGCCGCTCTTCCCCGCTTGGCTTGCCCTCGCCTTCCAGCTCTTCGGGGCGAGCGTCGGCAGCGCCTTTCTCGCGTCCCGAGTCTTTTACGTGCTAGGGATCGGGCTGGTTTACGCGGCGGGGGCGAAGCTCTTCCACCCCCAAGCCGGGCTCTGGGCGGCTCTGCTGGTGCTGACCTCGACGAGCCTGAGCCGCTGGTCCGCGTTGATCCACCTCGACCACGTCCTTCCCGCCTTGCTTGTGCTCTACCTGCTGCTCTTGATGAAAGCCTACGAAAGCCGCCGCTTCGTGTGGTTTACAGCCTCCGGCGCGATCCTAGGCCTCGCGTATTTGCTCAAGGAGATGGCGTTGCTTTTCCTCCCCCTGCCTCTCCTTCTTTGGCTAGTCATCCCCAAGTGGCGAACGAGGCAGAACATCTACGGGGTCCTCGTGCTCTTGGCAACCGCCCTAGTGGTGATCCTCCCCTGGTGGGCGTACGCTTATACGATAACGGGTCGGTGGGAGATGCTGGGCGGTGGGGCCGGCCCCAGGGTCACAGAAGGCTTTTTGAGCACCTTGCAAGCCCAAGGGATTCGTGCCGTGACCTCCGGCTTGCCGACCTACTATGCGGAGTACCTCGCCCCCCATTTCGGGTTGGCTCCCCTTCTCGCCCTCGCTTGGGGCATCACGGCCATGCTGGCGCTGCGATCGATCCCGGAAAGGGTGCTGATAGCCACAGCTCTCTGCTTTCTCCCAATGGTTCTCTTTCAGGGATTGCTGGGCTGGCGGGCCCGACAAAGCGTGATCTTCTTCCTGCTCTCCTATCTGGCCCTGGCGGGAGCGGCTTGGCGCGGATGGGAGGCGCTGTCCGTGCGGCTTTCTAGGCGGTCAGCGCGGGCACGAGCGCTGCTTCCCCTCCTGCCCTGGGTGGTGGGTGCGGCACTGGTAGGCGGGCAGCTCCTGAGCGAGGGAGGACAGTGGGTCAAGTTTGCGGCCCAATACAACGTCCCCGCCTTCCTCGCGCAAGGGGGCTGGCAGGGGGTAGAGGCCCGAGGTTGGCACCGAGAAGAGGCACAGCAGCTGGGGCAATGGCTCTTGGAGCATGTCCCATTGGGAACGCCGATCCTAAGCGACTGGCAGTTCAAGACGGCCATCTACTTCTTTGCCGATGGGAAGTATCCCCTCTACAGCATGCCGAGGCTCTGTTCCCGAAACTTCGCGTCGAACCTCTGCACCCACGGGGCGAGCTCGGCTCCCCGCCCGAAGGTGCTTTTCCTCTGGCCGGACACCGGAGCCCGCGTCCGTTCGCTCACCCAGTATGATCTCGTCGCCCTGACGGAGGAAGACCTCTTTCAAGCCCTACAGCGCACCAGGGCACAGTACGTGATCGTAACCCTGCGGACGAACTTTGAGTCCCTCTACCTTGAGCAGAGCCCTTCCTTCCAAAGGGTAGCCGAGTTCGGCCAGGGAATGTTCAAAGTCTATCGAGTTTTGCGTCCCCTGCGGCCCATCGACTTCACCCCTCACGTTGCCAAACGGACCGCTTCCTACCTGCGCCTTCTGCAAGCGGAGGCCCCGGATAAGTACCGTTATCTCCTTGACGTGTTCGTCCGCGGGAGACTCGGCTGGACAAACCGGCAAATCCAGCTCTTGCTCCGGGGAGATCTTCCCACCCTACAACTTCACCAGCGGTACTAATGGACAAACCGTTGAAGTCGAAGGTACGGGAAAGATATAATGCTCATGCGAAAATGACCATGCTTACAGATCGAACAGGGAGCCCTACACCCCAAACGCTCTATACCGCAAAGCCTACGGTATTAGGGAGCGTTCTCAAGGAGCTCCTCCGCCGTCGAGAGCTGATCGTTTATCTAACGATTAGCCAGCTCAAGCAATCCTATCAGAACCTAGCCCTAGGCTACCTTTGGTGGTTCCTCAATCCCCTCCTCTGGATGGTGGTCTACTGGCTCTTGGTCGTGGGGATCTTCGATCGAGGGGAACCCAACTATCCTCTGTTCTTGTTGTGTGCCATCATCCCCTGGCGGGCGTTTGTCACCTCCATCGGACAGGCGATGACCTGCATCTCAGGCCAGGAGAGGTTGATCAAGCAAATCCCCTTTCCCAAAGCGGCTCTGCCCCTCTCCGTGGTGTTGGCAAACACCGTGAACTTGGTGTTCGGCCTCCTGGTGCTCCTAGCGGTGACCTTAGCGTACGGCATTCCCCTAACGCCTTATGCCCTATTGCTGCCTCTGGTTGCCCTGGTGCAGATCGCCTTTACCGCGGGATTGGCGTTCCTCCTCTCCGTCTTGGCCGTCTACTTTGCCGACCTCCAAAACTTCATGCAGTTTTTCACGCGCATCTGGTTGTACCTTTCCCCTGCGTTGTATGCGGTGGAGAGGGTTCCGGTGCGCTTTCGAACCCTGTTCATGATCAACCCCTTTGCCCCGATCTTCACGAGCTACCGGGATGTGCTGATGTACGGGCGGGCTCCCGATTGGTTCTGGCTGGGGGTGGCGGCTCTTCTGGCCGCTGCGGTGTTGATCGTTGGGTTTTGGTATTTCGTTCGCGAGGAGCCGCGCATCGTAAAGGTGATCTAGATGAGCGTGATCGAGGCCACGGACATCGGGGTGAGATTTCGCAAGTATCGGAGTCGAAGACGCCGACTGCGGGCGTGGCTGCTGCGCAAGGAGGAACGACAAGCTTCGGAGTTCTGGGCACTTCGAGGGGTAACGTTCCGCGTGGAGGAGGGGGAAGTGCTGGGTGTGATCGGCCCCAACGGCGCGGGGAAGAGCACCCTGCTGCGGGTCATTGCGGGCATTTACCGCCCGGATGAGGGGGAGCTCCGCGTGCGCGGAAAGGTCTCCCCGCTGCTCACGCTCGGGGCGGGCTTCCGACCGGACCTCACCGGGAGGGATAACATCTATCTCAACGGCGTCCTCCTGGGGTTGAGTCGGAGGGAGGTCGACGCCCGCGTCGATGAGATCGTTTCCTTCGCGGAGTTGAAGGACTTCATCGATCAACCGGTGCGCACGTACTCCAGCGGGATGACGGCTCGCTTGGGCTTTGCTATTGCGACGAGCCTGGAGCCGGACATCTTGCTCATCGATGAGGTACTGGGCGTGGGGGACGAGCGCTTCCGAAGGAAGTCCGAGGATCGCATGCGGGAGTTCCTCCATAAGGCCAAGGCGATTGTGGTTGTGACCCACAGCATGGGGTTCATTAGGAAGTTTTGCACCCGAGCCTTGTGGGTGGAGCGCGGAAGGGTACGTTTGATGGGGGATCCGGAGAGCGTCGTCGCCCATTACCTCCGGGAGGGGAGACCGAGGCCGACCGCTGAGCAAGTGGCGTCGCGGAGGTCCTGATTCGATCCGATGAAAATCGTGATTTTGGCGCGAAAGAACCTTCAATACAATACCCGCGTGGAGCGCCAGGCAAAGGCGCTCGTACAAGCCGGTCATCAAGTCCGCATTGTGACCCTCCTTTCAGGAGAACAACCTCCATTGGAATGCAAGGATGGGTATGAAATCATCCGCATAAAGCTTAACCCTGCACATCAGCGTATTCCACAACTCCTCTCTCAAGCCATGGGGGCCATCATCCGCGGGATCGCCTTTTTGGAGAGGCAGCTCCTTCGGTTCGTGCGCCGCGTTTTCTTGATCCTT